>DAIRGB010000035.1:0-12589 GCA_036794765.1 Patescibacteria group bacterium | reverse complement strand
ATTAATCGGCCACACTTCCTTCTTTATTTCTGTACAACTTTGTCCCTCAGCGTTTTTCAATTCCAAAATCATCTGCAACTCATTCAGTGTGCCGCCTTCTTTTAACCTGGAATTCAAATAGTCGTCTGCCGCTCCCGTCCAATAAGCTGTTACTTGTGCTATGTCGCCCTTTTTGTAACCATCTTTGTCCAAAGTAACATTTTGTATGGTGGCAGATGGACCAGTCAAGACAAAATGAAAAACAACCATATTTGATACTGGTTGACCTTGTTCATCAAAAAACTTTAACACAGCTTCATAAGCCTGAGGTTTAGCATCAAGTGGTTTTGGCAACAACTGGACATATTCTCTTTCTTCGTCAATTTTCAAATTCAACGTATCATCCTTAGTATCGGAAGCAATCTCTTCTCCGGCCAACGACCGATAAAACAATTGAATCTTCCCGATTATTTTGGCTTCTTTTCCCAATAGATTTTTGATCGGACAGTGAGCCAATAATTTTTCTTGGGAATCGACAGTTAAACCCTGCAACGGTTGGTAAGAAGTCTGGTTTTCGTCACCTTCCAAGGTCAAAAAACAACTTTGCGTTTCGATTTCTACATATTTGCCATTACCATTCAATTCAATATCTCCCGCTCTAGCCAAACCAAAAGTCATAGAATTGCTGTTGAAGGCATTTATCCATATTTCGTATTTGCCTTGTAGATATGCGGGAGCCTTGTATTCCGCCTCCAAATCAATTTTCTCCTCAGCGACCATATTTAGCACATGATCATAATGATATTCGTCAACGAGAAACTTATCTTCACCGATGTATTTAATCAATTTTATGCCATAGTTAACGTCCGGTTGGACATTTTCACCATTGGTCAACTGCCAGGATAAAGTAATTATATTGTTGTTTTGTTTAAGTATTTTTGGGTCAACTATCTCGACGTCTGCCAATTGAATAATTTTTGTCTGGACTTGTTCCCGAGGAATATCCTCACCGGCCACTTGTGCCCTTGCCTCAATGGTGGGGAACAAGATACCAATCAAGATCGCAAGACCAAAAAATACTTTATTTTTCATTATTTAAAAATTAACTAAAAATAAATTTATATCCGCAAATTATCACATATTAGGGCAATTGACGTAAACAGTTAGATTATTTGAATCAGCATTCAAATAATCATATGATCCGCTGGAACCGGAATATGAAGCAAAATAGTGATAGTATTGATTATTGACCACCGCATTATCCAAAAACTCATCATAACCATATTTTGCCAAAGTGCCCTCAGGATTTTCATAATCCCAATCATTATTTCTCTGGTAGATGGGCGTTGAATCGACCGATGATTGTACGCAATGATACGGCAAATTATCCCGACAATTTTCCGCTTCATACTGTTCCCCGTTACCCCGATAGATCCGAAAATCATAAGCACTACTCCCGTCGCTTGATGCCAAAACATGTGACAATAAACTATCATTTCTAGTCACGCCATCAGCGGTACTTGAAGATGAAACCCTTCTTGCCCTGGTCTCAAAATCTATCCAGTACAAATGTACACTGGGTGTGGTTTTATTGCATTCTACCGTTGCCTCGAGAGGAAAATCAGAGTAAGGCATAAATTGATAAGTATAAGTATTGGTCAGTTCGTCATAACTGTCACCACCATAAGAATCACGTTCTGATTTGTTGGTGTAGCTGTAAAATGTTTTGCCTCCATCTGTTGAACAACCCAATACGCCGGGGGGTAAATTGGAACAAGGATTACCACTTTCAGAAGAACTGGTACTAGTTATTTTTGAAAACATACTTGCAGTAATCGTGACCAAATCACCATGATTGAGAGTGATTCCTTCGCCATCATTCATCTCTTTTTCTTTGATAGTTTGCAAAGCTTGACCTTGATAATTCCACAAGTCGTAAGACCAAGTAAATTTCTTGACCGAATCACAGCTGGGATCAGATAAATCTACTGACAAAACCCATTTTTCGTCTATTTCTCCCTTGTTTTCAATCTCCAGTTTTGGCTGATTTTCACAAGCATTTGCCGTCTTCATTCCGAATAGTAAAAAACTAAATAGTCCAATCACAAATACCAAAAAATAATTTTTCATTTATTGATTTAATTGTATTTTACTTATAATAAATTTTTTTATCACTCGGTCATAATCTACCCAAATTGATATTTCGTCACCTGGTTTCAAGTCAATTCCTTTTGTTTTGTTATTGGCGAACACCAATATTTTGTTGTCGCCTTGTAACAACAAAGTCTTTTTTTCCAAATCAATTTCTTTTAACTTTCCTGTCCATGCTTTGTTTAAAGAAATTATTACTTCCAGTACCTTGATTTCGTCTTTTTTTTGAACAAAATTAACCTCTATTTTTTGTTCTAACGCGGCGTATTCCTTTAAAACATTCCAATCCACTATCTCGGCCTGCATCGCCTGACTTGCCAACAAAATATCGCCATCCTTCCAATTCTTAAATTCATAAATATATTTTCCATCATCGACAACCAATCTATCCTCTTGAATTTGATCAATAAAACCAACCACTTTTTTCTCAATAGTATTTTCCTTGATATCCTGACCTTTCTCTCTTGAAACTCCTGAGATTAAAGTTGCTGCTATTCCGATAACAAACGCAAAACCAACAAGTACCAATATTGTTTTTCTATTGAATATCATATTTTTTTATTGAGATAAAATCTCAATCTTATCCGCTTCCACTGTTTTTTCTTTATTTTGTAATCTATTCTCCGCCGTCACTGTCACGTAGTTTCCCTTTTTGATATCAGTGAAAGACAAATTGTTTTCCATTTTGTTGTTATCTCCGAGACGAACAACATTGGTTTGTTTTTTGAATTTAATAGTGTATGTGTCAGTCTGATTTTTAACGATTATCCAATCTTTGCTTATTTCAATTACTTCCCCAGCAATATTGGTCCCACCCATCACAACTATCGACAACGGGGTTTTTGTCTGATTATTTTGATACATTAGATTAACGGTCTGTCCCGTCTTCAAGTCCGCAAAACTAATCTTTTCAAAACCTTCGGCAGCAATATTTTCTTTAGTTATCGAGGTATTTTCTGATCGGACAAAAGTGGCGGTTTGCTCACTGACTGCGTCATGAATTGTAATACTATTTCCCTCAATATTTTCAATCAAACCAAAAAAACTCAACACGCTTTGATTTGTATTTTGTTCTTCTGCTATTTTTTGTTCGCTGTTTTGTTTATTTTTGTTTGTCCCGGACTTCCACCAGATATAGCCGCCAATAACCATCAGCAACAATGCAATTACTGCAACAAAAAAAAGAACCTTGTTGTTTTTTGGTTCTTTGGTGTCCTGCACCTGATTTGTTTCGTCCATTTTCTCTCCTTGATTATTTTTCTATTCCTAGATAATCATAAGAAAAAAAATATTTATTTTCAATCATATCTCGCCACTTTTTCTCTTGATTGTATTTAAACAGACATTGGCCTTCTCCAAAACTCGTTTTAGATCATCAAAAGACAACTGACTTAGAGCGATATTGTAAGGTAACCAGCGGTATTCCACAATTTCCGCTCCATCGCACTTTACCTCGTCGGTATCACTTTCTCCCAAAAAAAATATAACTTTTTTTACTGCATTTTTACCCAAAGTATAGCTGATTACCTCCTTGAACCCCAAAAATATTCTTACCTCCAGACCGGTTTCTTCTTTCAATTCTCTCATTGCCGTCTGTAATTCGCTCTCATTATTTTCAATATGTCCTTTCGGAAATCCCCAGGTATTATTACCTTGTCGCACCAATAAATATTTTATCTCTCCTTCTTCCGGTCTTTGATAAACCACAAAACCGCACGACTTTTCTTTTTTAAAATTGAATTCAATCATATGCTTACCTTCTATTATTCAAATTTTTTTTTACTTTCTTAAACAATTATAATCCCAAATAATCCAATCCCAGATAACCGACCTCAATATCAGTCATATTCCCGCTTCTTAGTAATCTCTTTAATCTGTCCAACGAAAATAGTCTAACTTGAATATATTCCGTTGTATCTAGTTTTTGTTTGCCAATCTTCCTGCAACCGGTCGCGACAAAAGCATAGCTAACCCGAGTCGAATAACCATCATCAAAATATGGTGTCACCAATTCCATTTTACCGCTATATCCAGTTTCTTCCAGTAGTTCTCGTTTGGCCGCAACTATAGGCTCCTCACCTTCATTTACCAAACCACCAGGAAATTCAGTCAAAACTTTTTTCGGACCATGTCTAAATTGCTGGCAAAGTATCACTTTCTTCTCCGGAGTTAAAGCCAAAACAGTAGCCACTTTCTGTTCATTACGAATCCAATACTTCTCTTTTTTGTTGTCAGGTGTCAAAAATGTAACTTCTTCCACCTTGCGATTAAATTTCTCAAAAATCACCTCCCGTGACATTTCTTTCCACGGTTTTGATCTATTCATTTGTTTTTTAAAAATAATTTTTGATAACTTTTCAAATATTCTTTTCATCTTGTAATATAAGATCAAATAATTTTTCAATACCGTCCTCATTTTTCATGTCTTGATTGCATTTCCGATAATCGCTGCAAACAAAATTTCCCCGACTTCTGTATTCTATTCCTTTCGGTAAATGTTTTGTTTTTGTATAAACAAAAATTACTTCGTGGTTCTTTCGGTGTTTTAGACAGATTTCGCACCGCCCCAATTTCATCGCCGCCTCTTTTGCCCGATAAATCTTCCAAACAATCCCCGTCATGTCTCCTTTATACTCTCGCAACATCAATAAGCGTTTGTTGGTTTCGTCAATCCAAGAATAATATTTTATCTCGTCAAAATTTACATCATTAAAATCACTTGCCAATCGCAAGTGCTTTACTTTTTTAAATATCTTTTTTATTTCCTCACGGCTGAGTTTTTTCATTACTTTCTTTTAAATTAAACGACAATCCCAAAAAAGAAATTATTGCTAAACAAGCCATCAAATAAAACAAAACATCAAATCCCCAAAAGTTTACTACAAGGCCTCCGGTTACTGCGGCTATTGCCGTCGCTGCATTCAAAATTATTTTCCAGACTGATAACTCCTGAATTTTATTTCCATCGTCCAAATGTTCGGCGATCATAGCCTGAAACGTGGGCGCTCCCATAGCTTCGGCCGAACCAAGCACTATTTGCAAAATCACCAGTTGCCACAAACTTGAAATACTAGGATATAGTAACCAGACTATTGTTTGGATCAGATACCCGGCCATCACTAGATATTTTCGCGGCCTTACTCGATCAGCATATCTGGCGACCAAAAATAAAAAAAATGTAGTGGAAAACAAAAATGCCGCCCAAGAAAAACTAACCGCTAGCACACTGTTATCGATTTTCTCCACAAACACAGCGTAAAGAGGCCCCAATAATCCACTTGCCAACACAAATATCCCATTGAAGACAAACAGATTCAGTAAATATTTATTGTGCCAAAATTTATTCATCTTCTTCAATTAAACTAAATCTCGCAACCAATTTTCCCTCAAAACTAATTTTTTCCAAAAACATCTTCTTTGGCCGTACCCAACCCTGCCCATCCCCATAAAGAGCTTTGTAAACCACCATTTCTTCCAAATTTTCACTATGCGTGGCTTCGCCCATTACTTCGTATCGATTCCCTTTGTAATGTTGATAAATTCCGGGTTTGATAATCAATATTGTCTCCAACGGCTATATGGGGCAAAGCCGATTATTGTTAATGAAATATATGGCAACAAAACCAATTCCAACGCTTGCCACCAAGATATTCTTTTTCTGTTAAAAAAATATAAAAGAGGTATTTCAAACAAAAAGGTACCCAAAACGAAAACCAAAACAAAAAACTTGGGGTGAAGTATTGCCGGTAAAACAAACCAATAAATTCCCATAAACAATATTCCCAAAATCAAAGTGGTCAAAATCAAACCAATTTTTCGATTATTGCTTTCTTCAATGTCAATCGCCAAGCCAATTTGATCCAACTTGTCTTCCGGATTTATCTTATTCAACGGATGATATTTTGATGAAAAATAGAGAATAAATATTATTTTTGCTATCAACAAGACTATTGTTCCAAAGAAAAAATTGCTGGTGTACAATCCGCCATAAAAACTCCCGCTATTTACCAGCTGAATATTTTTTGTATCTGACATTTTGACCAGTATCTGTTCATTTACCGTCTTTTTGATAATCGGTTCCGAAGTCCAATGAATGTCATTTATATAGTCCACAACGTGAATTCGGTATTTCTCTGGGACAAAATAAGTCTGGTGATATCTCTCAAAACTCCCAATTGCAGCATTTGTTTTACAAACTCCATTCACCGCCACCGAGCACGGACGTATCATCTGATTTAGCATTTTGTAAATTGCGTATTCGTTGGATTTTATATTGTCCACATACCAATAGCAATTATTGATTATGTCTTTTGTTTCAGAGATGTACTGTTTTGTGTTAGCTTCCAAACTCTCGGAAAAATTTTTTTGGCAGGATAAAATTTTTATATCCGCCCCATTATATTGTTTGCCTTGAAATTCCACTAAAAAATTTACCGAACTCACCGGCAGAAAACCGATAAATTTCAAAGGAACAAACAATAAAAGCAAAAAACAGAAAATCAATACCCACTTTCCCATCTTTACGCTCCATGACACTTTTTATATTTCTTCCCGCTTCCACAAGGGCAGGGATCATTGCGCCCGACTTTCGGTTGGCTGCGCGTGACCGTCGCTACTTTCCCGGTTGGATTGGCTTTTGTTTGTTGAGGCAAAGAAGCATTGCTCCCAGATCGTGAATATGTTCGAACATTTCCTTCAGTACTGTTATTTTGATTATTACCTGATGTTATAGGTGCTGCCTCTCTTTTTACCTCCTGACCTTTTACCGGTTGTGTAGGGGTTTGCAAAATTGTTACCTTAAAAATTGTCTTCGATATCTGATCATTGATTTGAAACAACAACTGTTGATAAAGTTTGTATGCTTCTTCTTTGTATTCTATCAGTGGATCTCTCTGTCCATATCCTCGCAAGCCGACCCCGGTTCGTAAATAATCCATTTCATCCAGATGGTCCTGCCACAAATTGTCTATGATTCTCAGCATTACCAATTTTTCTAATCTTCGCATTACTTCCGGTGTCATTTCTTTTTCTTTATGGTCATAATAAACGACCGCCTGTTCATACAAGTGATCAATAATCCCTTGCGGATTATCAAATTTACTCAAATCTTGTTCGACAAAATATACGCCCACAATCGTTTTAAAATTTTCATTTATCTCTTTCAAATTCCATTCCGCCTGAATTCCGGAAGTATGAGTATTAACAATGCTTTCTATGTCCTGACGAATTATTTTCTGCATTTCTTCTTTCAAATTGGTATTTTCCAAAATCATTCGTCTTTTTTTGTATATCGCCGTGCGGTGTTTGTTCATTACATCGTCATAATCCACCACACTCTTTCTAATATCAAAATTGTAACCCTCAACCTTTTTTTGTGCCCCTTCAATCGAAGAAGTAATCCACTTGTGTTCTATCGGCTGATCTTCGGGAAAGCCGAACTTTTCCATCAGTCCCTTGATTTTGTCCGATCCGAAAATTCGCATCAAATCATCTTCCAACGAGGTATAAAATTGACTCGATCCCGGATCTCCTTGACGTCCACTTCGGCCTCGCAACTGATTGTCAATTCGCCTTGACTCATGTCTTTCCGTGCCGATAATATGCAATCCGCCCAATTCAGATACTCCTTCACCCAATTTTATATCCGTACCACGCCCAGCCATATTGGTGGCAATAGTCACCGCTCCCTTTTGTCCGGCCAATGCCACGATATCTGACTCTCTTTCATGATTCTTGGCGTTCAATACATTGTGTTCGATCCCTTGCCTGGTAAGCAAATCACTCAAATTTTCCGATTTTTCTACTGATATCGTACCTACCAATACTGGCTGCCCCTTAGAATTTTTTTCCTTAATATCCGCCGCCACCGCGTTATACTTTCCTTCTTCAGTTTTATAAATTAAATCATTCAGATCTTTCCTGACAACCTCTTTATTGGTTGGAATCAAGACTACATCCAATTTATAAATCGCCGCCAGCTCCTCTGCCTCAGTCACGGCTGTTCCCGTCATGCCGGCCAACTTCTTGTAAATCCTAAAATAATTTTGAAATGTAATAGTGGCAATCGTTTTACTCTCCCGTTTGATCTCTACTCCTTCCTTGGCCTCAATCGCCTGATGTAAACCACGAGAATAACGACGACCAGGCATGAGACGACCGGTAAACTCATCGACGATTATTATCTCTCCATTTTTTACTACATAATCCTTGTCATTTTTAAACAAAATCTGTGCTTTTAAAGCCTCTTCCAGATGATGAACCGTTTTTATACCTTTTTCTTCGTAAACATTTTTGACGCCCAACAAATTTTCCACATGACTAATTCCTTCTTCTGTCAAAGACACGGCTCGCATTTTCTCATCCACATTGTAATCGGTTTTTTCATTCAATTTTGTCACCAGACTGGCAAATTGTTGATACATCTCATTGGATTCTTCCGCCGGCCCCGAAATAATCAGCGGTGTTCTGGCCTCATCGATCAAAATATTGTCAACTTCGTCGACGATCGCATAATTCAACTCTCTCTGCACCATCTGCGACAACTCAATCACCATATTATCTCTCAGATAGTCAAAGCCGTATTCATTGTTGGTGCCATAAGTGATATCAGCGTTATAAGCATCTTTTCGCGTGACCTGCTTCAATCTGAATTTCAACTGTTTCCCTTTGGTTTCTACTGTTTCTTCTTCTTCTCTAACCGCTCCCGGATCAAAGATAAATGACTGATCATGAACTATTACTCCTGTATTCAGTCCCAGAAAATAAAATACTTCTCCCATCCAGTCAGCATCGCGCTTGGCCAGATAATCATTGACTGTCACCAAATGACAGCCTTTGCCCGTCAAAGCATTGAGATATAAAGGCAGAGTAGCAACCAAAGTTTTACCTTCTCCGGTTTTCATTTCCGAAATCTTTCCTTGGTGCAAAACTATACCGCCAATCACTTGTACATCAAAATGCCGTAAACCAATCGTTCGCTTACTCGCTTCTCGTACCACCGCGTAGGCCTCCGGCAATAGATCATTCAATATTTTTTCCTGATCCTCACCCTTGGCCAACCGATCAGCGATTATTTTCTTGAAATAGTTAGTTTTCCCTTTTAAATCATCATCCGACAAACCGCTTATCTCCGCTTCCCAACTATTAATTTTATCAACCAACGGTTGCAGCTTCTTGATTTCCTTCACATTGGGGTCGCCAAATATCCAATTAATAATATTCATATTTAAAATTAACAATTAAAAATTAACAATTAACAAATATTTATTCATTGTTAATTGTTAATTTTTAATTCTCCGCTTATCTTATAATACTATTTTTCTCCCATATACACAAAATATAAATCCCTAGCAAATTAACCGAAAAAGCTCTACAATAAAGCCACTTTTGTTCATTAAAAAGTTGTAACAAGAAATACTATTTTTCAGCAAAAATATTTTTTAGCAAGATATCTTGTTGCAACAAATTTTTCCAAAGAAAGGAGGGGATTTGCATGTTGTTGCATTTCTCCTTTTTATTATTAAAAGCCGGTTTTTTCTTTTTATTTTGCCTCGTCCTCGCCGGCATAGAAGTCGAGGCCGAGGGAAAGTTTGGTTGGGCGCAGAATATGCCCACGTGGTATCGTACCCGTGGAATCTGGGCCAGAATTTATATGAAAATTTTAGGAGGGAGACCCTTAACAGGGTATCACTCCTTTATGTTCGTTTTTCCTGGAATAATATTTCATTCCCAGTTCTTTTTCGGGCTGGAATGGAATTTATCCAGGGAATTTCAGTCCCTATCCATATACTTTGTGGCCATGTGCCTTTGGGACTTTTTGTGGTTTGTAATTAATCCCAGCTATATGTGGGAGAAATTCAAACCACAAAACATCTGGTGGCATAGCAAAAGCCCATGGATTTTTGGGCTGCCACTAGATTATTTTACGGCCTGGTTCATTTCGATTCTTTTCGCCACTCTCGCCGGTTGGGTGGCAAAAGATTTTAATATTTTATATGATCACCTCCTTTTATTGTTATTACTTTTTTCATTTACAGTAATAACAATATTTTTCGCTCCCCAATATCATCGCTGGTATTGGGCGATGCGAGAGGAGGACGATCGGCCCTCCGCCGGCATTTTTCACACCCTCCCAAACCCTGGGGTAGGGTGTGAAAAAAATACAAATCAAAACAAAAATTAATTTTTCAACTCCCGCCATCTACGTGTCCGCCAACGTATATGCCGGGAGTTTTTTTATGTCAATTTATATCTGGAAATAATCAAGATATTATGCTACAATAATCAGATTTAAAATTAAATGAATAAAAAATCCAATGCTAGGTAAAATTCGAGAATTTTATTCGAAAAACCAGGACAAAGCTACTAAAGTGGAAGAAAACCGCAAAACCACCGATTTTAGGTTGCGTTCCCTGGGTGATTTACTGGTAAACCAATTTTGTAAAGAGTTTAAAGTAAAGGGAAAAGAGGATATTAAAACGGAAATAGAAAAGCACCCAGAGAACAAATATATCATCGCTTCTTCACATTTTTCCAATCTGGACGCCCCTGCTGCCATTAAATCATTGGGAGATATTTTCGACATGCAGATTACCGCCGAATCATCTTCATTTCGCCGTTTTGCCCCCCAGCGTATGTTTTTATTTCGGACTGGCGGTGAAGAAAACTTTATTTCCCTCGATTATCACAAAACCAACAAGGGAAAATCGGGAGTGTTTAATCCAAAAAATTTTGAGACCATATTTGAAAGAATTAAAATCGGCAAAACTCCATGGATAGCCATTCATGCTTTCAATGAAGATGGAGAGATGAAAGAACCAAAAATCGGAGCAATATATTTAGCCCAAAAAACAGGTACAAAAATTATTCCGACCGCCCTGGAAATTGTTGGCAACTCAATTAGTTTGGAGGGTCTAGTCAATATTGCCAAAGGTATATTGGGTAAAGCTAATGGAAAAGCAATCTTTCATATCGGTCAACCGATAACCCTCGAAAAAATTGCGAAAATAAATATCATCGAAGAGGTTTTCTGTAAAAGATCAGAAGGAAAGAAAATAACCCAAAAGGAAAGAGATGATTTTCGTGAAGTGCTAAAACAACTGAGAGAACAAGCAAATTTGGTTGGTCAAAAAATCGCCGATCTATTGCCTGATAACCAAAAAGGTTTTTTTAGAAACAAAGAAAGTAGTATATATAACAAACAGCATCATTACGAAAAGTGAGGTCTTTAAATTTCTCATAATCAAAGCAAAACTCCCATCCAAACTTATATGCCGGGAGTTTTTTGTGGTCTTTTGATATAACGCGGGTGCAGGTTTTAAACCCGCCCGACATTGAAAATAATAAATCAGAAATTTTTTGGAAATTGTCAGCAATAGTCCAATCCCGTGAGGGAAAAATTGGAAATTGGGAAATTTAAATTCTAACGCTTCTGCCAAAAACTCCCACCGGATTGATCTGATTTGTACTTTGCTTTCAATCTCTTTTTCAATTCCTTGATTGATTCGCTCTTAGCTGTTGAAATTGAAGAAGGTGTAGAAACAGGCGAAGTCTCAAAACCAAGTAGGGGAGAATGAAAACTACTGCCGTTGTTGTTAATTATCGTTTTTGGCGTCTCTGTTTTCAATTCTTTTACCGCTTGATCTTTAATGTTTTTTATATCCGGTTCTTTTTTGTAAATATAGTCCAGTGCTTCTTTCAATGTTCGAGATGGCAACATATTTGTATTATCGATCTCTAAAGCATCATCAGGTTTTGCCAATGGATTGTATTCCCGATTTTTGTCCAAATAATCGCGCTTTTCAATATTTTCTCTCAACTCTTTCAAAGATATTTCTCTACCTTCCCTGACGTGGTCTTTGTATCGCCGACGAACACGCACATCAATCTGTGGTTCCAAGAAAAACTTAATTTGGGCTTTAGGTAAAACATAAGTACCGATCTCTCGTCCAGCCACAATAATATTTTTCTGTTTCGCCAATTCTTTTATCTTATTTTTAATTATTACTCTCAGTGGTCGGTAAACCGCTACTATGGAAACATTGTCCGTCACTTTTTTAGAATAAAGTTTTTCATTTATGTCTTTGCCCTCAAACAACACTTTTGCCGCATATTTTGTATATTTCTTATTACCCTGATTGTAAGGCATAAAATCTAAAGTCAATCTTTCCTTGACTGCCTTGATTAAAGCTTTTTGTTTGGACAAGTCCACTTTTTCTTCCAGCGCCAAATGCGTTGCCCAACGGTAATAGGCGCCGGTATCAACGACTGCAAAACTTTTCAATTCCTTTGCCAAATTTCGGGCCAAAGTGCTTTTGCCACTCCCGGCCGGTCCATCGATTGTAATTGCGTAAAACATAAGTCAATTTATAATTTAAAAACAAAAATGTTGTCATTCTGGAAAGAAAGTGTAATCACGCTTCTTATCCAGAATCCAGAAAAATAATAATGAAATGGATCC
>DAIRGB010000034.1:0-12622 GCA_036794765.1 Patescibacteria group bacterium | reverse complement strand
GCTACTGGGGCTCATTTTCGCGCAAAATTGATTTTCCCACTCAAGTTGATTCCGAAAAAGCCGCCGCCACCTTCAAAGACGGCATGCTCACCATCTGCGTTCCCAAAACCAAATCCGCCCAGACCAAAACCCTCAAGATAAAAACATTATAAATAAATTGTGAGCACCCTTAGCCCACTTTCATAATTTTTAACCATCAAATACTAATATCCCCAATATTAGTTATTTTTGTGTAATAAAACAATTTACTTCCAGATCAAAAAAATTTACAATAAACCCCAAATACAATTATTAATTTCTAATTTTCAATTTTCAATAACCATTTAATTTACAGAAATTTGAAAAAATATTTTGTATAATTTTTATTTTTTTACTAAGCGTTTTATTAATCTTGTCAAAAAGTAGCGATTTAAAAAAATAAAAAATATGCAAAATATTTTTTCAAATACGCAACCCAGCAAATACTACTATGATCAAAAAACATAAAATAACTAAAGCAATAATCCCCGCCGCCGGCTACGGCACTCGCTTTCTACCCGCCACCAAAGCCAGCCCCAAAGAAATGATGCCTATCGTTGACAAACCGATCATTCAATACGTTGTTGAAGAGGCGGTCGCCGCCGGCATAACTGACATAGTTATCGTCACTGGGTGGCAAAAACGTACCATTGAAGATCATTTTGATTATCCATTTGAGTTGGAAAAACGCCTGGAAGAAGCCAACAAACTAAACGAACTAGAAGAAATCAGGCACATCGCCAACCTGGCCAACTTTTATTATATCCGTCAAAAAGGGCCTCTCGGCAATGCCACCCCGATCTGGAACGCTCGCAAAGTGATCGGCAACGAACCATTTTTGGTCCTTTGGGCGGACGATATTATGGTCGCCAAACCCGGCCGCTGCCAACAGCTCATCTCCACTTACCAATCAAATCCTGCTTCTTGTATTCTCGGCTCTCTGCGAAAAAATAAACCAGAAGATTATTCCCGCTACGGCTACGCCATCGGCAAAAAAATCAACTCACATTTATTAAAAATAAATCAAATCATTGAAAAACCTGGCCCCAATCGCATCAAATCCGATTACGCGGTAATCAGCGGTTACTTATTTGAACCAGATTATTTCAACGCTATCGAAGAAGCTATGTATCGCCTCGAACAGGAAAACACCCCCCGTGAATTAAACTATATTGACGCTATCAATGTTTTACTTGAAAGAAAAAAAACCTGCTACGCCCTGGAACTTACCAAAGCCATATACTACGACTGTGGCAACAAATTGGAATATCTAAAAACCGTCACCGAATTTGCCCTCACCCACCCCGAAATCGGCCCCGAATTTAAAAAATATCTGAAAACATTGAAAATATAAATCCTACTAGCCGATAAATCAACTAAAAACATCGATATCTTTTTAAAAAATTGAGTCAGTATAATAAGTTTATAAGAGTTTGTAAGTGTTTATAAGTGTTTCAAAGCGTTTATTATGTTTGATAAGTTTGCTAAGTTTTTTTAATTCTCAATTAAAAACAAAACAATGTCCACCAAACTTTCCCATTTCGCCAAAGTTCTACTTTTTTCTTTCATTATTTTTCTAACTTCCACCGGCCAACAACAAAACTGCGGCACCGGCTGCGGAAAAACACCCTGCCCACAAGAAACACTCTGTCCCGGCGTCGAAAAAGGTCAACCCTGTCCATCCGATATCACCCTTACCGTCTGGCGTCTCTTTGACGACAGCGACACCATGGAACCACTATTCGAATCCTACAAACAAAAATATTATCAAATATCTAAAACCAAAGTCACTTTTGAGTACAAAAAAATGAATTATGATAACTACGAAAATACCCTTGTTCAAGCCCTGGCCGCCAATCAAGGTCCGGATATTTTTCAAATCCACAACGATTGGGTTCCCAAACACAATGCCCTGATCGAACCGATTCCCGACGAAATCATGGATATTAAACAATACAAAGATATGTTTGTGGACGTTGCCGCTTCTGACTTTATCGCCAATGACAATATCTACGCCATTCCTTTCTCGGTGGACACCCTAGCTCTTTATTACAACAAAAAAATTCTGGAAAAAAATGAATACTATTCTCCTCCCAGTACTTGGACCCAACTTACCGAATACAGTCGCAAATTAAGCAAAATCTCCTCCGGCAATATCCTGTCTTCCGGCGTCACTTTGGGAACGGCCAACAATATCAATCGGGCCTCTGACATCCTCTACGCGATGATGATTCAAAACGGCACCAATATGACTTCACCCGACAATTCTTCCGCCAGTTTCGCCCTCCCCACCCGTACCCCAACCGGAGATACATTTTACCCGGGACTCAAATCACTCAACTTTTATACCAGCTTCGCCGATCCTATCAGTGAAAACTTCTGTTGGAATCAGTCCATGATGGGATCACTGGAGGCTTTCGAAAAAGGATATTCCGCCATGACTATCAATTATTCTTACCAGGAACCAGTCATCGAAAAATTCAAAGACCCCTCCGTCGAATTCAAAGTTGCCCGTCTTCCTCAAATCTACGATACCGACGATCCAATTTCCTATGCCAATTATTGGGGAGAAAGCGTTAGTCGCCAAAGTAAAAACGCCGCCTGGGCTTGGGACTTTATCAAGTTTGTAGCCGAAAATGGCTATTACAATCAAAGAACCAACAAACCAACCTCTCTGCGCGACAACGCCAAACAATCAAGTGACGTTTTTGATCAGCAATCTTTTTACGCAAAATCTTTCTACAAAATTGACGGCAATAAAGTTGACAATATTTTCAATCAAATGATCACCGATGTTTCAACCAACAATGTCGATTCCGAACAAGCTCTCAATAAAGCCCAAAATGATATCACCGACCTTATGATCAAAGCAAAAACTCAATAATGGATAAAAATAATACAATCAATCGCTTGCTTTTTTCTTTCCTGCTTTTGATAGGAATCATGGTAATATACCCACAACCATCCCACGCCCAAACCAACAACAATTTACTTTCTCCCCTCACGATAATCGCCGCCGATAAGCCGGTCGAAGTGCGCGCCCAATTACCTACCTCCAGCGACAATAAATATTCCAGCCTCAGTGAATACGTCAAAGATTTTTACATTTTTGCCATCTGGCTTATTACCGGCATCTCTATTATCATGATAGTATATGGCGGCTACACCATGATTATTTCCTCCGGAAATCCGGAGATGATCAACAAAGGAAAAAATACCATCATCTCCGCCCTCGTCAGTCTCGCCCTATTGGTCCTTGCCTACACCGTCCTTCGCATCATTTCCCCTCAAATCATCAACAATCCCAAACCGGAACCTAGTACCAGCAGCCAAACCACTCAACCAAATAATTACTCAGGAACTAACGAAGGCACCGGTAACCCACTTGAAGACGGCACTGTTGTCCCCGGTGGAAATCCAGGAGCATTCACCTAATTTACGTCTTATTATCTTTTACTTAAATCATGTCTAAACTAAAATATTTAATTCTATCCACCATCTTTCTATTCCCCAACTTCGCCCGCGCCGAAGAATACGTCCCGAACCTTACTGACACCAAACCGCTTGATGGCGACGAGACATTATTTGGCATGATTGCCCCATTTCTACTCAACGCCATCACCTTTTTACTGTCTATTGCCGGATTTTTAGCCGTCGGCTACATTATTTACGGTGGCTACATCTTGGTCAGCTCGGCTGGTAACGAACAACAAGTTCAAACCGGCAAAAAAGCTCTCACCAACGCCATCATCGGTTTTATTATCGCTCTCGCCGGAGTAGTGATTGTCCAAACTATCAAAGTCTGGCTCAAAGTTGACCAACAATAACTCAAAATAAAAAAATATTAAACAATGTTTAATTCACTCACCTATTTGGCTACCGCCTGCGAACCTTTAGTTCTCTTTGGCTATAAATTTGCTCATTGTGCCAAAGAAGCAACTTTTGAAGATGTACTTGGTTTTGTTTTGTACCTAGCCGGCAATCTAATCGGTTTGGGTGCTCTCGTCGCCGTATTATTTATCATCATCAGCGGTCTTCAACTCATCTATTCCGGCGGCAACGAAGAAACCAGCAAAAAAGCCAAAAGTAGTCTATTGTGGGCCATAATCGGTTTTGTAGTCACTCTCACCGGATATATCATCGTCGCTACTTTTCTGGACAAATTCACCGGAATCAACATCGAAGATCTCCACAACTGACCATTAAATTTCAAAAAAACACCAAACAGCTATTACCAATTGTTAATTATTAATTGTTAATTAAAAAAAATGTTCCCTCAAATAATTTTTCACCAACTAACCCTTCTCGCCGAAGATGATATTTTAGGCAAACTGGAAAGTTTTCTTCCGGAAAATCCTCTCAAATTTGATAATATCTACGACCTGATTTTTACCATTTTCTCCTGGGCCTATGGCTTCGCCGGCATTGTTTGTGTCGCTTTTTTGGTCTATGGCGGTTATCAATATCTCACTTCCGGCGGCAATGACGAAAAAACCAAAGCCGGACAAAAAACGCTCACCAACGCTGTCATCGGCCTAGTCATCGTCCTCGCCGCCGCCGTCATCGTCCGTTCCATCAAAGCAGTTTTAAAAATAGAATAAAAAAAATTGACTCAAAAAATATACCAGGCTTCAAGTATCAAGTATCAAATTCTCTTCAAAAATTTTACCGTCCCGAGACAAGTCCACCCCCAATAGAAAAACTGAGCCTTGCTACTTTATACTTATTGTTAATTATTAATTGTTAATTATTAATTTACATTTCATGCTAAATTTAATCTCCCCCGTCCTCGCCGCCGAATCAGTCCCCGAACCGGAATCACCAATTCAATTCAATAACATCGAAGATTTAGGTTGGACCTTCGTCAACTATTTTCTCACCGTCGCCGGTCTAGTCGCTGTAGTATTTATCATAATAGGAGGTTTTCAGTACATCATGTCCCAGGGCAACGAAGAAACCTCCAAAAAAGCCCAAAAAACATTAACTTTTGCTGTTATCGGCCTAGTAATCGTCCTCGCTGCCTATGCTATCAAGACCACAGTCATAGATATAATCAAATAAAGACCTTTGACAATAAATCATTTTGGTCCTATGATAACTCTCCACTTCAACCACATTGTTTTTTAAAAATATTTAAGATATATTATTATCTAGCACTAGAGAAAAAAGGAGAAAAATGTCAACGCAAAACGTCAAAAAGATTTGGCAACCCTTCGTCGCAATTTTTTCATTTCTGTATCTAAAAAGTACCGCTCTAGCAGTTAGTTTTGATAGTTTCCTCGATCCCTGGGGCGGGCCCAAACAAAATATCACTGATTTTGCTTTTGGTATCATCAACTACGCACTGGTAGCCGCCGGCCTAGTCGCGGTCATCTATATCATTATCAGCGGCTTTATGTATGTCACCTCCGGTGGTAATGAAGAAACCAGCAAAAAGGCTACCAAAGCCCTACTCAATGCCGTTATCGGCCTGGTTGTAATTTTCGCCGCTTACGCAATCGTAATTAGTATTCAAGACGTGGTCGCTCCCGATTTACCCAACACCGTTATCAACTAAATCATTTTAAAAAATATTATTTAATATAAATTCATTTTTAGGAGTTCTATGGACAAAAAAATTGCTCAAGTCACATCCGGCTTGACAACTCTCACCGCCACTGCGTTTTATTACGCCACCGCTTTTGCTGCTGGCGCAGAATCTCTACCTCAAGCTGTAAAAACCAACGTTGAAAGTCTTGCCTTTACAATCATCAACTATATTTTGGGCGCCGCCGGTTTGGTCGCTGTGGTCTATTTGATCATTGGTGGTTTCAACTACATTACCTCCGGTGGGAATGAAGAAACTACCAAAAAAGCCGTCCGCACCTTACTCAACGCTGTTATCGGTCTAGTAGTAATCTTTGCCGCTTATGCCATCGTTGTCACTGTTCAAAGAGTCGTCTTTGGTGGAACAGGTATCCCAAATGCCATTATCACCGGTAGCTGATCCTAACAAATAATTACCATGAACAACTGGCTTTTTTATCTCGCCGCCGGCTTCAACTTTTTTGAAGAATTGAAAAAACTAAATCCCTTCAAAGATGCTGATACCAATATCTACGACCTTCTCACATTGGTTATAAACACCGCCACTACCCTCGCCGGATTGATATCTATCGCTTATGCCGTCCTGGGCGGATACCAATACATCACCGCCGCCGGCAACCCAGAACAAGGAAAAAAAGCCATCGGCACCATCACTTGGTCTGTTATTGGTCTAGTCATCATCCTTTCCGCCAACCTGATCATCCGTTTTGTAATCCAAAAAATCAAGTAAACCCTTAAATTCTCGCAATCAAAAAAACATCTTCAAAGTTTGAAGGTGTTTTTTTGATATCATTTCCCTCTCCCCTCACACCTAATAATTTTTCTGACTTTATATTTTTTGGAATTTTTAACCTGTCTAAGATAAATAATCTCTTCATCAAAGGCAATGTTCGAGTCTTAAAAATTCCAAAAAATATAAAGTCAGAAAAATTTCACCACCCAACCCTTTACAATTTTACCCCCTCACTGCTAAAATATAATCTTCTCCAAAAACAGGCACACAAAACAAAATCAGTATCAATCTTGACAAATACAAACCAAATTTGGTACAATAATATGATTTTTATACAGCCAAAAACAAAACAAAAACACATATGTTCCTTTTATTCTACAGACTAATTTTACAACCGGTCACCACCCTGGCCGCCGAAAGCAGCGGCGACAGCATAGTTCAAACCGCCTTAAAATATTTTGCCCCCAACATACAACTCGATGGACTCACTGATACATTGGTAAAAGTAATTGTCATTGTTATAGGAGTCACAAAAGCAATCAATGGTTTGGCAATCACAATAATCGAACACTCAACAGAAATAAGTCTATCCCACCAAAGAATCGGCGACGGTTGGTCCTATTCAATCTTTTTTGTAAATATTATTGCTATTTTTATTTTACTGGCTATCGCCTTAGCCAACACCCTTCGCCTCAATCTCGAAACCTACGCAATTAAAAAAACACTGCCTTCACTCATTATCGGTTTCGTTCTCGCCAATCTCAGCTTCCTCGTTTCTCGCGCCTTGCTTGACCTTTCCGACCTAATTAATCATGAGGTTGATTCACTTTTTGTCACTGGAAATACTTCAATTATTCAAACAATAGTCGATCGCACTACTGGAATCGACATCTCTCCTGACAAAACAAATGTTCTCGACGCAATTTTCGCCATTTTTTCCAACCAAAATGCAGGCCAAGGTATAAACCAAGAAAATACAGCCAATCTGGGATTTATCCTTGATACTCTCAACAAACTGGGCGGCGGCGTCGAAATGCAACAAATAATTTTGATCATCGAACTTTTAATCGTCGCTCTATTTTTAATCTTACCAACACTAGTTATTGTCGCCCTTGCCTTTGTAGCCATTGCCCGTCAAATTATTTTGTATATTCTTATCATTTTGGCACCTCTGGGAATAATATTATTATCATTTCCGCCCACCAAAAGCATCGGTCAAAAATGGCTTGGACAATATCTCAGTTGGATTTTTATTATCCCATTAATTTTATTTATTCTTGGTATTGCCACCATATTTTTACCGGACAGTCCGCAAGCAATCAAAGAAATATTGACCAATACTGACAACATTGACACTTCTCCTGAAGGAAATTTTGTTTCCGCTATTATCGGCTACATCTCCGGAATATTTGTCCTCGTAACCGCCCTCACTATTCCCTTATCCTTATCAGGCAGCAGCGGAGGAATGATTTCCAACATGATGATGTACGGAGCCATGTCACAAGGAGGTAATCTCATCGGTGGATTATTCGGAAGAAACAAAGGCAACAACACCAGCAACATCAACACCACAATCGGCGGCCAAGGAATAGGCGGAACAACAACAGGAAGAGGAAGCAGTGGCACGGACACAAGAAGACAAATACGAATCGGCAACACCGGTAGAACATCTCCAATCTCCGGCCAAGACTATGCCAACGCCTCTCAACCGGGACAAACTTCAAACAAACCAACATCAAATCTGGATAAAGCCTATCAAACCACCCTCGCCGCCGCCTCCGCCATAGACCAATACCAAGGAAAAGTGGATCCAAACGACAGAGTCTTCAAAGAAGCCAAAGATTTTTCTCAGAAAGTCTTGGGATTCCAACAACGAATGAAAGCCGACACAGATACATTTTTTAATCCAAACTCATCATCCTCCGGCACCCAAAACTCTTCTTCCCCGACCTACTCAAGCGCCACCATCAGTGCCGCCGCCGGCTCACTTTCATCCCTGATTGCCACTGAGCCCGCCGTCGGAGCCTACGGTCAAGCACTTCTCAAATCCAATACCTTTACCCCCGAACAAATCAAAATGCTACAAAGCACCTCACCTGACAAAGTCGAACAATTAATAAATTCACCGGCTTTCAACGCCAATTTAAACAATACAATCGATATTTCACAAAGCAACCTGGGCCAATACGTTGACAAGAAACAAGTTTCCGCCAACAATACCGTAACTCTCGGTGAACTAGCCAAATCCTACAACGAAAAATTCAACGACGCCGCCAAAAACCAAGCCACCAGTATCGCCAAAGAAACTAAACTAAGCACTGCTCAAATCAAACAAGTTAACAACTACATGAGTCAAAATAACATTCAAGCCGCTCTAAAAGCCGCTGATGGCGACCAAAGAGTTACCAACCTCATCAACAATGCCGGTAAAAACAACGAAAATATTACTTACGTCAACAACACTCTCGACAAATTAATCCAAGTTAAAGAAACCGAAAAAGTCGTCACTACTTCAACTCCTGTCCAAACTGCCACCAACAACAATATCAACCAAATCAACAACATCCTCAATCAAACTACGCTCAATTCCACCGCCACCAACAACTTCGCCGCCAACACCAATCCCGAACGAGCCAGTATTGTCCAAAATGCCAGCGTCAGCCTAAACAATCTCGACGCCAATCGAAAATTTCAAGTCAAAAACCTAAGTTAAATATTTATCATCGTCGATTAATAATTTAAATATAAAATGGATCATTCAATACTACATTCCCTCACCGCGCCAGTTGGTATTTTGGCAGTTGAATATCTGGACATACTATCAGGATTTTTGACCGGAGGAGTGTCCGGTGCCATTTCTAGCACCCTCCAAAGTTTCGCCTGGGATGGACTTGAATACGCTCTTGGATTTGTCCTCATGATTCCCGTCCTTATCGCATACATCATGATCGTAGCTTCTGTAATGGGACTTGAGCTAAGTTTACACGTCAATATCAACAGCGAAATACTATTCAACGCCTGGCAAATATCCATGTACATCGTAAATATTTTGGTTGTTTTCTTTTTGATATTTATTGCCTTCGCAAATGCGTTGAGAATCAATATAGAAACTTACGAAATCAAAAAAACACTCCCAAATTTTATTATTAGTATTATATTGGCCAATCTGAGTTTTTTGATAGTAAAATTTTTACTCGATTTTTCAGATATTCTTGTCATGGGAATCCAAGGAATCTTTAAAAGCGATGTGGGACTGGCAGCTCAATTGATGAACATCACAACCGGCATCGAATTTGAGGCTTTAAAAGATACTGCAGGAAATCCAATAACAATAAGCAACATCCAATTGGTAATTCCCAAAATTCAACAAGATGCGAATATAATAAAAAGTCTGCTTGCTGCATCATTTCTATACGGACTGATACCAATGTTTACTCTGCCCGGCCTCGGCGTCCTTCTAACATTGACCTTTGAATTTTTACTCATCCTGATTCTCATGATTCCCGCCTTCCTTATTTTAATCCTCACTATTATGTGCCTCGCAAGAAATATAGTTTTATTCATCCTAATAGCGATTATGCCGATCACGATTGTTTTATATTTCTTCCCCCCCACCAAACAACACGGTCAAAAACTAATCAGCGAATTTTTCCAATGGCTCTTTTTGGGCCCGGCAATATATTTCATTATTTGTCTTGCAACATTATTTGGAACCCAAGATCATCTAGTCAATTTTAAATAAAAATATATGCAAATTATCAATCACCTACTTTCCCTAATAGATATTGCTTACGCCGCTGAACTAAACGCAGACACACTTACAAAATCTTTTTTCGGACTAGTAAACTGGATTGCCGGCATTACAATTCTCATAGCCGCGATCTACATCCCCTTCCAAATCGGCGGAATAGGCCAAAGCATCATCAACGGTTTTGGAAAAATCTACAAAACCGGTATGGACGCAGGGAAATCTGCAGTGAAAACTGCCGGAAATGTTGGTTCCTATGGACTAAATAAAACAGCCGCCGGCATAGGCATAAAAACCTGGGCCGAAGGTAAATTTGGATGGATCACTGCCCCATTTAGATCCGAATTTCGTGAAGCTGAAAAAGGATATGATAACGCCAAACGATTCAACGAAATTGGAGACTATACAAATAAACTAGCCTCAGGAGATCCAAAAGCGGCAAAAGAAATGATGAAAAGAAGAGACAAAGACCTTATCGAAACCCTGGTAAGAAACAAAGAAGTAAGCGAAATCAAAGATATGATGCAAGGAGCAATTGATAAAAAACCCGATGAACTTGAAAAAGTAAGAAATAAACAGGGACACGATGGCCAGTTTCAAGAAGAAATGGCAAACTATTTAGGAGCATTAAAACAAATTGCCATCGCCCCTTCACTATATGGTCAAGAAAAATCCGATGAAGCTAGACGAGCAATGAAAGGCTTGGAAGCAAAAGAACAAGTCGGATTAGACAGTTATGGAAATTTCTGGAAAATAGACAAACCAACTAATTCAATATTCAATGACTCGAAAGATGCTGATTTTTGGAGTTCATCATTTGGTATTAGCCCCGATCAAAAAAGAAGAATCGTGCAAAATCCAAGCGAAATTCCAAACGTACTTAGCGAATTAGACCCAGATCATTTAAAAAGCTACAACGCTGAAGTTAAATCATATTTTGCCTCACAAAACATGAACCCAAACATACCAAAAGAACAACAAATAAACAATCTATCCGACTTATTAAAACAATTCAGCCAGCAACAAAACAACCAAATCAATGACAATTCTCAAAAACACATAAGTGTTCATCAAAATATACCGTTTTCCCAACTAGAAAATCTACTAAGAGAAATAAAAAAACCGGATAAAGACGGAAAACCAGATTTTTCTGGTCTAGACAATGCTAAAAATATTGCCGACAAATACAATTTAACTCAAATATCTAACCAGATTACACCACTAATCAATGCAAGAAATGCTGGTACAGAAGATTTGTCTAAATACTCTTTTGATAGTTATATTTTAAATGAAACAGTTCAGAAATTTCACGACACACGCCAAAATTTTGACAATTATATCAATTCAAATCCCACCGCCAACATTCAAAACCTCAGGGATCACTTTAAAAACACCACAGAAAATCTAATAGTAAATAACATCTCCAACTTCAATGAGCAAATAAGTCAAATGCAAGGCCATAACGACATTGCAAAAATAATCAATAATAATAACCCGCCAGAAGACAATGTATTAAAAATCATCCAAACAGATAATGCCAGCAATGATTATATCTCTAAATTATTTGAAGAGACACCAGAGTTGATAAAAAACATCGAAAACGCTAGAAAAAATGCCACAATCCTCGAACCTTCTTTAGATGAGGGCCGCCTTGATCGAAGGTACAATATGCAAAAAAATGACCTGGATAAAATCCGACAACAAATTCAGGAAAACAAGGAATTGTTACAAAGAAAATTTTTAGTTTACAACAAATAACTATTTTAATTATTCATTATTCATTATTAATTGTTAATTTCCCCAAAAATGCTCCAATACAAAGTTCCACAAAACATCAAAATGCCAGACCAAATCATCGGTCCTCTGACCCTCGAGCAATTTTTGTATTTGCTTTTTTCCGCCGCCGGAGTGTACATGATCTATCTACAATTTGGCGCCGGTAATTTATTTTATATCATTTCAATCCCATTGGTTTTGTTGGCCCTCGCCTTCGCTTTTGTCCCCGTCAACGAACAACCATTTTCCAAATTTGTCCTCAATCTATTACTTTTTCTAGCCGGACCAAAAATATTGACCTGGCAACCACTGCCCCCACCGGTTTTTGAAGGCATCAGCCAATCCGCCAAATCCGATACCGCCAAAGAAAAACAAGAGATCAAACATCCGGAGGAAATCAAATCCCAACTCCAACAATTGTCTTTGATTTTGGACACTCAAATCGAACCGCAAAAAGACATTCGATCAACTATATCTGAAATCGCGCAAGAAGACACCGCCAAACAAACATTATTGGAAAAACAACAATCAAACCCCTCTGTCCCCACCACCAATTCCAACCCGATTCCCTCAGCCATCAACAACAACGTTCAACCCGCCACCGGCAACGTCGGCAGCTTTTTCAAAAACATCTTTGCCAAAAAACCAACCGAACCAATGGCACCAGCCGAAATAACAGCCAAAGAAAACCAAAGCAAAAAAGACGCGATCGCCGAAATTTTGAGACAACAGAAACAATAATTGCAAACACTTATAAACAC
>DAIRGB010000092.1:0-2477 GCA_036794765.1 Patescibacteria group bacterium | reverse complement strand
ACATGGAGTAGATATGAGACGCTGGCAACCACAGAACAAGTACGAGGTTCGTATTTGCCGGATCTTGCGACCAAAAAATTTAAAAGATCGCCAAAGTTCGCTGACGCCAAAATAGACAAAACCAAAGGCGTCTTGGTGTGCAGCACTTCCAACGAAGAACAGATCAACAAGATCGTTGAGGTCGCCGGTTTTCCTCAGGGTGTTTATCATAGTTTTGACTATCCCTTCTACTACTACAACTTGAGAGAAAATGCCGGTAATAGAATTAATAAATATTTAAAGAAATAATCCACTTCCCATGACTATGATCAAGTTGTTGTACCAATTTCTTGTTAGTGAAAAATATCGTTCAATAATCATAACTGTTTTCACCTTGCTTATTATCGGAACTATAGTTTTTCACTTTGTCGAAGGTTGGCATTGGTTTGATTCGTTTTATTACTGCGTAATTACCCTGGCCACCGTTGGCTACGGAGATTTCACCCCAAAAACCGATTTGGGAAAATTGGCAGCAATTATATATATCATCTCCGGCATCGGTATTTTTCTAGCTTTTGTGCAAGCGTATTTCGATTTTGTCAAAGAAAAGTACGAACAAAGGAAAGCTAGCAGATAAAAAAATTGGCCGCCTTTACGGTATTGATAAAACATGAAGATAAGAATACTTTTATGTTTTATATTTCCAACGAATAGATTTTTAGAATCTCATTCATGAAAACTATAAACAAATTTACCATCAATCCGACCAACGAATTTCACATTTTGCGGCATTACAAATATGTTGATGAATTATACAAAAAAACTTTGATCGGACAACCGTACTGGTATTATGATCATATTCAGAAAAAATTTCTATATTCAAAAATCACTCAAACCGACATTGAAAATGCTCTACAAACTATTGGTACAAAATTTGACAAAGATGTCCGCGGTATTGAAAATCCGAGAAAACTACTCAGACTCATAAAATCTTCATTTCAAGAATTATCATCCCTCAATAAAATCGATTGGAACAAAAATCTCGGATACAAATCAACCACATTCGCAATCGATTACCAATCTCCTGTCGGTCAAATGAATTGTCTGAATTTGGACGATGTCTCCAATATTGACAGATCGCGAATTAGACGTATTTTCAGAAGCAAATGTTCCGGTGAAAATAAAATATTTGTTAACACTATTTCAAACACCAAATTATCATCCACAAATACAATCCACGTGGAAATAGTCGATACGATACAAATTCCATTCTTTTTCATCACTTCTTTTCCGGATTGTGCTCTTGTAAATGATCTTCCGGAGGAAAAACTTGTTTTTGTGATTTAACTTGCTTTAATATCGCTTTCGAGAAAAAACAACTCCATAAAATTCATGACTAACAACCAAACAAAATAGACAGTCTTGCGACTGTCTATTTTTATATCTAAATCAGTTACTGCGATTTTGGTACCTTAAAAGCCGGTCCTTCATACGTCCAATTCGGATCAGTATTTTTTACTTTATTCATCTCATTTTCGTCAGCTGTATAAAAGTGATGCGAAAATACCGGACTCCAAAAACGATAAACCGTGTCGGTTTCGACATCGCCATTATACCCCAGAGGATAGGCATAAAATCCCACTTTTTCGTATTTCCAGTTGGGATCAGTGTTTTTGACTTTCATATATTCATCATAACTGGCGGTATAAAAATGACCTTTAAATTTGTCTGACCAGAAACGATAGAGAGGAATGACATCATTGATCTGGGAGTTGTAAGCGCTGAAAGCCACTTTTTCGTATTTCCAATTTGGATCGGTATTTTTCACTTTGGTTGCTTCGTCATAATCAATCGTAAAAAAGTGTCCGTGAAAAACATCTGACCAAAAACGATAGACATAATCAGCTTCCGAAAATTCTTCCTTTGGAAGACCGGAAACCACTGCCCCGGCCGTCCCTGTCCCGAGTAAAACAAACAAAATTAAAGCCAGAAATACATTCTTAAATAATTTACTCATTTCTCTCCCTCTCAAAATAATTTATATTTCAAGACCTGTATAATATATTTTTCCTTGCAAAAAACCATTCTAACTGTTTTCTTTTGTCAAAAACAATCTTCCTAATTTAATCTCATCCCAGGAAAAACTATTCCCGAGTTTGGTGCGAACCGGTCCGAGTGCCGATCCTCCAGTTTGCAAAAAAGCATCTTTAATTTTTTCCAACCGCTCCGGTTCAAAATTATTTAAATAATCCATATCAATCTTTTCCCCCGCCCCCTGGATTTTTTCCAAATGACCAATGATCGTTCCCGGCGTCAAACCTCTATTTTGAGCGATTTGTTCTAGAGGAATTTTCTGCAAAATCATCTTTTTCGTTTCGTTATAAGTTGAACCCTTTATTTTTTCTTTCTTAACTTTATTTCTTCGATGAGGGATTTTTTTCTCGATTAAATTATTTTTCCGACAATGGGATATGATAATTTCCAAAAATATCTCTCCA
>DAIRGB010000033.1:0-13169 GCA_036794765.1 Patescibacteria group bacterium | reverse complement strand
GGGCTGGCCCTTGGCGTAGAGCGCCAGGTAGATCGCGAAGGCTGGCCGGTTGAGCAGCGCATCAATCAACAACTGAAATAGCCAACAACAATATTAACCATCGGCCATATCTCTTTATAAATGAAGACTGGATAATCTTTTTTGGCTTTTTGTCACTCTTCTCCACTTTATTTTTCGACTGTTCTTTTTTTACTTTTTTCTTCATGGTATTTTTTTATCTATCCTAAAAATAACAAAAAAACACCATAAATAAAATACAAAAATAGCGCCTTATTTTATTAAGACGCTATTTGGAAAGAAATAACCAAAAAAATATTTTCTTCAACTACTTCAAAAACTTCACCAACAAGATTGCCACAATATTCAAAATCTTAATCATTGGGTTGATTGCCGGACCAGCTGTATCTTTATACGGATCGCCCACAGTATCACCTGTTACCGCCGCCGCGTGTGCATCTGAACCCTTACCACCATATTCTCCTTCCTCAATATATTTTTTTGCATTGTCCCAGGCTGCTCCGCTTGTCGTCATAGATATTGCCAAATAAAAACCAGTAACGATACTTCCGACCAATACGCCGCCCAAAATTGATGCTCCCTGACCTGACTTCAAAAACAATCCGATTATTACGATCAAGACCGGAATCACTACCGGCAACATTGCCGGCCAAATCATCTGATAAATTGCTTCATTGGTAACAATATCAACAGCTTTGGCATAATCAGGTTTGGCAGTACCTTCCATCAATCCTTTTATCTGTTTAAACTGTCTTCGAACCTCTTCCACCACTTTCATGCCCGCTTTACCTACCGCTTCCATACTCCAAGATGCAAACAAAAACGGAATAAATCCACCAATAAGCAAACCAATAATTACATAAGGGTCACTAATCATAAATTTAACCACTCCGCCCAACCTACTTTCTACTTCATCAGCATAAGCTCCGAACAAAACAACTGTCGCCAACGCTGCCGATCCAATCGCATATCCTTTTGTTACCGCCTTGGTAGTGTTACCAACAGCATCCAAATTATCTGTCACTTCTCTGATCTCCGGACCCAAATTGGACATTTCGGCAATACCCCCGGCATTATCAGTAATCGGACCATAAGCATCAATCGCCACCACAATTCCTGCCATCGACAACATTGACATCGCGCAAATAGCCACACCATATATACCTGCCAAATAATAACTGAAAGCAATTGCTGCCACAATCACTAAGGCCGGCAAAACCGTTGCTTCCATTCCCACCGCTAAACCAGTAATAATATTTGTTGCATGACCACTGGTAGAAGATTTGGCAATTCTCTGCACCGGACTAAAATTCTTGGCGGTATAATACTCGGTAATCCACACGATCAATCCAGTAACCAATAAGCCAATCAAAGAGATTATAAATAAATTGGTATAAGAATAAACCCCGTTGTTACTCATTAAATAATACATCAAAACAAAGAAACCAACCGCACTAGTCAATCCCGCTACGATCAAACCGGTATATAAAGCACTCATAATTTTTTTATCTTTTCCCAATCGAACAAAAAAAGTACCTACTATCGAACCCAAAATTGAAATTGCTCCCATGGCCAAAGGTAAAACCAAAGCATTGGGATTTTCATTAAAAGCAATTCTGGCCAACAACATCGCCGACACCGCCGTCACCGCATACGTCTCAAATAAATCCGCCGCCATACCCGCGCAATCACCTACATTGTCACCCACATTGTCGGCAATCACCGCCGGATTTCTCGGATCATCTTCCGGAATACCCGCTTCCACTTTACCAACCAAATCCGCTCCTACATCCGCACCCTTGGTAAAAATACCTCCGCCCAAACGACCGAAAACCGAAATTAAACTTCCGCCAAAACCCAAACCAACCAAACCATCAACTGCCTCTGCATCGGCTCCAGTCAAAAAATAATATCCAGCCACTCCCAACAAACTCAAACCAACCACCAATAAACCAGTCACCGTACCTCCGCTAAAAGCTACATCCAAAGCCTTGGCCAAACCACTCTTAGCTGCTTCAGCAGTACGCACATTGGCCCTCACCGACACGCTCATGCCGATATAACCAGTCAAGGCAGACAAAAACGCTCCCACCAAAAATCCTATCGCAATATTGGCGTCTTTCATCAAAAAATACAACAACAAAAACAACACCACTGCTACCACCGCTACCCAAGTATATTGACGCTTCATATAAGCATTTGCTCCAACCTGAATTGCTTTGGCGATCTCCTGCATTTTTTCATTTCCTGCCGGCATCTTGACAATTCGATAAACCAGAATCAATCCCCATATAACGGCCAGAACCGCTATTCCAATCGATGCCGTCAAAAGAGTGTTTGCCAATTCCATACTCATTTCTCCTCAAATAAATTAATGAAATATTTATACTAAAATTTTCGCATCCGATATATTTAAATTACTTCCAAACTCTAGCTACCCAAAATACTATTATATACAACCAAAGTTTCCGCCGCCATCTTCTCCCATGAATATTTTTCAACTTGCCGAAAACCTTTTTTGATCAAGTCTTCCCGCAATTTTTCCTCCCGAAACACTCTGATCATCGCCTCCGAAATTTCCTGCAGATCATAAGGATCAAAATATAACACCGCCTCTTCCAAAATCTCCGGCATACAAGAAGCATCAGAAGATATTACCGGTATTCCACAACGCATCGCCTCCAAAGGCGGCAAACCAATACCCTCATACAGCGAAGGAAAAACAAAACTAATCGCACCACTATACAATGAAGACAAATCTTCATCAGCAATAAATCCAGTTATTATAATATCATTTTTGTACTTGGATTTGGAGATCGATTCCCTTACTTCTGGATAACGTGGGTCCTCTTTGCCAACCAAAACCAACTGAGTATCATGATTCTGATCTTTAACCATGGAAAACGACTCAATCAATCGCACCAGATTTTTATGCACCCGCCACTGACCAGTGTACAAATAATAAGGTTTGGAAATGTGATATTTTTCCTTTGTTCGTGCTATCTTGGACAAATTTTTTATCTGCTCAAACTTTTCATTGGCAGCTTCATATATCACTTCCATTTTGTTTTTCCGTCCACCAAAATATTTTAAGATATCTCTTTTGGTAAATTCTGAAATTGCAATAATCTTCGCCGAATTCAAGACCGCACTTTTCATAACCAATTTATAGCCAAACTCCGAAATCCATTTTCTCCTCACTCTGCCCGGGTAAAACATCAACGTTAAGTCATGAATTGTAACCACAAACTTTCCACGATAAAGTATAGGATGATTAAAGTTGGTAAAATGTACCAAATCACATTTCAAACTGTTTAAAAATTTCCAATATCCCCATTGCTCCGCCACCGAATAATGTTGGAAATCAACTCCAAGCACCTGATATTTTCCATATTTATAATCAACAAACTTCTCTTCACCCTTATAAACAATAATTATATATTCATTTTTGTTATCCAACCTCAACAAAAACTCCAATAATTTGTATGCGTAACGTCCCAGACCAGAGCCATTACTGATAAACCTTGCATCAATGGCAATTTTCATATTTTTTTCCCCATTTTTTTCAAATAACTTTTTTCTTTCTGTAAAATTTTTGTCAATACTACCAACAAACCAATCATTATCCAAAAGATCAACGAAAAATCATTTTTATAATAAGGAGTATCCAACAAACCAACTAAAACAAACGACAATAAATATCCCATTAACCCATAGATTACCCAAAATTGTTTTTCTAGCCTTTTTATTGTTCTCATTCCCAACCACCAACTATAAACAACTATCATCAAAAACACCAATAAACCAAAGATTGACATAGTCAGCCAAGTTTGTAGCCAAAAATTATGGGCATGCAGCATCCGCCATTCCAAAGGATTGGCAACTACTTTCGGTAAATACTCAATATATTTTTTCTCAAAATTTCCCAAACCAATACCAATAACGGGATTTTCTGCCACCATTGCCCACGCCGTCTGCCAAACCTGCATCCGAACTGTCACTGAAGATCTTTTGTTAAAATCCAACATATTTGACATTCTTTCTGAGCCGATTTGAGTTCCAAAAAATATCGCCGCCACTAAGACACAACCAAATATCACCCACAATATTACGTTTCCCTTTTTTTGCCATCCCGCCAAAACCATCCAACCCACTGTCAACACTAAAGCAAAAACACTAATAAATGAACCGGAAGCGATCAAAGCCCAAAGCCCCAAAACCAAAAAAATTATTTCCCACCATTTTCTCTTTTTTTCCAATAAAAAACCAGCCAATAAAAAACTTAAACCTGAAGCCAACAACATTGCCAAATAATTGGCCGAAGTGAAAAACACCGCCAAACGGCCATCCACCGTATCAATATTTCCTGTTAACCATTGCCATATTCCGATTGTTCCCAACATTCCTACCAAAAACAAAAATCCACTTTTTATCCACGAAATCTGGACCAACTTGCTAAATTCATGACTAACAATCAAAAAAATCAAAATCGGATCAAAAATCCATCCTTTCCAAAGACCCAACGACATTTTTCGATCATCAGCAACCAAAACTATCGATAACAAAGCTACAAAAAGCAAAATCAAAGGCAACCAATAAAATTTTCTCCAGCGAAAACTGCTCTTACCTCTGATTATTCTAATTATCCAAACCAAAAACACTACATAAATTCCCAACTCCAACGCATTGGTCGGAATCCCAAAAAAATTTAATCTTACAATATAAGACGGAGCCATAAATATCAACCAACCAACTGCCCACAACAAATCCTCCTTCGCCAATAGTTAATTAATAACCAAAAAAATAATAACCAATAACCAAATAATCATTTTCTTAATCTTAAAAAATTTTTATCATTCAATTTATATCATTTATCCAGTTTATAAGTGTTTGAAATGTTTGCTAGGTTTGTTAAGTTTTATCACCCCCCCTCCCCCCAGCACTATTCCCATCAAAAACCAAATCGGAATCATAATATGAACATATAACATACTATTAGTAAACTGCGCATGAATCATCACGCCCAACACTGCCAACACAACCCCCAAAATTATAAATTTTCGATTTTGATCTTTCTTCTCCCGCCAATACATTATTACTGATCGAGACACGAAAAAAACAAAAATCAAAAGCCAAAAAAACAGTCCAACCAATCCCAAAGTCGTCCAAATCGTCAAATAACTGCTGTCCGATCCACCGGCCGAATGAACATTGATATCAGTAATTATGCCCCGGTGAAATTGCTCAAATGACAAAGCATTATACCCAATCCCCGTCCAAAAATTATCCTGTACAATCTGCCAACTATCATTCCAGGACTGCAATCTCAACATCGCTGTCTCATCAAATTCCACTATCCCCACCACCCGTTGCATCAACCTCTGATCATTGATCAATAAAGTAATAGAAGCAAATAAACCAAACAATAATAATCTTTTATCCCACCACCACGCTAACCAACCAAATACAAAAACCAAAGCAACCAAAGCACTACGAGACAAGGTTAAAACAATTCCACCCAGAAATAATCCACTCAATACTATCCACCATAATTTCTGCTTATTCCATTTGACTTGTCCGAAATACATACTAAAACTCACCGCAAAACAAATTATCAAAAACGCCCCCGCGAAATTTGGATCCAAAAAAGTTGAAAGCAATCTCCCCTGATGGGGATCCCAACCATAATCAGTCAAAAAACTGATATCGGGCAACACAACCAACTGCACAAAACCCAACAGCAAAAATGCCAAACCCAAGCATATAAACCATTTGAAATACTTTTTTTGCTCAACATACCAACTGGTAATATTCATGGTTATAGGCAAACAAGTAGAATATATTACCAATCTAAACCAATACATCCAAATCGTTTTCTGCTCATCAATGGCATATCTTTCAACAATCACCAAATTTATCACCAAACTCACCAACCAAAAAAACAACAAAGAAACGATAGTAACATCGAATACAAATTTTTTCTTTTCAGCCAACATTTTTAAAACCCAAACCAACAACAAAACCACCATCACCCCATCCGAAGGCAAAATCGCCGCCGAACCGAAACTAAAACGAATTATCTGACCGGACAACACCGACAACAATAAAACTACCAAACCCCAACGTATATCCAACCAAAACAGAAAAAATAATATCCCCCCACCCATCACTCCCATCGCCAACTTGATATCAATTGCTGACAAAAAAGCATACAAAAGCAGTAAGCCAAATCCGGCCGATAAATACACAACACTATATTTATTTAATATCCAAGTTTTCAAGAAAATTTCTAATTTCTAATTATAACCAGATTAAGTACTGTGTCATCCTGGAACTGGAAGGTAATCCGCTCCAATATCCAGGATCCACACCATATTAATTTTTAATACTTGCCTGTCTCCCCTAACTTTTTTTCTGGATCCTGGATATTGAAACGCCCGGTAGGGCTTTCAGTTCCAGGATGACACAATTCCCTAACGCCTATAACCTAACTAAATTATACACTTCCCCCGCCGCTTTTTCCCAATCAAACAGTTTTATTCTATCCATACCTTTTTTAACCAAGCTATCCGCCAAAACTTCATCAGACAATACTTTTTGAATTCCACTGGCAATTTCTTCAACGTTATCCGGATCAACCAATACTGCCGCCTCCCCCGCCACTTCCGACAAACTGGAATTGTTGCTGGTAACAACCGGCGTCCCCACCGACATCGCTTCCAGCACTGGCAAACCAAAACCCTCATATAGACTAACCATACAAAAACACTTCGCCCCTCGCATCAAAATAAATTTTTCCTCATCAGTCGTAAACCCGGCAAAAATAACTTTCTTTTTCAAATTCAACTTCTTAACCAAAGTAAACAACTCCTCAAAATACCAACCTTTTTTTCCGACCAGAACCAACTGCCCCTCCCAATTGTAATCCTCAACCAACTTGTTGTAAGCCAAGATCAAATTCGCCAAATTTTTCCTCGGCTCCAAAGTCCCCACAAAAAACAAATAGTCGCCACTAATCCCAAATTTTTTCTTTACATCAATTATGCTTTGAGTTTCGAATTTTAAATCTCGTTCTCCCTTCTCTTCCCCATCTAATATCTGACACCTAGTACCTAGAACCTGATTATTCACTCCCTCATAAACCAAAGAAACTTTATTTTCATCAACCTTAAAAAACTTCTTCAAATCATTCCCCGTCGTTTCTGACGGTACAATTATTTTACGCGCATTTTTTAAAGACGCCCCCAACGTCAATCGTTCCATCAAATAAGCCTTTCGATTATGTTTCTTTGCCAGCTCGTCATGAAACACCACCAGATCATGGACAAATACAATACACTTCTTATTCCAATCAAACGCCGGCACCAAAAAACTAGTCAAAGACAAATACCGATCGTAGTTTTTCAACTCCCACCAAACATTCCAATGCCATTTCAAACCCCTACCCACAATAATTCGCTTATGCCAATTGGCCGGCCAATCTTCAAATAAAAAATCTTCATCTACCAGCAAATCCACCTCATCGTTCAAAATGGTTTTCTTAAGTCTCTCCACCAACTGCCAAACCACCACCCCCTTCCCGGCTTTATTCTTCCGTATTGCCTCTCGATAATCAATCGCAATTTTCATAAAAAACTATTTTATTAACCCCAACTCAAACAACTTATCAACGACTTTATTGTAATCATAAGCAAAAACTAATTTTTTTGCCTCTTCGTAATCAAACCAACCCCACTCCTCCACCTCTCTCTTATCAGGTCGAATCTCACCAGAGAAATTTCCAGAAAAAACATATGTGGTATGACCATCGTAAAAATGTTCAAATAATTTTTCGCCAACTTTAAAATGTACACCCAATTCCTCTTTAGCGCCACGCACCACCGCTTCTTCTGGCGCTTCACCAATCTCAATCGTCTCGTTCATTGTGCACCATTTATCTGGCTCATGACACTCTTTTCCCCTTTTGATCAGTAACAATTTTTCATCCTGTATAATCACCGCCGCCGCCTGCTCCAAAAATTCCATTTTCTTGCTCCTATTACAATCAATTAATATTCACTCTTCATTATTAATTGTTAATTTTTAATTTAAAACCACCGATCAAGATATCTCACATGCCAGATGATTATCGCCCAATGGTAAATCGCGATATCCGCAATCGAACGATTAATTTTCTTCCGACAATTATTAACCACCCAACCAAATATATTATTGATCGGCCAAATAATTCCCAAAATTAACAATGTCCAGATTGAACCAAAAAAATAAATCAATCCAACCAAAATCGCTCTTAGCCACCCGCCCCATTTTTTTTCATATTTATAAACCGACGGCAAATACATATCCAGCTTACGTTGCCAATTTTTTTTCCGCCTCGCCTCTCCCGTGCTCCCCCCTTCAAAATGAGTCACCGTTATTTCCGGATTAAAAACAATCTTCCACCCAGCCAATTTCATTCGATATTGCCAATCAGTTTCCTCCCGAAACATAAAAAATTGTTCATCAAAACCCATAGTTTGTTCATATATCTCCCGCCGCATAAACATCGCAGCACCTAGCAAATGAGCCACTTCTCTTTTTCTGTCATGCAACTTTCTGGAAAAAAGTTTCCCGGGATATATCGTATTTGGAAATAATTTATAGAAAAGCCTATCCAATAAGGTATTCTCTAAAAAAGCCGAAATAATCCCCGGATAATTATCATAAGCGGAAATTTGCAAATTCCCATCACCAAATTTCAATTTAGGTCCAACCAATCCTACCCAATTATTTTTTTCCAGATAATCATACAAAAATCTGATTGTCCCTTTTTCAACCACCGTATCCGGATTCAACAAAAAGAGATATTTTCCTTTTGCCACCTTCATTCCCACATTGTTTCCCGCCCCAAACCCCCGATTCTCGGCTTTAACATAACTCAACCATCCATATTCCTTATTTTTCAACATTTCCACCGTCTCATCATTTGAACTAACCTCCACTACGATCACTTCCGTTTTTAATCCACTCCCCTCAATATCTCGTCTAACAGTTCGCAAGCAGTCCGTCAGATAATCTTTACAATTGTAGCTGACAATAATTATCGAAACATCAATATTATTATTCACTATTAATTTTTCATTTTTCATTATTCATTGTTAATTTTTTATCCCCAACTTCTCCACTATCTTTTTTCCCAAAAGCTTCTCCATTGCCTCCCTCGGCAAACCACCTATCAAATACAGAACAATAAAATACACCATACTTCCAATCATCACCAGAACAATAAAATTCAATTCATAAAAAAACCACAAGAATATGCCCATTACCAAAGTCGCCACTATACTTTTCATCCCGATTTTCAAATTTGGCAATATCGAAACAAACCGCCAAACAAACCAGCCGGACAAAATCGTTACTATAAACTCAGTCAGTACGGTAATCCAGGCTGCGGCGAAATATGAATATTTGGGAATCAACCACAAATTTAAAACAACATTCACTACCACCGAAATCAAGGAAATAGTCATCAATTGTTTCTGCTTTTGAACAGCGATAACCAAATTATTGGACAAAGTGCTAAAGAAAACAAAAACTACCGCAATCGACAAAATGCGCAATAAATTTATCGAATCAACAAAATCATCTCCACCCAACAAATGAATTATTGGTTTAGCCAACATATATAGACCCATAAACATCGGTAATGCCACTACCAACAAGAAATCAAACGCTTTCCGATATACCCTCTTCAATTCAGTTTTATTCTCCAAAGCATGCTTGGCAAAAGCCGGAAATACTAGGCCAGCGAAAATCGACGGAAAACTGATCAAAATATCCAAAATCTTGTATGGTAAACCATAAATACCCACTTCTTCCTGCGACTTGAAAATCGACAAGAAAATAGTATCAATATTAAAATATATCCGATTGAGCATGACCACAACCGCCAAAGGCAAAGTCTCTGCCAAAATCGGCTTCCACGATTTCCATTCAAACCGAGGTTTGATCCGACAATACTTTCGAGCAAACAACAAAGTAATTACAAATAAAACAACATTTCCCGCCACATTGGCCCACAAAAAACTATGTAAATCACCCTTCTGCAAAATAAAATAATAAGTCCCACCCAATATCGCCAATCTACCAAACACTTCTCCCAAAACCAACTTCCACATTTGCAAATCAATCTGAAACACCGACACCAATATTTGATTTAAACTGATAAAGAAAAAAGACAAAGCGCCGATCCCAATCGCCCAATCGACCAAATGCGAATAGGGAAAAAACCACCAAGCAATCAAGGGCGACAAACCCAAAACCAAAATCCCTAAAACAATCCTCAACCCCAATGCATTACCCAATATTTCTTCCGCTTTGGATTTTTCTTTCACAATTTCCCGTACCACGATCAAATACATCCCCAAATCCACTACAATCCCAAAAAATCCCAAATAGGTCATCACCGTAGTATATTCACCAAACCCCTTCTGCCCCAGATACCGAGTCAAAAGACCAATCGTCACAATACTAGTCCCCACCACCACTACCTTACCAATAGTTTGGACCACAGTATTCAACGCTACTTTGTATGTTAATGAGTTCATCTTACAATGTTATACTACAAATTTTACTTTACATTGATAAAAATTATCAATTATTGAAATTCCAATGTTCTTCAAAGAAACATAAATACTTGGAAAAAAGAAAAATATAAAGATAAAAAATAATATACTCAAAAGTGGAATTATCAAAAATAACAATTTCAGCTTCTTTTTCGCCAAAAAATACAACCCAATAAAAAAACATCCAATATTTATCAGCACATCCACACCAATAAACAAATAAAAAGCTAAAATATAATTTTTAAATTGACAATACGAGAAATATACACTCGAAGAATCAAGAATATATTTTTTTGGATCAAAAATAACAAAATTAGCTAATAAAACTTCAATAAAAATAACAAAACCAATAATCGCATATTGCTTATAATTATTATTTTTCCATGACTTAATCAGTAAATAAGTTTTCAACACCAAAATATAGATAAACAAAACCACAAGCAATAAAGATGCAATCAGATAAAAATCCATAAATATCTTATTAATTTCAAATACTCAAATAATCATTTAGTTTTTAAGCGTTTAGAAGAGTTTAAAAGTGTTTCAAAGAGATTATTATGTTTGCTAAGTTTGCTACGTTTGATAAGTTTTTTTACTACTTCCCCCAACCACCATAACCCCCAATAAAACCGCCAAAGAAATCTGCCCTTGCCACACATCCCAAAAATAATGATCAAATAACATCAAAAATATCATCGCCAGAAAAACACTAAACCAAAAATATTTGGGATATTTTTTTTGGTCGTTAAACAATATCATCGCTGCAATACTAACCATAAGTAATATTAACAAAATATAGCCAAAAACGCCCAGTTCCGACCAGACCAATTTGAAAACATTGTGAACCGGCTGATATTGCCACCATTGTAGATTGGCTTTACCGGCAAAGTATGGCAACACCAAAACAAAATTTCCCAGCCCCACCCCACCATAATAAAATTTCTCAATCATCCAATCCGCCCCCTGATCATAAACCTGCCGCACCTGCAAAGACACATCACTCCCCACATCCAAACTGGACCTCCCTACCATCACTCGCCAATTTAACCCAACTGCAATAAATAATATTAATAATCCAACCAGTATTGTTTGAAAATTACCAGCAGCAATTCGGTCCCGTGAGGGAAAAATTGAAAATTGAAAATTTTTTTTCATCCTTTCCCCGGGCGAGGAAACCTCACCCCTACGAAAAATATCAACAATCGCTCCAACCATTATTACCATCCCCGCCACCCACGCCCCCCGCGAAAAACTAACCAACATCCCCACCAAAAACAACCCCAGAACAACCCCCAATAAAATTTTTTCTCTAATCCCAACCTTATTTATTTGAAAATTATTATTGCTTACACGATTTAGTATTATAAAAAGTAAAAATGTCACCCCAAACAACATCAAAACCCCAAAAAGATTCGCATGCGGCAAAGATCCATAAGCTCTTATTATTTTCTCCCCATCCACATCCACTTTCGCCACTCCCGCCACCGTTTTTCCCAAAATACTTTCTCCCAACTGCCACAAACCAAATCCGCTTTGTTTTATATATTGAGCAATTCCCCAAATGGCTTGAATGCTCAATGTGATCACGCCAACTAACCAAGTATTTTTCAATAAAATTTTATTCTTACCAACTACCAACACAATATACGCAAACAACAACCATATCCCCACCAACCGCAATCCTTTATACAAAGCTATTTCATCTATCATCGCCCACACAGTCGAATACAAACCCCAACCCGCCAATCCTCCAAAAAACAAAACCATCATCCCCTGCCACGGATTCAAATTCCAATCATCCCAATCCTCATATCGCCAAAATTTCACCGCAACATCAATCAACCAACCCAAAATCACCAATACCAACAAAATATCAGTTATATAGACAAAATAAGTCGTCAGATCAGAAATCACACCCCCCAGATAAGAAAACTCCCCCAACCACTGCAATCTTGTCCCAAGCGGCCAACAAAAAACCAGCATCAGAAAAAATATCTGCGACATCATCAAAAACCAGGTAGGAACAAATTTTCTACTCTCATTTGTCATACCCCAATTTTAGCACAAAAAAATGAGCTTGAATAAGATACAAAACCCGTATTTCGAACATTTTATTTTATAATTGCATTACTACTCGACACACCCGTAAAACCATTACAATCACTACATGTAATTAAAATGGCATACACAGCAGATATTATAAATAATGAAACCAGAGACAAAACAAACATTCTGAAATATTTTTCACTCCTAGATAAAAAATATTTTATCAGACCATAAACTAAAAAAATCACACAAAAAAGTACCCCCAAACCCAAAACAAGCTTAATTATTTGCAAAATTATCTCTCCCAAACAAACCTCCAGTATATTCAAAAAAACACTTTTAAATCATTACTCTTGCATCAAACCTCATATTTATCTTTACAACCCCTTTCCCAAAAACTAATTACTCCTCATTTTTTAACCAATCATATTTATTAACAAACGAATACGATAAATAAAATCCATAAACTTACTAATAACCAATTCTAGGACTAAGCTCTTC
>DAIRGB010000032.1:0-13183 GCA_036794765.1 Patescibacteria group bacterium | reverse complement strand
ACTTCTTCGCCAAGAAAAAACCTTCTCCTCGCCATATTTTTCTCTGGCTTGATTTTTATCCATTCCTTCCAACGAACCATAATGCCTCTCATTGAGTAAACAATTGGTATATATAGGGATATCGGTCAATCGCGACACATACTTCTTTGCTTTTTTCACCTGTGGACCACCCAACGACTCATCAATATATATCCCTGATCTCTCCGTCTGGGACAAAATAATAGACAATGTTTCCTTTGAACGATTTAGACACGAAGAAAAAGCGCAATCCAAATGTATACTCTTAATTCTTTCCCCCAAATACAAACACTGCCCCACCCCCCGATGACTGATAGACACATCTATCTGACCGGTAAAGCGATTACTAAGATTCCACTTTGACTGACCATGCCTCACCAAAATTAGTCTGCTCATTTTTGTTTCCGATAACAATCAAATATTTTTCAACACCATTCTTCAATATACCACCCATTTTTGTGAAATAACATTTTCCCAAGACATTTTTGTAACTAAAAAAAATCTACCTGATAATCGATCAAATCACCCTCGACATTTCTCACAATTTTTCCGGAAAAAAATTTCTTTTTACTCAGCCAATCAAAAATCAAATGATCGCCTTTATTGGTATCCAAATTTTTTAAATCACGATTTTTTACCCATTGCAATTTCCCTTCGGAACAGTCACCAATCATGCCCTCAAATTTTGACACTTCAAAGATAAACAACATCGCCGTTGCCAATTTTTCTCGAACAGTAATCGTTATCACTCCACTCATCTGATATTTTCGAACAATCAAACCCGACTCTTCTTTTACTTCTCTAACCATTGCCTCTTGAGGACTTTCCCCCAACTCAACTTTTCCTCCCAAACCATTGTATCTCCCAAACTGGTCATCATGTTTACTTCTCTTCAACATCAAAGTCCAACCGTCACTCCGCAAATATGTAGTCGTAAATATTTCTGACAACATTTTAATCAATAAGTACTAGTACAAATATAAGTTAGATTGTTTGCATAAAAGCCAGCCGTCTGTAAAGAAGTCACTTCCAACCTATATCCAACCCTTGTACTTTGATCAACTACCGTGCCATTATGAAAAGCAACTTCGGAAGGGAACAAAGCCAAGCCCGCCCATTTGTTTGTCGTAAAACGATCACCAGGCGCATCTCCCAAAGTCATATCATCAGTTGTATAACCAAAATATCCTTCCACTCCTCCACCGGGAGGATTTGCCCATAAAGTCGGTACCGCATTGGTTCCAATAAAATCAGAAACGGTCGCCGATAAAGCAGTCAATGATCGATCTTCATTCAAAGTTACCACATAGCCACCACCTCCGTTGGTAGAAACCAACAACTCATGAGCCGCTACTTTTTCCCCACCACCCGTAAAAATACCATAATCAATTGCATCAACCTCAGTATCAACCGTAGTTACAATTCCATTTACATTCTCGCCACTTGGCAAAGGGTTGATGGTAAACGACAAAATTGACGGCACCGACGCAGTCACCGTTGTCCCTTCATCAATCGTCTCCGGTGGAAAAGACCCACCAAAATCAGTGATTGAAAAATTGGCATCTGAAATATCACTCGCCAAAACAACTCCCATACTATTTTTTACATTTACTTTAATCAAAGCTTCATTCGATGGACCTACCGCCGGTACCGTCCAATTTTTACTACCGAAAATATTTGGCATTCCCGCGTGAGACAAATCAGACTCAATTAAAGACCAGCTATCGCCATTGTCAATCGAATAATACAAATCGACCAGAGCCACCACACCGGTATTATCACTCGTATTCCAAGTTATATCCTGATGAGAATACTGCTCCCAATCTTCTCCCCCATTAGCTACAATCACTTCCACTCCCACATCATTAAAATAAATATTTCCCGGATTCTTGAAAAGTTTTCCGGATGGAGCATAATTCACCGGATAATCTCCCCAATTGTTCACACAAGCATCAATACTGGTACCGGAAACCAAAGTTCCACAACTACCGCCTTGAAATGGTGATGAATCATTTTGTACATAATAATTGACTGCATCAATGTCGTTGTAACGCAAAGTTAACCCATTAACAATATTATTGGCATAAACACCTACATTAAAACCAGCTACCTTATTATATTCAAATATCGTGCCTGCGGGAGGATTATTAAATACCACACCATAATCCGAAGAAGATACAAATTCGTTGTGATGAATATATAAATTGGAATTATTAACTCCCAATCCTCTGTTAGTAAAATTAAATTTATTATTGGCAATCTCCGTCACACCACCGACATTTTCAAAGAACAACTCATAATCATATACTCCACTGCCTCCAGCCCCATATCTAAAATTTACATACCCAACTTGACCGGTCGAACCAGAACGATACACAATTCCACCCCAATCCTCTTTTACTCCACTAGACCCATCAGTATTATCTGTATCACACGGATAATTATTTTTACACACCCCGGCATCAAACCACTCAGGATGTGTTTCAATTCCGGCACTATCATCACGATAAGAAGTAATATAAATCGGCGCATCAGACGCACCAACCATATTCAAAGCTCCATAGACATCCATATAATATCCAGATCCAAATTTGATAATTGCCCCTGGTTCAACAGCAAGTGTCGTACCAAAATTATTATACAGACGACTATTATTAGCCGAATTAAAATAATATGGTAACTCTGAATGAAATGTCTGATTGGTATTTATCGCATTTCCACCATAATTGTATAAGCGAATACCATTCTGCCAATTGTCATGTACATCAAAATTTCCTGATAAATCAACCCAAGTACCATTATTGTTCCGGTAAACGATTATTGCATCCCAAGCATTATTTCTTATCGTCATATTACTCAAAGCAGGATTTGCCGAATCTATATAAACACCATAACCGCTACCATTTTCAATAGCAGAATGAGAAATAATTGGCTCCGTCATGGAAAAATCATTATGATTTTCAATTTGAATACCAGTCGTTCCATACCTCACGCTAACATAATCCAAATTTCCGGTAGCCACACCCTGACTGGCACCAAAACGCAAACTACCATAATTTGTATAACCCCAATCCCCGGCTACCCCATCAGAATTATCTGTATTATCCGTATCGCAAGGATAATTATTTTTACAAATTCCAGCATCAAACCATTCCGGATGCGTTTCGATACCAACATCATCATCCCGATAAGAAGTAAACACAATAGGATTACTCGCACTGCCTACTGCACTTAAAGTACCAGCAATATTAAAATAATAATTTGTTCCGCCTGATTTGATTATCGTCCCTGGCTCCAATGTCAAAGTTACTCCATTGTTAATCTGCATCGTCTGATTGTAAGCGCCTACAAAATAATAAGGCAATGCTTTATACCAAGTTCTATTTGAATTTATCGAATCACCCGAACCATAAGCATATATTCTAATTCCGTTTATGCCGTTATCATGCACATCAAAAATACCTGACAATTCCGCATTGGTACCTCCAGCATTTCGATATAACATAATAGCAGCACCAGCATTATTGCGAATTGTCAAATCAGCAAGATTAGGATTAGCGGTTTGAATTCGAATACCCTCATTACTATTATTTTCAATTGTGGTATGCGATATCATTGGCTCGGCTTTAGAATAATCATTATGACCAACAATATACAGACCATTAATCGCATACCTTATTTGCACATAATCAAAAACTCCCCCACCATCATTATTAACCACACTACCGGCTGCAAAATGAATTCCACCCACCGAGGTATCATAACCCCAATCTCCTGCTGCTGGATTAGTGGCATTGCCATCACCATTCGTATCACAAGGTTTACCAATAATACAATTGCCTCCACTAAACCACTCAGGATGGACCTCCTGACCCACCGTATCATCTCTGCCAGAAGTAAAATAAATAGGTTGGCTAGCTGTACCAATCGCATTAATATTGCCTTGAATATATATACGACCTTGTACCGCTTGAGCACCCGACATCCTGGAAAATTTAACAATAGTTCCCGGTTCAAGCGTCAAAGTATTACCTGATAAAATCTGAATATTATTATTTGAATATACCGGAGAACTATCCACACCTAGATAATAAGGCAAATCATTATACCAAGTACGATTGGCATTTATTGTCGCTGCATTTGAATATCCAAATAATTGTACTCCATTTACTCCATTATTTTGTACATTTTGTACACCGGAAAACTCCACATTACTATTAGTCAGATAATAAATCATAATAGCCGCTCCACCATTGTTTTTGATCGTCATGTTACTTAAAGAAGGATTCACCTCTTGAATCATAATCCCTCTTACTTGAGAATTCATGATTGTTGTGTTGCCAATCACCGGTTCCGAACGACTAAAAACATTATGCTCACTAAATGAGATACCACCATAACCATATTTTATAACCACCCAATCAAGATTACCTCCTCCATAACTCGAACTTCCTGCCAAAAATCTGATACCACCCTTAGTATCATAGTAACCGTCATCACCCCAATCACCGGCTGTCGGACTGACAGTGTTACTATCATTGTGAATATCACACGGAGTATATGGTATACAATTTCCACCGCTAAACCATTCCGGATGCGCTTCCTGTCCTACACTATCATCATATTCAGTTGTAAAATAAATCGGCAATTCAGCTGTTCCTACAGCATTTAAATTACCATAAACCCGTACATTTCCTTGCTTGTCATAAGCACCACCATTGTTTTCATAAGCAAACTTTATCACTGCTCCCGGCTCAACATTCAAAGTACCGGATGATTCAATAATTAAATATGGATCTTCAATACCAACATAATATGGTAAATCATTGTACCAGGTTCTAGTATTATCAATTCTTGGTTGCACTCCATAATTTCTCAAAGCAACACCATTAATCGTGTTATTGTAAACACTTTGCTGACCGGAAAAACGAATATTGGTATTGTAATTACTAACGAACATCATTAAAGCTGGCCCATTGGTGTTTCTAATAGTAATATTGGTTACCAATGAATCTGCCCAATTAGCAAATACGCCTCTAGTTTCTGAATATTCCAAAGTAACATTTTTGATCGTCGGTTCAACTCTCTCCGCGTAATAATTGTGGTCACTTACCAAAATACCGTATGAATAACGAACAATCACATTCTCCAATTTACCCGAACCTTCAGCGGAAGACGAAGCGGTAAACCTAATACCCCCATGAGTCGACAAAGACCCACTTCCCCATCTACCAGCCAGAATCGCTGTTGGATTGTATCCATCTCCCATAGTGTCACCATCGGGCGTATTATCATCCTCTTTGCGGGTAAAATATATCGGTTGATCTGGAGTACCCACAGCATTTAGATAACCATTTACAGTTATATAATCATCTGCCGCCACCTTAACTACAACTCCCGGCTGCACAGTCAATGTTTGACCAGTATTAACCGTCAAATTACCGGTAACACAAACGACTGTCGTCGTCCCATAACCGGTGTTGGGCCAAGTTTGAGAATTTATCGACCCCGATCGATTGAGATCGCACCCGGCATCAAACGAAGAACTGTATCCACAAGACATCAAAGTAGAAATTGAAGCCGTTGACGAATAATCAGATATCTTTCCCGTATCAACATCTTTCGCCACCACCGACACGGTATACTGGGTATTGGCTGCCAATTTCAACACCCTGATCGGCAAACTCCAATTACTTTTAGAAATAAATACTGGAAAATCAACCAAATCTCCGGTCGTATTTACATATTTTGTCGTTGCGCCTTGAACTACTTTGATAGCATAAGTGGTCGTATCAGCATTTCCATGAGTATTAAAATCAGTAATATCAAAATAATCGCATTCAGCATTGGACAAAGATGGCGCAAAAGGTGTAAACAAATTGCCTCCGTCATAATCACCTTGCAATCCCTCATCAGGATCAAACCACCAAACATCATTAAAAACATAAACGCCATTTCGCCCGCCATAATACATTACTTCGTCATCATCATTGTCCCAACACATTGACATATCCGAACGTTGTGACGGTGGATTGACCGGAGTTTTTTTGGTCCAAATATTGGTAGAAATATTCAGCAGATAAGTATCATTATAATAATTTATACTATCTTTACCTCCAAACAAAACAAACTGATTTCCTACATCATCCCAAACTAAATCAGTATTCCCTCTCGCTGCCGGCGCATCTATGTCAATCACTTCCGTCCAAATTCCGCCGCTGTATTTCCAAAGATTATCTTTGAAATTAGTCCCATCATTACCCCCAAAAAGATACACAGACAAATCACTAGGAGAATATTCCACCGCCGCATAACGAACGACTGGACCATCATTTGAAGTTTGTGTCCAAGTATTAGCCGTCGGATCATAGCTATATGTTTTATTGACTACCGCAGACAAATCATAATCATAACCCCCATGCAAAATCAAAGAATCACCAGCCCAGGCCATTTGCGAACCATAAAGCTTACCCGGATTGGAAACAGGATTTTTATTAGTCCAACTCCCTTGGTCATGATGAGAAGTTGGCGGAGTATATATCCAAGTGTCATCATAAACCAAATTGGTGATCTCCGCCGCCCCCCCCATACAAGATAACCTGATTGCCCACATTGTCCCAAACCATATCAAAATTTGAACGCTTGGCGGGAGAAGTGGCAGGCACTTTTTTGGTCCACAAACCTTGCGAACCCGGAATCCACTCTTCGGGAGATTTTCCATCAATTAGCAATGAGTATTGATTATCAAAACGATGCAAAGGTATCCCGGAAATATCATCATAAAAAGCATCAATATTATTGGCACCATTATTGGAAAAACCAAAACCTTGAATCCTAATATTAAAACATTCTGCCGCATAAGTATTAAGTGAAGAAACTCCAGCAAGGCCACTTGTCATAGGAACGGAAACTGTTTCCGCCAAACCACTATCACTACAAGAATTATTGACACAAGTATCGATAGTAAAAGTACCGGAATTACCGGCAGAATTTGAATCATTGATAGCAAAATTTAGCTTTGCAGCGCTCTCCAAACAAATCGTAATTCGATAATCATGATCAGATCTATAAACCGGAACAGTTAAATCCGGTTCATACAACCAAGTCTCCTGACTAGCTACTACTGTCGGCTGTCCGGTCAAAGACAAACCACCACCAAACAAAATCGCAGTATTATTATCATCATTCCACACCATGCGGGAAGAATAACGAGAGGACGGACGAGAGACCGAAGGATCAAAAATCACCGGATAATCAGCCGTATTCAAAAATTGTTCATCTAAATTAAAAGTAATGGTTTTATTTTCTCTATCAAATACATGATCAACCTTGATCGCCCTTCCTTTTCTATCGGTCAAATACGCCAACAACAACTTAATAACGGGAAGATTTCCATCCTTTGTGTATACAGTCAAACTTTCATCTTGAGCTTCTTCCAAGTCATATTCTTCCGCGTAATTCAACCTAGCAACCAAATTTCCAAACTTCGGCTTTTCATCAAAAATAATACTCTCCTTCAAAGTATCCTTTTGTAATTCATATTGAATATCAAAATCATCATAATTATACAAAACATAATTTCCATTCGAATAAACATTGGGATCCGTATCCATAAAATCCCAACTCATAGCAAAATCCAAAACACTATCATCAACTTTACTCAACGATTTATCCAAAATTTTCAACTCTGCGCTTATCTTTTTTTGTTCAGAAGCCAAAGCCACCCTGATCCAATCATTTTCCGCTAAATCTTTTCTGGGCTCATAAAAATTTAAAATCTGCTCCAACAACGACACATCCTTATTTGATCGAAAAGGAGTATCATTGTTCAAAGTCTCACTACCATTTTTTATCTTTTCTCTAACCAACAAACTCTCCACTCCCATCTCACCCGGATTTTTAACCTTATCCGTATAATATTTTTGTCCCCGATTTTCTTTTTCCTCAACAAAATATTCATTCTCATCAGAAAGATGATCCTGGTCTTTTCTGTTTACTACCGCCGCCACGCCCATCACTACCAAAACAAAAGTTAAAATAATCAACGCATAGGACAAAATATCAGTTTTTTTCATTTTGATAGTCCAAAAAAAATGTGCTCACATTCACTGTATCAAATTTTTTTCATATAAAAAAACTCAAAGCGCACTAAACACTTTGAGTCTTTATATATAAAGAATTTCTTTACTTCAAATTGTCCTTCAACTCAGCCACTTCATGAATAAGAACAATTTTCGAAAATAAAACTACCACAAAAATTATAATCAAAGCATCGCTTCCCAAAAATATACCGCCAATTATAGATATCAAACAAGCGCCAATAATCGTAACTACATTATCCATCACCACTCCCGTAATCGCATCCGCCAATCTTCCTTTTGGATTAACCGAAAAATTGTGAATTACAATCATCTCCCCCAAACAACCAACCAACGCCGTAATAATACCGGTCAATACATAAGGTACACCGGTCAACTCAGAAAACATCGTCACTGCCTCAATCAAACTCTCGGCCGCCAACAAAATCACCAAACCGGACAACAATAAATCCAACCAAATTCTAACAGAAGAACGTCCAAAATAATAATTTTCTTCTCCCTCGCCTTCATGTGTAGCATGCGACCTTCGAAAAACATAAATAATTGCCAAACTTGCCAATAAAACGACCACTCCAATCGTCTTAGTCAATTGATACAAATCTCCGGGAAACATCGCCAAAACATCGCCTTTATCAACCTTGCCAAACAAAACCATACCCACCGCCACCATCAAAGTTAACAATCCCAGATAAACCAATATTTCCATCGCCGCATTCACCTCAGCTACACCCGGCTTCGTCTTGTGTTCTTTCAACGGTTTCACTACCCCGCCCCATTTTATACCGGGGAACATCAAAATCCGCTTTCCAAGTTTGTCCGCTTTATTTTGTCGATAAACACACCAAGCCGCATGCAAAATATTATAAATATTCGAACCAAAAGTTGTACTGGCTGCTATAATAGCCAAGTTCATCGATCGAGTGATATCAGTGGCTGCTGCCTGTAAACTCAATATAGCCGAAACCACACCGATTACCATGTCAGGAAAAGCCGTACCCAAAGCCTGTAACAAACCACCAGCCAACCCAGTCCGATCTTTCAAGACCCCAGTTGTCTTTTCAATAATACTGGCTGTCTGTTGAATCAAATACACCCCAATCACCAATAAAACAGCAATAATCAACCACACTAAAGCATGATTTTCACTCTCCAGCAAAGGCAACAAATAAAATCTCGCCCCCAAACCCACCATCAACCAACCGATAATTTTTGCAAACTGCCAATCTTTCATATTAAATAATGTTATTGTTCAAACTTTACTATACCAAAAAAATCCATCTAAAATTTTTAATTTACTTTCTTCTTCAACTCTTCAACTATGGGATGAACCGCAAAAAACAAACCTGACTGGAAAGTTGGCATAAAAACTACTTTCTTACCAAATTCTGTTTCCTCTGTAAAATAAATCCATACTTGACGACTTCTATTCAAATTCCATTCAGTCACCCGCTCAATCTTTGAACGGGAAACTCTTATTTCTTTATTAAAGTCGGAAATATATAGATATTGATCATCCAAAAATACTTCCTTTAAAGAAATATTCAAATAAACCCCAAGATATAAAACAAACACCCCTGCAAAAACAACCAACAAAACATTCCCCCAATTTTCTAATCTATATTGTAAATAAAATAAATAGCCAATCAAGCCAATCCAAACCCATGGCAAAAAATATTTTGTCACATAAGTCCAGGAAGAAGAAATTCTTACTTTTTCACTCATATTTTCTATATCCTCCTACTATCATAAGCCCAATGTAACAAGGCCTGTCTCTGTTTCTTTCGACATTCCCAATCACCAAATACACAATTTTTCTTTATCTGCGCCACATGCCTCTTCATCGCCTTCCATCTCTTGATCTGTCTTTTGTCCTCTTCAAAAATACGCCGCCCCATGTAGTATCGACAGTACCATTGGAACCAACCCCGCGGATCATCGGGATAAATCCAGCCTTTCTTTTCCCAATAACTTAGTGGCATACTGGCATTAACCCGAAAAAAATTCAAAGAACAATCCCGCTTTTCTTTCGCAAATTTTGCCTTCTCAAACCAATCTTTGGGAAATTCATTTTGACAATCCCGCATATATCGGCCACAAAAAATTCCCATCCCCAACATTTCTTTTGGAGTCAACTCCGGTCGAAAATCTCCAGGAAAATTTTTTCCAACCGACTCAGTCAATTCATACCGATAATTTTTCTGCATCTTATCATTAACAACAATAATTATTTTCATCCCATCTAACCATAAAATAACTTCTTAATCTCTTTTATTTTTATAAAAAACAAATTTCTCATCCCCAATAAAACCATACCTAGTAATCCCAAAATACTCAAACTATTACCGCAAACAAATAAACTACCACCACAACAAGGACAACTCGCGCCGGACAAAAACAAAACAAGCAATATCTTTATTAAATGCGCTCGAAAAAAATTAACTACCGTTTTCATTGATCTTAATTATTCCTTAAAAAATAGTAGAGCCAAAAATCAATGACTCTACTATTTAATATACTAAAATAATTCATCAAAAGCTTGCCTATTTTTTAATCAAATCATTCTCAATCTGTTCCCTACTTACATTTTTTGTACAAAAAAACCAATCGTGACACTTCATCTCTTCTTTGCCATCCATACGATCTTTGGCCACTCCACACGATCCGGCCGGCGGTACAATCACATCTTCGCCAGGCTGCCAATCGGCCGGCAAAGCCACACCATATTTATCTGCCACTTGCATCGCTATCAAAGCCCGATACAATTCTTCAAAATTTCTCCCCAAACTGAGAGGATAATAAATAATCGCCCTGATCACTCCATTGGGATCGATAAAAAATACCGCTCTCACTGCTTTGGTACTACTTTCCCCCGGTTGAATCATGCCATATTTTTTAGCAACTTCCATGGTAATATCCTCGATCAATGGAAACTTAACCTCTACGTCTTTCATATTTTTGTACTGAATTTTTTCTTTAATAGTTCGTAACCAAGCGATGTGGCTATACAAGCCATCGACCGACAAGCCAATCAATTTACAATTTGCTTTTGAAAATTTTTCTTCCAAATTTGCAAAAGTCATAAACTCTGAAGTGCAAACGGGTGTAAAATCCGCCGGATGACTAAATAAAATCACCCAACCACCCTCATATTGTTTGGGAAAATCTATCTCGCCTTGAGTGGTAATCGCTTTAAACTCCGGCGCCTTGTCCCCAATCCTGGGCATAGAAAAGTTATTCTGATTATTTGTTGTTTCACTGTTTTCCATAAATTCCTCCAAAAATTAAAAAACTAAATCCATTCGCTCAACTCTTGTTTCAACTTGTCTTTACTCTGTAATCCAATCAATTCTTTCACCACCTCGCCTCCAGAAAATAATTTTAAACTTGGAATACTACTTATGCGATACTTTTCTGCCAACGCTTGATGATCAGTATTTTCAATATCCAGTTTAGCAATTTTCACTTTATCACCAATGTCATTAGCCAAATCATCCAAAATCGGCCCCATCATCTGACAAGGCACACACCACGGCGCCCAAAAATCAACTAAAACCGGAACCTTTGACTGCAAAACTTCCTGATCAAAACTTTCATTTGTTAAATGCAATACCTCAGACATAATTATCTCCTATTTTTTAACAATTAAAAATTATTCACAATTCAACACTTTTGACTTCCGCGACCAACAAGCTAACTGTTTGCTCATCAAATTATAAAACAAAAACAAAATTACAACTGTCATCACAATCAAAAATCCAAAAACCAACTGATAAGGCAAAAACATTTTATATACAAAAGCACCCAAAACTACATATGCCACAAATGGACACACCAAACCCCACTGTGAAACAGTGAAGTCACGATTAAAATACTTTTTAAAATATTCAATCAACAACACCAAACCAAAAATCAAATACCAACTCTCAAACAACCAAGCCGACAAAACCACTACCTGCTGAAATGTATGGACATGAGCCCCTTGATGTCTTTCAAAATAATGTGCCAATCGAAAAAAACTGATCGGATACAAAGTAATATTTGGAATCACAATCAAAAAACTTGGCAAAAATTGTTTTTCCGGCAAACCTGTGGCGGCAAAATGACTCTTAAACAACGCCACCATTTTCACCAACAATAAAAACAAACCCATACTTCCGGACATAATCGTCATTACGGTTGCCACGGTGGCAATACCATAATCTTTGGCCATCGCCGCAATACCAGTACCTGTCACCGTCAACATCCCCAACACAAATGGATGTAATAACCAACCAAAATTTATCTTATTTATATTAAAACCATTGGTAAAAGATATTTTCAACAACCATATTTCCACTACCATCACTATTACATAAATTACTCCCCAAACCACCAAACCGGGCAACATAAACAATTGCAAATTATCGTACAAATATGGAACAAAAAATCTCACCACGGACAACAAAACATTTATCGACATTATCAGCGAAATCAGCGGAGCCACAATCGCTGCGTTTCTCAACGGATCATTTATATAAGTCTTAAAATCGCTACCAAAAAGAAATCCAATCAGTCCGGGCAAAAAATATATTGTTAAAAACAAATGAATAAGAGAAAAAACAATCATTCCGATCTCAAAACCCCTAAAAACCCAATATTTCCACCAAACCAAATTTTCCATAGTGACCTGGGAAACATTGGCCAATCCCTCACCATGATCAAATGTATAATTTATTACCGCAAAAAATGCCACCGCTGTCCCCCCCGCTCCCAGAGCGGACAAATACAATAATGGCGAATACCTATTATCTTTCATTTTCTCTCCCAAAACTTTAATTAATTTTATTCACTTCGTTTATCAAAACCAAAATTTTATCCCTCGTCTTTTTATCAATATTCTTTAGACAATCAGATAAATTTTCTTCCATAATCTTCACTGATAAAGAATTTACTGCCGACTTAATCGCTTTCAATTGCACAATAACTTCCAAACAATTTTCTTTTTTTTTCAACATCCGATTTATACCATTCAACTGCCCAACTACGTTATTTATTCTTTGCTCAATATTTTTCATATTTTTATTAAT
>DAIRGB010000031.1:0-13375 GCA_036794765.1 Patescibacteria group bacterium | reverse complement strand
TCGATTTTGGCCATAGTTTCGATGGTAACTTGATCGTTGTTTTCAATATCTTGCATAATCGCTCCACCACCGGTTTGATAGCGATAACTATCAATTTGCCAACCAGTATCATTGTCACTATCGTTGGTTATGAATTTTAGTTTGATGGTATCGGTCAAAAAATATGGGGTATCGAAAGCTCCCAAATTTCCGCTGTATTCTGCCAACAAATTATCACTATTGTCCAAAATTTGTAGATAATCATTTTCGTCAAAAGTATCGAAGGCAGAAAAATGCAAAGAAATATTATTAGCTCCAGGTTGAGTAATAGTTTGAGTTTGATCGGTATTGGAATTGTAGTTGTAGGGATAGTTGGATGAATATATTCCTTGTTGGTTTAAAACATTATAACTATTTAATAGCCAACCTTTTCCTCCTCCACATTGACGCAACAGGCGGATTTTGGCTGTTTCGCCTCCCACTACTACGTCAAATGAAGTCATGTTCCAGCCTCGGTACGTCCCCACTACATTATTGCTCGCGTCCAACACCTGAACATAGTCGCAGCTGGGATCATCATTGACATCAAAATCAGCGAAATGAAGATTGAGATAATCGGCCCCAACACTATTTATTGTCCATATTTTTGGAGCATAATAACGATATTTATCTATCTTGAAACCACTCTGATTAGTGTCGCCATTGGTTAACAATCTGATTTTGAGCTTGGGGATTCCGCTATATAAATCTGTCCAAAATGACCCTAGTTCTCCGTTGAGACTGGTCAATAAATTGTCATCGCCATCGTATATTTCCAAAGAATCTGATCCATCCAAATTGAAACGAGAGAAATGCAATTGATAACCGTCGGCATTTACATCTTCAAATTCCCACCATTGATCAGTATTTGCCGGATAATAGCTGGGATAATTGGGGGAATTGACAGTGGTGTTTTTTTCCTGCCAGACCATACCATTATCCGTGAAATCAATTTTTTCATAGCTGTCAATCAAGAATCCCGGGCCAGTATTGCTGTCATTGCTGACAAAATGAACTTTGATTTGGTTGGTATCATAAAAGTCGCTCCATTCATCAGTTGTATTTCCGTTGTATGTTCTTAATAAATTATCTTCTGCGTCATACAAATCGATATAGTCAACACCTTCTTCGATGTCTATCACGGAAAAGTGAACACGAATTCTGGCGGTATTGGAGCCGGGGTTGATTTCCTGCCAGGTGTCATCATTGTCATTGTAGTTTGCCGGATAATTGGGAGAGGCCACATTTATGCCATCTACATAGATTGAATTACTCCACTCATAATCATCAGGATAATTGGGAGAAGATAGTCCTTGCTGACTATCATAGCTTGAGATACGGAAACCGCGTGCAGTATTGGAACCGTCGGCGACAAAATGGATTTTGACTAGATCTCCTGGCACCCAATCACTGGTAAAAGACCCAAGGTCGCCGCTATATGTCGTAATCACATTGTCGTTTTTGTCAAGCAGCTCGACAAAATCTTGAGTTTCTTCGGTGGCGAAATCCGAAAAATTCAAACGTATTCTGGTGGCCCCCGGATGATTTATTTCCCACCACCTATCAGTACTATCCAAATAATCTTGAGGGTAATTATCCGATCTGATCGAACGACCGTATTCGTATTTGTCGATCAAGAAACCGGCAAAGTTGGCCGAGCCGTCACTGATAAAATGGATTTTGATTCGATCTCCGCCTACCCATTCACTATAAAAGGCACCGAGGTCGCCGCTATATGTTTCTTGAACGTTGTCATTGCCATCCAATATTTCCACAAAATCATATCCTTCTTCGGTCTCAAAGTCGGCAAAATGTACTCGCATTTCGGTAGCATTGGGCTCATATATTTCATACCATTGGTCTTGGTCTTCATTGTATTGTGACGGATAGCGACTGGAAGAAGGGGCCTGGCTTGCTTGATAATAATCAATCAGCCAACCTTTATAATTGTTATCACTATCAGAATAAAAAGAATAGTTAAAAACATCACCACTTACTGCCGGACTAAAAGATGATCCAAGGTTTCCGGATAAAGTATATCCGTCGGTAGCAAAACCCGAATAATCAAAGTGATCAACTCCTTCTTCGGTTACAAAATCATCGAAGTGAACTCGAATCATTCTGGCGTTGGGATGCCAGATCTGATAATTTTCCAATGACAAATCACTATCATAATCACTAGGGTAATTGGGAGAACTTTCAAGGTAATTGGTTCCGCCTGAATCTCCCAAAGAGAAAGTTTGCCATTCAAAAACCACTTCCTGGTTGCTGAGATTATTGGTTTGCAAACCAATGTTTTGTTCAGTATTGGTATTGGTTCCATAGGAATGAGTATGGGTTGTTGCCTCTTCACCAACTACCAAATAATCATCCACGCCATCGGTTTGAACGGAATTTTTGTAAATAGCGTCAGATGACCAACCTTCAGAAGAGGAGCCATCCAAGCCGGTAGTGGAGGCCACGGTCATATTACGTAAAATTGCATTGCAATCTCCGCCGCAACTACCTTCGTTGTTAGCAGCAGTAGTTATATTTATACCAGACAAGGCATCATTGAAATTCCATTGGGCCAATAAGCCGGTTGTATTGCTGATTTTTTCTGGAATAGTTGTGCTGTCGGAAGTGGACCATTCGACTTGAGTTTGTTGAGTGGGGCTAGAACTATTTTGTGTCCAGGAAATATTGACCGTGCCAGTGGAACTATTACAACTGGGACAACCACCGGAGACAGTCAGATTGACAGGATTTTTGGGGCGACATTGGATATTGGCAATTTGATAATCGCTTTCAATAATGTCTCCATTTAACAATTTGATTTGAACTTTATAGCTATAGGAATTTCCACTAACAATATTCATATCCAGCAATTCGTTGCCATCGACCGAAACAGGACTTAATATTTGGCGACTGCCGCTACCAAAATCATCTTTGAAAATATATGTAGTTTCAATATTTTGCAGTTGAGTCCAGTTCAATTTGATGGACGGAGTGGCGGATTCGCAATCTATGGCGTAACTTAACTCGATCACTGGTTGGTGAGTGAATAAATCGGAGTTGCAATATAGTGGCACAGTCACTTTGTCCACACTGGGAACGGAATAATGCGGGAATTGATAATGTTTTTGCAATGTTTCTTCGGATGGCCAGAATAATAAATCCAGATCATAAGTGGTGGTTTGGTCGGTCTCGCTAGCCAAATTTAAATCATAGGTATATACCGGCATGTGGGCATAAACACGATAGGTAGCGGCACAATCGGCGATACCGTCATTGTTGTCGTCAGGGTCCATGTCGTCGGCCCAGCCGTCATTGTCGCTGTCGGAATCATCGGTGTTGCGTATGCCGTCGCCATCCAGATCCAAATCCCAAGAATTGCTTTCGCTGTCATTATCCAAGTCAAAATCGTAATCAATCTCATCTGCATCGGCAATCCCGTCATTATCATCATCGACATCTAGATTATCAGGGATGCCGTCGTTGTCATCATCCAAATCTTTATTATTATTGAAAGTATCAGCATCGATATCATAATCTAAATAATTTTTTCGGCCGTTGTCATCCAAATCATCATCAGGATCGCTGGCACCTCCGCCGTTATCTTCATCATCAATGTTTGGCGTTCCGTCATTGTCTTGATCAACATCCTGCCAATCGGCTACGCCATCATTGTCGTCATCCTGGTCGATCTCCAAATTGTCCGGTGTACCGTTGGCGTTGTTGTCGGGATCAAATGTATTGGGGATACCGTCATTGTCAACGTCTTGTTCTTGATAGTTGGGAACACTATCAGAGTCAAGATCGCCGTTGGGATTGATGAATCCGGGGAAAACCGTCCAGTTGACCCCGTCGTTATCTTTGTCAAAATCATCGCCATTGAGGATACTATCATTGTCCAAATCATTGTCTAAATCAGGACTAGAGGCTGCACCATAAACAGGATCTTCGATATCGGCGATACTATTATTGTTTAGGTCACGGGTACGGTAGTTGGCGCGATCAATAAAACCGTCCAAATCGCTATCGTTGCGACATTGTTCATTGTCAACACAAGTAGCTTCGCAGCTAGACAATTCGGTGTCGGAATAGCCGGGTGAGGTGGGATAACGGAAGAAGTCAGTGGTGATTTCTTGTAGCCTTAGGTCCCAGTCCTGAGGTTTTGCCCAGTTGTCATAAACATCATCGCCGGTCAAGTCATACCAGACGGCGGTAATGTTTTCCCAAATATTACTGGTAGGACCAAGCGGCAATTCATCACGAGTGAGGTAATAGCGCTGGGCATCAGTAACTTTGTCCCAATTTAGTTTGACTATTGGTTTTTGCCCCTGACATTTGGTAGAGGCTTGGATGGAAAATTCGGGAGCAGAAAAATCAGGGTTGTTGATTACTACCTTTCGTTCATTCGGCTGATTATTGTATGCGGTCTCCTCTTCCAAATTGATTGAGGATGGATCAGTAGTTAAACCGCCAGTTTTGATTCGAAATGGCAAATCAAAATTGCCGGTATAACTGTAATACGGACCAAAATTTAAGGGGGTGGCGCCGGCCGGTTCATATGACATCGAGAGATTAACTTTGGTTTGAATGCGATGAAAAGGATGAGATAGATCATTTTCCACAAACGAAGCAGTAAAGGTAGAATTGGAAAGATAGTCATCAAGAGTAGTTTGGTTGGGATTGATAACTGTATCGCCCAAAGAAATATTTTTCAGTTGATTGTTGCTATCGGTATAACCATAGTCGATATCGGCACGAAAGGCGTCATCCAGCCAGGCTTGGATATCGGTTTGAGCGGAGTGATTGACACAGTTGAGATCCTGGACGGCGACCGAGAGATTAATAGAATCATTTTGATCGTATATGCCTTGGTCGAGGTTAAAATTGTAGGCAAAATCACCGATCACTTCCCCGCCGTATGTAGTTTGCACATAATATGTTTTTGCTTCCGCTGTCTGTTGGTAAAAAATAAACAAGCTACCAAACCCGATAATCACCCAAAGAGTCAATTTACCTAGTTGTGAATATCGCTTTTTGACGATTAGCCAGCCAATCAAACAAACAACAATCAAAACTAGAAAATAAATAATATAATCCAGAATTTTGGCTTTGGCGAATTTGTCCGCTGGTTTGGCCGGTTGATCATATTGATATTCCAAGGTGGAAAGAATCTTGTTGTTATTGTCCTCCTGAAGTTCGTTGGTAACGATCTCAGACTTAATAATTGGCTCAATACACTTGGAAGACAGAGAAACAGGGAAACTAAATATTTTATTCAGATTATCTTCGAGTTTCTTTTGATAGTTTTCGCTACAAGCATGACCATCTTTTTGATCGATAATAGTTAATGATAGTGTTGCGTCGGACAACTGGCTTGAGATACCTAGACGATTATTGATTATTCGATCAGCCGAGTCGGACCAAAAAACACGGGCAACCGTCGTCTCGTCTGCTTCAAAAATCGCTTTGTCCAAACTAACGTTTTGAATAGTAGCGGATGGACCGGCGATGACAAAATGAATCGGAACCATTCCGCCGATTACCTCCGATTGATTGGTAGATACGACCAATTTTGCTTCATAGGCTTGCGAAGAAAGCTCATTGATTGGGGGTAAATTCCAACTGACTTCTCGGCTTTCGCTGGGCTTGAGAGTGATCGGTTGATCAAGTGAAGATGTATTTACTTTTTCACCGGCTAAAGAGCGATAATAAACGGAAAAATCGGGATCAATGTTTAAGTTTTGGTTAATCGGGTTTTTGAGTTGGCAGATAATTTGCAAAGATTCTTCTCTTTTAATAACCACGCCTTCACTGACTGAATATTTTTGGGAAGAATTATTGTTTTCGCCTTTAATTGCGAGATGACAGGATTTTTCGCTAATATTTAAGGTTAATTTTTTTTCGGGCAAATCGATCGTCCCAGCTTTGATGTTGCCCAAAGGAAGAGAATTGCTGTTGGCGGCTATCACCCAAACATCGATTTTTCCTTGTACATAATTTGGTATCTTGTAGGTGATTTTTGACGATTTGTATTCGTCGGGATTTAACGACAATTTTTGATCACTCATCCATTGATCGATTATCTTTTCACTTCCTTCTTGGTTTTTCATGATCTTGATTCCGAGTCGTATGTCACCTTGCAATTGATTTCCGTTTTGCAACCCAAAATTTATTTCCAATTGCCGATCACGGTTATTTTGCACGGAAGCATCGACAATATCCATGTCGGCTACCAAGGTGCTCTGCCAGTCAGTATTATTGGCGGCAAAAACGGGAGCAGGGAAAAGAAAGAAAAGAAAAAAAATGATTGGTTGTATTTTTTTGAAAAGAGTCATAGTGATAATTGGATGAATATATTAATTGGATAATTATATGATAATTTTATTCACTGGCCGGTCGCACGCAAATAGCTAATCTTTCTTCGGTTTTGTATACACTTTTTATTTTTATTTTATACACAATATTTAGAGTATCTTCTTGGTTTTGAGCACTATTGCGTGGCCAGAAATAGTAAGCCGTGGCCCAATCATCACCAAAATTATACATATTGTATTCAAGACAAGTACCTCCCGTGCAAATTGGACAACCATAAGCATCCCAAACTGGATTACATGTATACACTGGAGATCCTTGGTTAGCTCCAATTGGACCCTCTTCATTGGAAGACCAAGCATACATTACGTCCCAATTTGAGCTTCCTGTTTCATAGTCGTAAGGAGGATTATCTGGAAAACCAAAACTTTTTTGAATGTAATTGGAAAGATGACGATCAGTTTCATTGCTATTCCATAGTTGCGCTAAAACTGCTCTAATTTGGCTCAATTGATAGAGGGAAGGCAGATACCAATCAATATAATCATAATCAGTTTTATTCCAACAATACGAAGCTGCCGGATTGCTGGGGAGACCATTTTCAACCAATGTTTTGGTGTTGTCATAACCGTTGACCCAGTCTTGAGTTGTTAATTCATTGAAACCTTCGGTTGTGGACCATTTTTGATATGGGTTATTTACGGAAACAATCAAAGAGCCAATTTTTATTCCACCCCCGCACTTGGTGCCATTGGGATAATCTTCTTTGCATGGTCGTTGGTAATCGTTGTCTGATGGCGGCTCAGGATTTTCGTAATCACAATTTGGGTTTTCGGTAGGGTCACAAGGTCCGGGATTGGTAATATTTTCCGGATCGGCCGGGTCGGGTTCGGGATCACCTCCACCACCTCCGGAAGTTTTCGGATCACCACAATTGACATAAACGGTAACGTCATTGGAATATAAACAACGATAGTTGAAGCGATAATGATAGAGACGATGATTGAGAACATCCAAATCCGTAACCGACACTTTGCCGACAGAGTCATTGATAATCTTATAATCATTGGTAGTTAGGCGATCGTCATACAATGGCGCGGCACAAATATAGTCATCGATCATCACCTGACAATATCGGCTGGTATATTTTTGACCGGCACCTTTGATAAATCCATCAGTAATATAAAGATTATTTCCAAGACCGATACGACCAGGACAATATAATTCGGCCAATTCACTGTTATTTGATGTATTGATATTATTGGTGTAAGTCGAAAAAAGATGCACTTTGGCCCGACCACTGGAGCAATCGACAGTAGCCTCCAGAGGAGCATTGGAATAAAAGTTGGCTTCAAAATATTCTTCCCGACAAATGGTGCTAGTATCGCCGCTGGAATTGATGGATTCAACCAGGTTGGTCATCTCTTTTCCGGCTTGAGTATTGAGTAGACTACAACCCAAGTAATAACTAGTATCGCTATCGGGCGGACAAATCGGATTTTGGCGAACATTGGTTTGAGGGGTGAAAAAACAAGCTTTGTAACGCAATTTGTCTCCGGGTTTCAAAGTGGGCAAGGCAGTGCCGGTATCAATATTGAACAGCGTTTTCTTTTCCAAACTTTGATCGGCATATTTGTAGTAGCTATATTCTACTTTGGTATCGGTTTTGCTTTCGCATTGGGCGCCGACAAAATTCATACTAATATTCCATGATTCATCAGCGGTGCCTTTATTGTCAATCTGCAGCCTGGGCCAAATATCACAAGCGTAAGCCTGACTACTGATGCCGCGGACGGCTAAAACAAAAAGAAAGAGATAAAAAAACGATTTGATAAGGTTAAAAAGTTTTTTGTCCATTGTAAATTATTGATTGATCATTATTTGTTTCAATAAAAGATTTTTATCTTTCCAATCCCAGGTCCACCATACAGTGGCGGGTTGATTTTGAATATTTGACCAGCGTTCGGTCGAGATAGAATTCATATCTTGGTCAATAATCAGCTGAGGATTGATTAGAGAGTATGTATAATTTTGACCCCGCCATTTTAATGAGATTTGATTATTGGTAGGATCAATATTGTTAATAATTAATTCGATTCCGGAGTGAAGTTTAATTTTAATAAGAGTAACAGTCGGTTTATCAGCAATCATTTGATAGGCAACTTCAATCTGGTGAGGATTGGCTGTCAAATTTTTCAAACTTGCCAGATCGGTTTGAATCAGAGTACCATCGCTTTCCAAAACGAAAATATCAGCTGCGGATAGACCGGCCAATTTATATCGCAAATCCTGATCTTGAATGATCAAGTCATCATCAGGCATGGAAACGACATGTCCCACTACTGATTGATAACTGCTATTTGTCTGATTATTATTAACCGATGATTGTTGGGTAAAATATTTTTGACTCAGCCACCAACCGCCGATAGATAATAATAAGACAAAAATTAGATAATAATATTTTTTTAAAGGCCAACGAGTGGTCATAATCAATTTTTGATTTCCTGGGTGTTATTGGGAATAATTTCGATTTTGGTAGCGGTGATAGTTTGTTCAGATATTTTTTTGCCGGTGATAGCTAGTTGGTTACCAACTTTCAATTGTGAAAACGGAAGTTTTTCCGCACGCAGGTTGTGTTCGTCTTGGCCAATAATGTTGGTAGTATCGTCTGATTGTATTTTCCAGGTGACATTACCGGCAGCAAGGGTAAAATTTTTACCGTCAACTGCGGTTACGGTACCGACGGTGGAGAACTCCGGCATTAGAATCGCTGACAAAACTTTGGTCTGTTCGTTTTCTCGCCGATAAATCAGATTGAGTTTGGCACCAACGACAATTGATTTTAAATCTGTGTTTTCAAAATCTTGATTATAGCTGCTTAGTCGCGTGACAGGAATTTTATCATTGAAAACAAATTGATAAACTTGTCCATCTTGGTCATTTTTGAGGGTAAGTTGATTGTTTTGCCACTTAGTAATTTCTCCGGTCATAGCGGAAATTGGTTGATCAATACTCGCCGGCGGCTGACTACTAGTGAGTTGATTTTGGGTTTGACGATACCACCAAATACCGATGACAAGCAGCAAAACAAAAAGAAAAACCAACAAAATTTTGGTTTTCGGTTGACTAAAAATTTCTTTGATTGGAGAGCGATTTTCTTCCATAAAAAATGCTTCGATTATCTTAAACTTATTTTAGTTTAAACTCTTTTTTTTGATAGCACAACCCTGAAAAAAATCTCAATTATATATTTTATTTACTTTGATTTTTTTGACTTTGATTTATGTGATCAAGATATATTTTTTGCTTATTTTTTTGTTACAATAAAAATATCAAGAAATTAATATATAAAAAAATATGTTCAAGAAATTTGCAATCATGTCTGGATTTTTATTATTGATCGTTTTGGTTGGTTGTGGAAAATCGGACGGGAAAAATGACGGAAAGAAAACTAATCAAATCGCTAATCCGGCATCAACCAATTGCTTCCAAAAAGATGGTAATTTGGTTATGGAGAAGAAACCAGATGGTTCGGAATATGGGGTGTGCAAATTCAAAAATGGAAAAGAGTGCGAAGAATGGGCGTTGTTCAATGATTCTTGTCCGGTGGGCGGAGTAGATACTGCAAATTACGATAAGGCTGGCAGGTATTGTTTAATTACCGGCAACAAATATTTGGCCGATGTTGAACCGCCACAATGTTCTTTGACCAGTGGAAAGGTTTGCGATGCCGAAAAATATTACCAAAATAACTGTCTTGGTGAGAGCAACAGCGAGTTTTGGAAAGATATTCCGGCACAAGTGGATTCGAGCGAGAAAAAATAGTTTTGGAGAAAAAAATTACCAGGGGCCGCAGATTGGATCCTGGTGGTTTTGGTGTTCGACAATACGGCGAAGATGCCCCGGAGATATATTTTCGGGTAGATTCGTTAGAGAGAAAAAGCGATATTCGATTATTTCTTTCGGATCAATTTTGATAAGGGACTGATCCACTGGGTCTTCGGATCGAAAAAAGATAATATGATCAAGTTTGCCTTCGATTTGTGATTTATATAAACCAAACAAACGAACGTTTTTAAGGCATATATTGAGTTCTTCGCGTAATTCGCGCTGGATGGCCGTGGAAAAATCCTCTTGGTATTCAACTGTGCCGCCGGGTAACATCCAATCCGGTAAATAGGTATGTCGCACAAGCAGTATTTTTCCGTCGTTTATCAAAATGATCCGTACACCAAAAGTGACCGGTTTAAAGATAAGCCAGTAGAGACGTGCTATTGGATAGAGAAAGCGATATAACATTAGTTTGAAAATAATGCGGTCGGGGAGACTTGAACTCCCACGGGTTGCCCCACATGCACCTCAAGCATGCGCGTATACCAAATTCCGCCACGACCGCTCTCGTCGGAGTCGTTCTTAACGTTTCGTGCGAGCCAGACATACTGTCTCCCACTTCACTACCAGAACGCCTCCTCCTCTACAAAAAAATTTCTGCGACAATTTTTTTTGTTATTAAATATCATTCAGAACACGAATCCAACTTTGCTCGTATGCCAAAACGTTTTGGATGGGCGGGTGCGAGATCTGCCCGTACGGTAAAGGATCGGTTCTTTTTCCCGAAAATTTCTTTGATAATTTTTGGGAGAAGCTAAATGTTAAATTTTCTGTAGTTACTTTTAAATATAATTTCTGTTCCCAAGAGTATGCAAGATTTTTTATTTTTTCTTCCATTCTCGTTTGGTGTTGATATACCAGTCACTTATTCCTAAAAATCTTTCGGCGGGATTGGAAGCTTGTTGAACATTAACGCCCATGACAGCCTTGTTGACAGCATAAATATAATAAGGCCGGTACAAAAAAACAGCCGGTTTTTCGTCATATATGGCAACTTGCATAGGTAGATAGCTGTGAATACGACTGTCCGGATCATTGGTCCGACGGGCTGTTTCAATGTAACGATCAACTTCAACGTTGGAATAGTTGGAGAGGTTCAAACCGGGATCTGCAGTCTGGCTGGAATGCCAATATACGTACGGATCGGGATCACTGCCCAAATTTTCGCCGAAGAGAAGAGCATCGTAGTTTCGCGGTTTGATAAATTGATTCTCCAGATCACCGATATTATACACTCCTATTTCTAGATCTATACCAATATTTTTCCAATTGGTTTGAACCATCTTGGCAGCGCGGATAAAATCAGGCGAGTCAGAAGTAACCAAGGTAAATTTCAAGCGAGTATTATCTTTTTCCCTGATACCGTCGCCATCAATATCGCTCCATTTACCTTTTTCAAGAATACTTTTGGCTTTTTCAACATCATAAGGCAAATTTGGTATCTCGGGATTGTTTCCAAGAAAACCTTCCAAGATTGGCGTGTTGATAATTTTTCCTTTATCGAAAAGAACTTCTTTAAGAATCAGCTCTCGATCAAGTCCATAGTACAGGGCTTCTTTGACGTAGGGATCTCGAAGCAACGGCTTGGAATTTTGGTTGATGAAAATCGCGGTATATTGAGGTAGGGAAATATCATAAAAATTGGCGGTCGTAGCTTGGCTTGAAACATATTGCCAGTCCATCGTCAAAACATGCCCGATACTGATTATTTCTTTTTTTTGATAGGCAGTATAAACATCCTGATAATTTTCGTAAAATTTAAAAATCAGCGTATCAAGATAAGGTTCGCGACCATGATATTTGGAAAATTTTTCCAATTCAATAGAGTTATATACTCCTTTTTTGTCCACCAAAATTTTTTTTACTTTAAAGGGACCACTACCAATCGGCTCATAGTTGTAATCAGTGTCCGGTAATTGGGAGGGGTCGATTTTGGCAAAAATATGTTCGGGAATAACTCCAGTTGTCAAATTGGTAAGAAAAGGCGAAAAGACTTCGGGCAAAGTGAATTTTATTGTTTTGTCATCAATTTTTTCTATAGTTACGTCCCGCCAATTGTCCTTGAGTGTACCGGGGTACTTTTCATTTTGAATAAGTTGATAGGTAAAAACAACATCTGCAGCTGTCAAAGGTTGTTCGTCGTGCCAAAAGAGATTATCTTTCAGATGGACAGTGTAGGACTTACCGTCTTCAGAAATTTCCCATTTATCTGCCAAGTCTCCGACCAATTGATGATTATTGTCATAGGTCAACAAACCCGAGAAGATAATCTGAACCAGATCCCGATCAATATCGTTGGTTTGAGACAAAATCGGGTTGATCATGGCCGGTTGGCCAGCCAATCCTTCGATCAATGTTCCACCCTTGGCTGCAATCACCGTGGTTTGGCCAGCATAGTATCTGCTACCAAAATATCCTCCCAATAATAATATCAGGACAGCTCCCAGAATTATTTTATTTGTATATATCCAATCAAAAACTTCCCGAAGGTTTTTGGGCAAGACAAACCAGGATGGCTTAAAACGTCGCCATGATTGATTCATAGAAAAAGTTAGATAATAATATTGGCAATCGAAGCGGAAATAAAGAATACCGTCAGGACAATAGTTCCCCAATGTAGGAATTTTTCTAAACCTCTTTTGCTTTGGTAGATATTACTTTCCCCGCCAAATACACCACTCAAGGCCGAACCTTTGTGCTGTAGCAAAATAAAAACCACAATCAGGACGGAGATGACAATTTGCCCGTACATTATGTATTGTTGCATTTTTTTAGATTAATAATTAACAATGAGCAATTAACAAAGTTCTAAGCTAAGTATTGAAGAATGCTTAAAAAAGTTATTTTGTTAATTGTTAATTGTTAAATAAAAAGGCGTGGACGGGATTCGCACCCGTGTACACGGTTTTGCAGACCGTTACCTAACTCCTCGGTCACCACGCCTCGTCGGAACACGATCCTACCGCTACATGCAAGTCAAAAACTTTTTGGACGGGCAGGTTGTGACCTGCCCCTACGGTTAGGATCGGTTTCTCCTCTTCCCAAAAATTTCTTCGACAATTTTTGGGAGCAAAAATCAAGGATGTTAAATTCAAAAATAACTAAGGCTCTAGATAACTTAAGCTCATGTTAAAATGGTCTTAAGTAAGTCTAGAATATG
>DAIRGB010000030.1:0-13407 GCA_036794765.1 Patescibacteria group bacterium | reverse complement strand
AAATAATTAACCGAAATTATTCTTGTTCGCAAATTAAAAATATTTTAAATATAAAAAGAAAACACGAGCAAGTCTTGGCTTTGGCTTCGTTTTTGGATTCCTGTCACTTGTTATCAACATTTTACAGACTACTGCCAATTTTATTTCGGAGCAATTGGTTTACCAAAAAAGCGATTAATCTATTTTGTTGATCAATTTCTTCTAATTAAATGCATAAATTGGTAAATCTGTAATTATTCTTTTTCGTCTTTTCTGGAATTGTGTATATTAAAATAACTTAAGTCTTTTGACTCAATCAATTTTTTCGAATTGGATCCCATGAATTCCAATTTCATCTTTTGCAAAATTCTCTGTTTGCCGGTCGGTTCGTGATTGGTATACAAACCAATTTTTGGCCACTCGTGCTGTCGCAACCAAAATCCTTTTTGGTCGATTTTGTAATGAACTGGCATTCTTTCTTTGATCAACAAGATTTTAGCCAAAATATATTGGCCCAATCCCACATCCGACCTGCCGGCGTAATCATATGTAGCCGCTTTAATAAAATTAGCCTTCAATAAATCTTCATACAGAATATTTGCCTTGCCTTGATAGCGAATCAGGTCTATATATTGATCATAAAATTTTTGGTAATTGATAGGAAAAAACCGATTCCTTTTTGCCCAATCAAGATTGATCACGAAAAAATCCCCGGCAAAACCCTTGTTTTTTAAATCATCACCCGGCATACCCCAAGGAGTGGTTGCTAAAACTTTCTCCATGCGACGCATATTTTCTAACAGTCTATACAAATAATCCGGTTTCAATAACCAAGTATCGGCAGCCAAAACTACCACGGATTCAATATTTTCTTTTTTACCCACTTGCATAAAATGTGTCATACCGGCGTCAATAAGATTGCTGGCGCCGGCAAAATGTCCCGGATTGGTTTGACGAATCAATTTGTCTTCCAAATATTTTTTTGGATACCAACTTTTTCTTCCGTTAAAACAATGTGTTATATAAACCTTCGGAAAAAATTTCGACCACTGTTCCCTGACGATTTCCATCAATATTAAAGCATCGTCAGTTCGGTCATAAGTATAGATCAAACAACCAATATTCATTTTGCCAAATTACCTTATAAACTACATCTATTATCTCATCTTGATAATTTTATGTCATTCATTTATTTCTCTCCTTTGGGTCAATTATCCATTAATACTTTAAAAACAAAATTAATTTCGCTTGAGTTTACGGCAAATAAAAAAAATAAATGTTTGCCTAGTACATTCTTCGAAAATTTTGTTAAAAAACAACTGGACGAATATTTTTGTGGTCAAAGACAAAAATTCTCCGCCCCTTTCAAATTATTCGGCACTACTTTTCAAAAAAAGGTTTGGAAAAAAATTATTAACATTCCTTATGGCCAAACCATTTCCTACAAACAACTTGCGCGACAGCTGAAGATTTCGAGTTCATATCGAGCTGTCGCCAATGCTTTAGGAAAAAATCCTTTGCCGATTGTAATTCCATGTCATCGCATAATAAAATCAGACGGTGCTATCGGAGGTTATAGTGGCGGAAAAGAAATTAAAAAATTTTTACTGAATTTTGAAAAAAATACACAAAAAACTTTAATAAAAAATGATACAATATTAATGACAAATTAACATCTGCTCGTGCGCACTTTTATTAAAATAATACTATTCCTATTCATACTCTTTATCGTTTTTTCTCTTGGGATAATCGCTCTCGGTTTTTTCCTATCTCCTCAAGACCGATTGTTGCCGGCAGATGCGATAGTGGTTATTAGCGGAGGAGAAACATATTCTCGCACCAGTGAGGGCATCAAGCTATATCAAAAACAATATGCTCCGATACTAATTTTCTCCGGTGACGCGCTGGATCCCGACAGCATTTCCAATGCGGCCGCCATGAAAAAAATCGCTATTGAAGAATATGACATTTCACCCTCAGCGATTATTACCGAAGAATATTCCAACAGCACTTACGAAAACGCGCTTAATCTCAAACCGATTTTTGACCAATATAATATTCGATCTATAATTCTCGTGACCAGCCCATATCATCAACGTCGATCAAAGATGACTTTTCAATACGTAATGGGCGAAAATTTCACAATAAAAAATCATTCTTCCACCGACGATCTCTGGCGAAAAATCGCCTGGTGGCGCAACGACAGAGCGATCTACCTTACCACCTCCGAACTCTGGAAGATCCTCTATATTTACGCGACGGGGAAATACAACTGAAATACAAACTCTTTTAAACCCTTAAAAACTCTTACAAACTAAAATTAATAATCCAGTTTTAAAGTGTTTATAAGAGTTTCTAAGCGTTTAAATAAGTTTACAAAAAACAATTTCTTAATTAATAAAATAATAAATTAGAATTCATCAAAGGAGCCAATATGACCAAAGCTTACAAAAGCCAAAAACCTCATCAAGGACGTAGACAATCTCGCGATATTTTTATCCGCCAGGAATCCATCCCGGCCTTTGAGCTAGAAAAAAAAGGAAAAATGAAAGCCGCTTCCAATTTTTCTCAAGCAAAGAAAAATAAATCAAAAACCAGTAAAACTGCCATTCGCAAGAAAAAATAATTTTTATAAAAACATATTAAACATTTATTCATGAAAAAAAATTTAATTTTTTGTCTTCTTATTTCTCTTGTTCTGAATTTATTCAATTTCAGTCCAATATCTGCTGCCCCGTCCGGTAACGATGTACAGGTAAATACAATTGAGGACAATTATGCCCAAATAGCCTCCGACCAATCCGGTTCAAATCAAATCGAAAGCGGAATAAAAAAACTTCCCAATGCTTTTTGGACTGTTGGCTTTAAACTTCTAGGAAATTTTTCTTCCGGTCAGTCACCCAAGATGTCTATCAAAGCCAGTTATGATCAAGCCACTTGGACCGATTGGCGGCCGATAACTATCGAACAGGACGACCTCGCCCTCTCGGAAATATTAATTGACCCGCAACCTCTGCCAACTCCCGCTCAATACTTGCAATACAAGATCAGTCTTCCGGTTGGTGATATTGTTTCTCAAGTAAAAATCATCGCCATCGATCCTTCCAACAATCAAGCCGAAATTGCCACCTCGTCGTCTCCCGAAGACTCTCTCACCGGTTCCGATGAACAGATTGATCAATTATCAATTATCAAAAGAGAAGAGTGGGGGGCGGACGAATCAATTATGTTCTGGCTCACTGATATGGAACATGCTGGAATCAAGCAAATAGTCGTACACCACACCGCTACTGCCAATGATAGCACCCTGGACTCAGCCGCCATGATGAGAAGTATGTACTATTACCATACCGTTGAAAGAGGCTGGGGAGATATCGGATACAATTATGTAATCGATCAACAAGGAAATATCTTTGAAGGTCGTCGGGGCGGTTTGGGAGTTGTGGCTGCCCATGCTTTTGGTTTCAATACCAATAGCGTCGGTATTTCTCTCATTGGTAATTATTCTGACGCACAGCCATCGCAGGCCAGTTTACGTTCGTTGGAAAAACTTATCGCTTATATTAGTTTTCAAACTGATCTGGATCTCTCCTCAACATATCAAAAAAATGGTATAGCTTATCAGTCTGTTGTTGGCCACCGAGACGTCAATTCTACCGAATGCCCCGGTGAAGTTCTTTATAATCATTTGCCGGAAGTTATTTCCGCCGCCAAAAATATTGATTTGTCCGTCTATCAAAAAAATTATTCCGCCTATCTCAGTCCCGACACTCCCCTGATCATGGATCTATCTGACGAGAACGACCAGACAATTATTATTTCCTACAAAAATACTGGCAACATGGCTTGGCTCAAGGATCAACTACGAGTAACCTTGATTCCCACTCAGCCTGATTACAAACAAAGCATTTTTGCCGACGATAGCTGGTTTGACCAAAGCACGGTCGCCGAAGCCGATAACTTTACTATCATGCCCGGGGAAGTCGGCATTTTTACTTTCAAATTAAAACCAGCCAATATTTCTCAACCGATCAATCAAACTTTTGCTTTATTGGACCCGGACGGCATTATAAAAAATTCTCAGTTTACCGTCCAAATCACCAACAGTAAGCCAAGCTCGACTGGCAATCCCAAACCAACCAATCCTTTCGGCCTTAGCCCCAAATATTATCAAGCCAAATACCAGACCGGTCTCGACAAAATCACTTTGACGGCCGGCAGCAAAAAAGAAGTCAGTCTTACTTTTACCAACGCCGGTCAAAACAATTGGTACAATTTTACTGCCAATCCGGTTAGATTGGGAACCAGTAATCCGTCAGATCGTGCCAGTATGTTTACCTCCGCGGATTGGCTGACGTCCAATCGTATCAATGCACTAAATGTCAAAACCGCTCCCGGCGAAAATCTTACCTTTGATTTTACTTTAGACGCCACCAATGTCGCTCCCGGAATATACTCCGAATCTTTCACTCCACTCATTGAAAATCTAGTTTGGATGGACCAAGGTGAACACAAAATAGAAATTGAAGTATTACCGGCAAACTATCAAGTTGATGTCGTCAAACAAGAAAAATCAATAATCAATCTCAAAGCGGGCGAAAATTATTCCTCAATTTTAGAGTTAAAAAACACCGGTAATACCGCCTGGAATTTAACCGGAAACAATCCATTGCATTTGGGAACAGTCAACGATCAAAATAGTATCTTTTCCAACCAAAATTGGCTTAGTCCAGACCGCCAAGTCGAATCCAACCGAGACGTAATCTACCCCGGTCAAACCGCCCGTCTCAATCTATCTTTCACCGCGCCGCATATCAAAGGAACCTATACCGAATCCTACGCTCCTCTCTTGGAAAACCAAACCTGGCTCAAATGTCCAGCTATCAATTATCAGTTCAATATTAATTAATTGAAATCAGTTTCTAAGAGTTTATAAGTGTTTCAAAGAGTTTTTCAGCGTTTGCTAGGTTTGATACATTTGCATAGTTTGTTATGTTTAGAAATTAAAAATCAAAAATTGGAAATTATGTTATGCCCCTAGAATGGTTAGTTGATTACTGGTCCCACGCCGGCAAATACGTTTTGCCATATTTTGCCAATCGGAAAATCGCCATTGAGGAAAAATTCGATGACCAGACTATTTTTCGCCGGCATGATAAAAACAAAAATTGGATATATGTCAAAAATCAAACCGAGCTAGATCAATATGTTCGACAACACGCTTTTTCTTTTCACCCGCATCAACTTTCCGACGATAATATTTTCTGGCTTCTACTAGATATTGATAACCGCAATCCCCAATTGCCTTTTTCCTACATAATTGAAGTGACGAAAATCATGGCTGGTATTTTGCAAAAAAATCATCAGCCCTATTTATTGAAATTCTCCGGCAATCGGGGATTTCATTTTATGTGGTCGCTGGGAAAAATAAAAAAGACGGATTTGAAAGACGATGAATTTTTTATACATACTAAACAAATTATTCAAAACTACGCTGACGAACTAACCGTCAATATTGAAAACTCGCCCATCAAATCAAAGCTAATTAAGTATTTCGCCAAGAATCAGCCAATTATCAATACCAACTTTGCTGACAAAGAGCTTTCAAACAGTATTTTGCTCGATAAAAACATCATCCGCCCCAACGCCGTCTTTCGCAGCCCCTGGTCAATCCACCCCAAAACAAACCTAGTCTCCGCTCCCCTAAAACTCACCGATCTTGATAATTTCGACCGGCAAAATTACACTGTGGATAAGACGATTCCACAGTTACATCATGAAGAAATACCTACAATAAAATTTCAAGCTCTTTAAAACTCTCTAAAACACTTACAAACTCTTGAAAACTGGAATAGGAAATGAATTTGTTTTTAAGTGTTTAAGAGAGTTTCTAAGGGTTTATAAGAGTTTTTTCTATTATTTGTTAATTTTTAATTAGAAAATATGGAGACCAAAACCTGCCGCCAATGCAACATAGAATTCACCGTCACCGACGAAGATCTAGCATTTTACAAAAGAATCAGTCCCGAATTTGCCGGCAAAAAATATCCCATCCCATCTCCAACCCTCTGTCCCGACTGTCGCCAAATCCGTCGCCTGATGTGGCGCAATGAAAGAAGTCTTTACAAAAGAAAATGCGACAAGACCGGCCAAGACATTGTCAGTATTTACTCGCCAGACAAAATCGAATACAAAGTTTATGACCGGAAAGAATGGTGGAAAGACGACTGGGACGCCATGCAATCCGGCCGCGATTACGATTCCGGCCAAACCTTCTTTTCCCAATTCGACCAATTGCTAAAATCCGTCCCCCGCAATTCACTTTTCAACTCCAACACCGAAAACTGCGATTTTGCCAACTATATTGACAACTGCAAAAATTGCTACATGTCTTTCGTTACTTATTATCAATCGGAAAACGTCCACTATTCCTATTGGGTTTATTCATCTACCAACTGCTTGGACTGTCACATTTGCGACAAAATAGAAAAATGTTACAACTGTGTCTTATGTTTTAACTGTTTTGATTGTACGCACTCATATAAACTAATTGACTGCCGCAACTGTCATTTTTCTTTCAATTTATCAAATTGCTCGGATTGTATTTTATCTACCAATCTAAAACACAAACAATATTGCATTCAAAATATTCAATACACAAAGGATGAATACGAACAAAGAATAAAAAATTACAATTTTGGTTCACTTGCTAAAATTAAGGAATATCAACAACAATTCAATGAGATTACAAAAAATATTATTGTAAGATATACCAATCAAGTAAATTGTGAAAATTGTACCGGCAATGACAATTATGATTCAAAAAATGCCTTGGATTGCTTTATGTGCCAAAATACCGAGAACAGTCGCTTTAGTTTTGGTCAGGAGGCGGCCAAATACTGTTACGACAGCATGGGCGGCACTTACGAATGGTGTTATGAAGTCAATCATGTCGGTTTGAAAGCCAATAATTGTCTGTTTTGTAGTGGAGTGCTAAATTCTACTTACAACATGTACTACTCCGAATGGTGTCACGGTTGTCACGACTGTTTCGGCTGTGTCGGCCTACGCAATAAATCATTTTGCGTTTTCAACAAACAGTATTCCCAAGAAGAATATGAAAAATTAGTCGGACAGATTGTCGAAAAAATGATTGCCAATCAAGAATGGGGAGAGTTTTTCCCGGTCAGTCTATCTCCTTTTGGTTATAATGAGACAATAGCCAATTATTATTTTCCCAAAAACAAAGAAGCGGCAACCAAGATTGGCGCCAAATGGCAGGATCTGGATTACGGCATCAAATACGCCGGGCCCTTTTACGAACCGCACGACGACATTCAAAAATATATCGATTCCAAAGAAGAAATAGATAAGTTACTAACCGGCATTTTACAATGTGAAGTATCAGGGAAACCATTCAAGATCATGCCCCAAGAGCTGGCTTTCTATCTCGAACAAAAAATCCCGATTCCAAAAAAACACTATGACGTTCGCTTCGAAGAAAGATTCAAAATGAGAAATCCCAACAAACTCTACCACCGCCAGTGCATGTGCGAGAATAAATTAACTGGAGGGAATGGTTGTTCGCATCAAGGGCGTTGCACAAATGAATTCCAAACCACTTACGCCCCCGACCGCCCAGAAAAAGTTTATTGCGAAGCATGTTACCAGAAATCCATAATTTAATATCGTAGGGGCAGGTCACGACCTGCCCGTCAATAACGTGAAAATTTATTTATTGTATTTATTTATCGAGTTATCTTTTTATGCAACAAAAAACCTGCCGCCAATGCAATATTGAATTCACCGTCACCGACGAAGATCTGGCATTTTACGAAAAAATCAGTCCCGAATTTGCCGGCAAAAAATATTCAATCCCATCTCCATCGCTTTGCCCATCTTGTCGCCTGTGTCGTCGCTTATCTTGGCGCAATGAACGAACTTTGTACAACCGAAAATGCGACAAAAGCGGGCAAAATATCGTTTCTATTTTTCCTGCCAATTCACCTTTTCCTGTTTACAGTATGTCGGAATGGTTTAAAGACGATTGGGATGCCAAAGAATTTGGACAGGACTATGATTTCAACCACTCATTCTTTGATCAATTTCAGGAACTGCAAAAAAAAGTGCCGCGTATTGCGCTAATTAATGTGAACAATGAAAACAGCGATTATATAAATTGCGCCGCCGAAAATAAAGACAGCTATTTATCTTTTGATATTGGTAAATGTGAAAAGGTTCTTTATTCCAGAACTATTTACAATGGAACCGAAATTATTGATTGCTTGTATTGCAATGATCATTGTTCAAATTTGTATGAATGTATTGGCTGCAATAACGCCAGTGACAGTCGATATTGTTACAATTGTGCTGATATCAACGCCTGTTTTTATTGCTATAAATTAATTGGTTGTCGTGATTGTCTTTTTTCTTCCAATCTAATCAACAAACAATATTGTATTGATAATATTCAATATTCGAAAACGGAGTACGAAGAAAAAATAAAAAATTATAATTTTGGAACATATACTGAATCAAAAAATTATCTGAATCATTTTCTCGATATCTATCACCAAGCAGTCCATCCTTGGGCGTATAATTATAATTGTGAAAATTGTTCCGGAGATTATCTTAAAAATTGCACAAACACTCACAGCAGTTTTGGGGCAATGAATTGTGAAAATTGCAAATACGTGATTGGTTCTCCTGGTGGAAAAGATAGTTACGATGATTGTTTTTCCGGATATGAACCTTCTGAACTAAATATTGAATCAATCGGTTGCGAAAACCCCTATCACTGTTTATTTATCTACTCTTGCTGGAGTGGTTGTTGCGATCTTATATACGGCGACTTCTGTCAAAACAGTAAAGATTGTTTCGGCTGTGTTGGTTTGAAAAAATCACAATATTGCATTCTAAATAAGCAATATACCAAAGAACAATACGAACAATTAGTCCCCAAAATCATCGAGCAAATGAAACAAGCAGGGGAGTGGGGCGAATTTTTACCGACTTCGATCTCGCCATTTGCCTAGAACGAAACCATCGCCAATGATTATTTTCCCTTGAGTCAAAATGAAATAAGCCAAATCGGTGGCCGTTACCGTGAAATAAAAGAAACATTAACCAGTTCCAATTATTCTATTCCTGATAATATCAAAGAGGTCAATGAAGGTATTTGCCAACAAGTTTTGGAATGTGAAGTCACCAAACGTCCCTACAAAATTCAGCCCCAGGAATTAATTTTTTACATCAAACAAGGTATCCCGATTCCACGCCGACACCCCGACCAACGTTTCCGCGACCGTCTATTCCTCACCAATCCCTGGCAACTTTTTATCCGCCAATGTGATTGTAAAGATCCAAATCACGACCACTCCGGCCAATGTCCCCATCAATTCGAAACCACCTACGTCCCCGACCGCTCAGAGAAAGTGTATTGTGAGGAATGTTATCGGAAAAGTATTATCTAAACATATCAAACCTAACAAACTTAGCAAACATATCAAACAAAATTTTTATAAGATATACAAATAGTTTGCTAAGTTTGATAAGTTTGCTACGTTTGTTATGTTTATTTTTCACTATTCATTCTTAATTATTAATTAAATTAAATGTCCCTCACCGCCATCGGTCTCTCCGGCGGCGTCGACTCCGCTGTCGCCGCTTTATTATTGAAAGAATCCGGCCATGATTTGGTCGGCGTCTTTATGAAATTTTGGCAGCCGCCACAAACAGGCATTTGTTTATCTTGCCGGGAAAACACCTGTTGCAACCGCGAGTCATATCTCCGCGCCAAAAGATTATGTGTCTATCTTGGCATTCCATTAGTGATTTATGATTTCAGCCAAGAATTCAAGCAAAAAGTTGTCGATCAATATATCAAATACTACCAATCCGGTCGCACTCCCAACCCCTGTATCTGGTGCAACGAACATATTAAATTTAAATTGTTTTTTCAACGCGCAAAAAAAGAATACAAAATTGATCACATTGCCACCGGGCATTATGCTCAAATAAAAAATATCAATAATCATTATTATCTAAAAAAAGCTAAAGACCTAACCAAAGACCAAACATATTTTTTGTATCGACTTTCTCAAAATATTTTGCCACAAATTGTTTTTCCCTTGGGAAAGATAAGTAAAGAAGAAGTTAAAAATATTGCTGCTACCAAACTCAAAAAATTCACCTTTCATGCGACTAAAGAATCTCAAGACCTATGTTTCTTGCCTGATGATCAGACCAAAGACATCTTGTTGACCAATATTGGTTCTGGCCCAATAAAAGATTGTCATAATAATATTTTGGGAGTGCATCAAGGAATCAATAAATATACTATTGGTCAACGTCATGGTTTGAATATTGCCAATTACCCCGGTCCTTTTTTTGTCACTCGCCTGGAACCCAAGACCAATACTATCTTTGTCGGGAATAAATCAGGAGCATATGCCAGTCATATTTCCCTAAAAAAAATCATTGCCAGCCCCATGTTAATCAATAAAAAAAAATATACAGCTAAAACGCGATCTCAGTCACGGGCAGAAAAATGCGTTGTATTAATAGTAAATAATACAATTTCTCTACAATTTGCAAAACCGCAATTTGCCCCCACTATTGGTCAACACACTGTAATATATAATCATGATATCGTAGTGGGCGGGGGCGAGATTAATCAAATTAATAAATGAACTATGATTTCTAATCACGAAAAACCTAATTTTAGTATTCTACTTTATCTTTTGTATGGATTAATTGGTTGTGCGACATTATTATTTTTCGCTCTTTTGATAAGTGGAGTAGTGATTTTTTCAAAAATAAATGATTATTTTGCAAAAAAACCCTCAACAGCAGCGGAATACTTTTTCCCCAACGAATCGCAATTACCGTTTGATGACAAATATTTTTATGATTTCGATTCCGATTTTTTTGACGATTCTTTTACACAACCATTCGATAATGATTCCTCATCTTCAGATTATCCGCCAGTCAACCTAACCTGAAAAATAAGTTTGACTTGCAACGATTATATTGATAATGTAAAATAGCTAGTAGGAATTAATAGGCATTTTTTAAATGCTTTTTTAAATGCACATTAACAAACACACACATAGATATTTATTGTGTGTAAGTCAATTTTAAATTTAAGTAGGTAAGTATATAACAAATTAAGAGCTTATGGTGAATGCCTAGGCAATGAAAGACGAAGAAGGACGTGGCATACCTGCGATAAGCCTCGGTGAGGTGGTAGCAACCTATGACCCGGGGATGTCCGAATAGGAAAACCTTTCTTGTTTAACACAAGAAATTTCCCATTGAAAAAATAGATGGGATAAAGAAGACCAAGGGAACTGAAACATCTAAGTACCTTGAGGAACAGAAATCGTAAGAGATTCCCTAAGTAGTGGCGAGCGAACAGGGAACAGCCCAAAATTTGATTAGTGCCAAGACTGCAGTCGTTGCTAATCAGATGGTTGTAAGATCGCGCATTAGAGTCCTGCAGGATTCTTGCGAAGTTACAAAAGAATATGTTAGTCAAAGGCTCTGGAAAGGGCCACCGCAGAAGGTGATAGTCCTGTAGGCGAAAATATATTCTCTTCGGTGCGACTCTTAAGTAGCGCAGGGCACGAGATAACCCGGCGTGAATCCGCCCTGACCACAGGGCAAGGCTAAATACTTTCATTGACCGATAGTGAACCAGTACCGTGAGGGAAAGGTGAAAAGAACCCCTGTTAGGGGAGTGAAATAGTACCTGAAACCATAAGCTTACCAAGCGGTCAGAGCCCGTTTGTCCCGATTTATCGGGATAAGGGTGATGGCGTGCCTATTGAAGAATGAACCAACGACTTAATTATGAGCGGCTTAGGTTAAGTCACTTCGTGACGTAGCCATAGTGAAAGCGAGGCTTAAATGGCCGAATCTGTCGCTTATATTAGACCCGAAACCGGGTGAGCTATCCATGGCCAGGATGAAACCACATTAAACTGTGGCGGAGGTCCGAACCAATTAGAGGTGCAAATCTAGTGGATGAGCTGTGGATAGAGGAGAAATTCCAATCGAACCCGGAGATAGCTGGTTCTCCCCGAAATATATTTAGGTATAGCCCGTGTATTTAATAAGGATAGGTAGAGCACTGAATGGGTTTGAGGAGCGTAAGCTTACTCTATCTAATCAAACTCCGAATTATTCTTTGTATATACGCGGAGTCAGACTGTGGGAGCTAAGTTTCATAGTCAAAAGGGAAACAGCCCAGACCATCGTCTAAGGTCCCCAAATCATAGCTAAGTGTTTAAGGATGTTTTATTGCTCAGACAGCCAGGAGGTTGGCTTAGAAGCAGCCATTCCTTTAAAGAGTGCGTAACAGCTCACTGGTCAAGTGATGATGCGCCGAAGATTTAACGGGGCTCAAGCTATGTACCGAAGACATGGATTTTCGTGTTTCGCTAACGCGAATCACAAGTGCCAAGCAACAAGTGCCAAGTAACAATTATGCTTTATATTTGAAACTTAAAACTTGAAACTTGAAACTTCGTGTTTCTCGATAGTGAAACACGAAAGTGGTAGGGGAGCGTTCTATGCGCGTTGAAGTTATACCGTAAGGAGTGATGGAGTGCATAGAAGTGAGAATGTTGGTATGAGTAGCGTCAAAATTCCGATGAAAATTCGGAACGCCGAAAATCCAAGGTTTCCTGGGCACCGTTAATCGTCCCAGGGTTAGTCGGTCCTAAGTCGAGGCCGAAAGGCGTAGGCGATGGACAAGCAGTTAATATTCTGCTACTGCGAATAGTTTACCAAAAGCAATTTGAGTCTATTGGTATCATCTATATTTGTACCTTCGGGTATGATTATAGTGGCCTCTAGTACACGATGCGCTTGACGATGGGGTAACGCAAAAGGGTAGATTGTGCGTGTTTTGGCTATACACGTCTAAGGTGTAAGGAGGATCTTCTAGGAAAATCCGGAAGGTCAATTTCAACTTCGAGCACCGAATGAAATGTTGCTTTTAGAAGCGACGGATACAATTCATCTCATTTGACAAGAAAAACCTCTAAGTTACAAACTATTCGTATCCGTACCGGAAACCGACACTGGTGGATTGGTGCGTAATGCACCAAGGCGATCGATAGAACCTTTGCCAAGGAACTCTGCAAAACAGCGGCCGTAACTTCGGGATAAGGCCTGCCTGACTTTGTTTAGCTTATGCGAGATAAAAGTTCAGGCCGCAGCGAAAGAATCCCTGCAACTGTTTAACAAAAACACAGGTCTCTGCAAAGCCGCAAGGCAATGTATAGGGACTGACACCTGCCCAATGCTAGAAGGTTAACGGGTTTGGTTACCCCGCTTAGGCGGGGGAAGCTGGACCCCGAAGCCCTAGTGAATGGCGGCCGTAACTATAACGGTCCTAAGGTAGCGAAATTCCTTGTCGGG
>DAIRGB010000029.1:0-13528 GCA_036794765.1 Patescibacteria group bacterium | reverse complement strand
GGTGTTTAAGTATAATATAAAATTAAAACATAAAAGTGGACGAAGAATTCCAGTTTTTTTGGCGGTAAGTAAAAACGTGGATCGTGACTTGGATATAAAATCGATAGGTGTTATAACCGATATTTCCGATAAGTTGAAATTGGAAAGTGATTTTCAAAAGATGAATAGCTTAAACAAAAGGGTGTTGGAGACGATTGCGACGGGAATAATTACTTTGGATAAAAATTTGAAAGTGAGTTCAATTAATAATCAAGTGGAAGTTTTGTTTGGAAAAAAAATAAATATGGTTCGCGGTTTGGATTTGAAGGATGCTTTTCCGAATATTGCAATCTTGGCTGAATGGTCGAATTGGGTTATTCGTACTCTGAGACCTTATCATGTTGATCGATATAAATTGGCAGAGCCGATTGATAACAAAATGTTATTTATAAATGTGAGAATAAATCCATTTTTTGAACAAGATGGCCTGGTTTCCGGAGTGGTTTGTGCTTTTGATGATGTAAGTATGAGTGCAAAGTTGGAAGAGCAGATTGAAATCTCTTATCGTAATTTGGAGATTGCTCACAATAAGTTGTCGTTGTTACTTAAAAGACAGACTGATTTTTTGGCTGATGTTTCACATGAGTTGCGTACACCTTTGACGGTTATTTCCGGGAATGTGGAGGTGGTTTTGCAGGACAGAAAAACAGATAAAAAAGAATATGTCAGTGTATTAAAATTGGTTGAAAATGAGTCTAGGAGGATGAAAAGAATGGTTGAGGATTTGACGATGTTGACAAAGTTGGAAAGTGGGCAAATAGGTTTGCGATATAGCGAGTTTTGGGTTGAGGATTTGATTGAAGATATGATGCGAAAATTGAAATATATCGATCATAGTGGCAAGATGGTCAAGTTTACTAAAGTAGAAAATTTATTGGTGGTGGCTGATTTGGAAAAAATTCAAGCTTTGTTGTGGAATATTATTGAGAATAGTTTGAAATATACCAAAACAAATGGTCTGATTGTTGTGAGAATATATCGGAGTGCAAAAAAAAGAAGAGAATTGGTAATTGAGGTCGCAGATAATGGAATAGGAATTCCGAAAGAACAGATTGATTTTATTTTTGATCGTTTTTATCGTGTGGATAAATCGAGAAGTCGGGTTAGAGGCGGTTCTGGTTTGGGTTTGGCAATATGCAAATGGATCGTGACCGCACATAAGGGTGAGATAAAAGCAAAAAGTGTGTTGGGTAAGGGTTCAACTTTTATAGTTAGAATGCCTGTTTTGAAGAATGTGACTAAAGATTAAAATGCTTTTAATAATACTTTCATCTTTGCTTTAATAAGAATCTTTTATTGTGTAAGTAGAAGATTTTTTTAGATGGAGGTGTAAGTATGAGTGCAATAAAGTATGGTACAAGCAAAAAGATGGGAAGGATTTCTGAAAGATTGCAGTTTTCATTTAGAAAATATCGTGACGCAGAAGGAAGGTTAAAGGAATTGGTAAAGTTGGGTCGTTCCATTTTAGAAACAGCGGAGTATTCGGAAGCAAAAATGGAGGTTCTGTACTGGCAGAAAAGAATTTCGGAATTGAGGAAAATGATTGGAAAAAAAGCGGTGGCAAAGAATGAATCGAAAGTCGGTTTGGGTTCCACGGTTATGGTGAAGTTTGGTTCTTTGAGCAAAGAGTATACGATTGTGACTTCCTTGGAAGCTGATCCGGCCAATGGTTTTATTTCCAACGAGTCTCCGTTGGGACGAGCTTTGTTGAATAAATCAAGTAGTGAGAGCGTTTCGGTTAAAACTCCTTCTGGTGATTATGTGTATTCGATTCTGGGAGTAGCTTAGAGGAAGAGAGAAGTGAATAAAAAATAGGCCTGCCAAAATAATTTTGCAGGCTTTTTTTATTGTTTGGAGTTTTCTTTGCTAAAATATACGTATGAGATATTATATGGCCGTTTGGCTGGGAAAAATTTTAGTATTTTGTTTGGGTTTTTTTCGACGTGGCGGAACATCTTTGCCCGGGTTGATTGCCAGGACTATTGAACCGGAGATTTTGTATAAATTTTGTCGGCAATTACGTTTGGGTACGATTGTAGTCACAGGCACCAATGGTAAAACTGCCACTTCTAGGTTAATAAAAAAAGTTTTGGAAACGGGAGGTTCTAATATTGTTTGCAATGGCGAGGGATCAAATTTGGAAAGGGGTTAATATCTAGTTTGATTAAAGAGTGCGATTGGTCGGGGAAAGTTGATTATGATATTGGTGTTTTTGAGGTTGATGAGGCCGATTTGAAAAACATTATGCCGAAGTTGTTTTGTCGTCAGTTGGTTGTAACCAATTTTTTTAGGGATCAATTGGATAGATTTGGAGAGTTAAATCATTTGAAGACGATAGTCAAACAAGCAATATCCGAGATGCCGGCAGGAAGTAATCTGATTTTGAATGCCGATGATCCTTTTGTAGGAAGTTTAGGCAAAGATGTGAGTGGCTTAAATGTTCGTTATTTTGGTTTAAATATCGCTGATAGAGCGGTTAAAGGAGAAAGTGTTGATGTTACTGATTGCCAGATTTGTGGAGAAAGTTTGTTTTATGAAAAGAGATATTTGGCCCATGTAGGAAAATACTATTGTCGAAAATGTGGATTTAAGCGGCCGGATCTTGATTGGGAAACAAATCAGTATCAAGGTTTTGGGGTTGACGGAATGGAGATTAAGGTAGGAAATCAAAAATGGGGTGAATTTGACTTGAAGCTCAATTTACCCGGTTTTTTTAATGTTTATAATATTTTGGCGGCGTTGGCAGTGGTGTCAGAATTGGAACTAGAGAGAGATCAGGCGATTGATGCAATCAATAAATTTAATCCTGTTTTTGGCCGGTTTGAGAAAGTGGTATTGGATAATTTAAAGTTGGTTTTGATGCTGGCAAAAAATCCTACCGGTTTTAATGAATTGATTAAAACTATTTTAGAAAATGAGTCAAAAGTAAAATTATTGGTAATATTAAATGACAATTATGCCGATGGTCGTGATATTTCCTGGATTTGGGATGTCAATTTTGAGTGGTTTGAAAATCGTATAGAGTGGGTTTGTTTATCTGGACTTCGTGGTTACGAATTGTTGTTGAGATTCAAATATGCGGGAGTGGATTTGGATGTGGTTGGAGTTGAAGAAAACTATGATAAGATTTTGAGCGATTTCATTGATTTAAAAGATCGTGGCAATATTTATGTTTTGGCAACGTATACTGGCATGCTTGATTTTAGAAAGAAGATAACTAATAGAGGATTATTAGCTGATTTTTGGGTGGAGCAATAAAATATGGATCAAGATTTTATTAAAATATGTTTTTTGTATAGCCGATCGATGAATATTTATGGTGATCGAGGCAATATATTATGTCTACAGCAACGGGCTAAATGGAGACAAAAAAAAGTAGAAATTTTGGAGTATAATATAGGTGATAGTAGTTTTAATTTTAGTGATATTGATTTATTTTTTTTCGGTGGGGGGCAGGATGTTCAGCAATTGGAAGTAGCTGAAGATTTACAAAAAATTGGTAAGAAGGTTTTGGTTCAGTTGCGTCAAAAAAAAGCGGCGATGTTGGCGATATGTGGGGGAATGCAGTTGATGGCTGAGTATTATCAAACGGCGGAGGGGAGAAAGATGAAGGGTTTGGGTTTTTTTGCTGCTTATACCGTGGCGAGTAATAAACGTCAGATTGGTAATGTGGTAATTGATTCCGAATTATTTGGCCGAGTGGTTGGTTTTGAAAATCATAGTGGAAAAACATTTGTCGATTGGAAAAAAAACTTACCTTTGGGTAAGGTGATAATTGGTTCTGGAAATAACGGTCAGGATGGTTTTGAAGGGATTATTTATCAAAATTCGATTGGCAGTTATTTGCATGGTAGTTTGCTTCCTAAAAATCCACGTGTTGCCGATTGGTTGTTACAAAAGGCTTTTGAACGTCGTTATGGTGATTACCAGTTAATCGAACTGAATGACATTGTGGAAAATGAGGCGGCGGATAGAGCAGAAAAAAATGCTATGAAAGTTGATAGAGTGAACAATGTAAGTTCAAAATACAAATAATTTTAATTATAAAAAAATGAAAGAAAAACTGATTATAATAGGCGGGGGGATTGTTTTGTTGGCTTTATTGGGTGTTGGAATTTATTATTTTTGGCCAAAGGAGTCGAAACCGGTAAATACAGAATTGTTGGCTTGTAATCAAGTTTGTACGGAAGGTAAAAATTGTCAGAGCGGTTTTTGCGCAGAAGGGGTGTGTCGAGAAAAAAATTGTTCCCAGGAAGAAGATTGTCGGTGCAAGACTAAGCCGTTAGTAGTGGGAGATTTTGTTGAGAATTTTTTTGATGGTAAGATTGATGATTTTTGGCATTGGAATAATGCGGAAAAATCAGAAAGTAGCTATGAAGTGGATAATATTAAAGAAGAGATGGTAATTACAGCGGCTGGTAATACTAGCCAGTGGTCAGCGTCAGATACTGCTCCTACAATGTATTTTTTGTCATCAGACAACTTTGAGTTGGAGGTTGAATATGATTTTGATCCGAGGTTTGATTTCCAACATGCTGGTATTGGTGTAAGGGATAGTAAAAGTGGCGATTGGATTCGAGTTTCTCGTTCTTATGATACGCATTCTTTGCAAAATGAGTATGATCAACCAAATTCTTTGTATTTGATGGAAAGGAAGGAGAAAGTAGTATTAAAATATGATCATGTCAATTTCTATGATACGAAAGTATATTTGCGTATGAAACGAAATATGGGAAGTGTTAGTTTTGAATATAGTCGTGATGGGAAAAAGTGGTCAAATCTTGGTAAAGCCGATAATACCAATCTTAATGATGAGGTAGAAGTATATCTATTTGCGTATTCTACCAATCCTAATCCGGCGAAGGCGGCTTTCAAAAATATAGTTTATACTATTGATAACTAAATTATTGAGAAAAGAGGAGGGCTGAGAGATTTATTGGTGTGTTAACTCGGCGGGTTAAATATGGCTAAATTGGTATTGTATCGAAAATATCGTTCACAAAATTTGGAAGAGATTATCGGTCAAGATAATATTGTTCAGACGGTTAGGCAGGCAATTTTGTCTGATCAGGTTGGTCATGCGTATTTGTTGGCTGGTCCACGGGGAGTGGGAAAGACCTCTTTGGCTAGGATTTTGTCACGGGCGGTAAATTGTTTAAATTTGGATGAACGTGGTAATCCGTGTAATACATGCGAGGTGTGTTTGTCTTTTATTGAACAATCAAGTATGGATTTGATTGAAGTTGACGCTGCTTCTCATCGAGGTATTGATGATATTAGATTTCTACAAGAAGGATCATCATTTGTTCCGGTGATGGCGAGAAAAAAAGTCTTTATAATCGACGAAGTTCATATGCTGACCAAAGAAGCATTCAATGCTCTACTAAAAACTTTGGAAGAACCACCTGAACATTTGCTTTTTGTGTTGGCGACGACGGAACTTGATCGAGTTCCAGAGACGGTTTTGTCCAGGTGTCAAATTTTTTTGTTCAACAGGATTTCGACGGAAGTTTTGGCTAAACATTTGATTAGTATTGTGGAAAAAGAGAAAAGGGAAATTGATATTGAAGCGGCAGAGTTAATTGCTCGTTTGGCGGACGGTGGTGGTCGTGATGCTTTGGGCATGTTGGAGCAGGTTTTGTTGTTTTCCAAAGATAAAATTTCTGTATCGATTGTGGAAGATGTTTTGGGTTTGATTAGCGAAAAATTATTATCAAATATTGTCTTGATGCTGGTTAAACGAGAAGACTTAGCAAAAATTTTGGATTATTATTTTAGAGAGATTTATACTAAGGGTGTGGATGTATTTCGGTTGATGCATGATTTACAAAAATACGTTCGTGATTTGATTCTGAAAAAATATTCGTTGGAAGGATTAAATAATGAGTATATTTGGTTAAATGATGTATGTTTGCCAGATTTGGTTTTTATATTGGAAATATTGGAAGAAGTTTTGAAGAAAAAATTTGATATTGATTCTGTTTATTTTGAATTGTTTGTTTACAAAGTAGATATCGTTTTTTCACAAAGAAAAAACTTGAATGATGGGATTATTAGGGAAAAGAAATTGGAAATGGCAGACCAAACGGCTGAAAAAAAAACGATTGAAAATGAAAACAAAGTAAATCAATCTGATAAAGTTGTTTCTGAAGTTGGTAGTTTGCAGCTTAGTTTTGAACAGTGGCAGAATATTGTTTTGGAGCTAAATAGAGTTAAACCGGTTGTGGGTTCAATTTTAAAAATGGCGCGTTTGATTGGTAAAAATGGTAATAAGGTTTCTATAGAAGTTCCGTTTTTATTGCATAAGGATCAACTGTTGTCTTCGGAAAATTATTTGGCTTGGGAAGAAGCTTCTAAGAAGGTTGTTGGTTGTATTTGCGGATTGGAATGTTCGGTTAATTCTCAGCTTAAGAATAATCAAGAGAAGAAAGCGGCAATGGAAAATGATATTCAACAAAAGATTAATAAAGAATTGGGGTTGGATTTGGTTAAGGATGTTTTAGAAGTGTTTGGAGGTAGGGTTATAAATTAGAAAAAATATGTCTGAAGATATAAAAATACCGCCTCAGAGCTTGGAAGCAGAACAGTCGTTGTTGGGCTCAGTTATGCTTGACCCAAATTCGATGGTCAAGATTGTTGATATTATTAAACCTTTTGATTTTTACAAAAGAGGACATCAATTGCTTTTTGAGAGAATTTTGGAATTGTATGAAAAAAGAGAACCAGTTGATTTAGTTACTTTGACGGAAATATTGGAGAGAAAAAATGAATTGCAAGAGGTAGGTGGGGCGAGTTATATTTCTAGTTTGGTGAATTCGGTTCCTTCAGCCGCTCATATTGTTACCTATGCAAATATTGTGCGACAAAAATCAATTTTGCGTTCTCTAATATCGGCTTCTGGAGAGATGAGCCGAATGGCATATGAAGAAGGAATGGATGTGGAAATGATTTTGGATAAGGCTGAGCAATCGTTATTTTCTATTTCCAAAGTGGCAGGTAGTCAAAATTTTGTCATGATCCGTGATGTTTTGGTTGAATCGTTTGAGAGAATTGATCAATTGCATAAAAATAAAGGGAAAGTAAGAGGGGTCCCGACTGGGATCAAGGGTTTGGATAATATTTTGTCGGGGTTGCAAAGAAGTGATTTGATTATTTTGGCGGCTAGGCCAAGTATGGGTAAGACTTCTTTGGCTTTGAATATTGCTCAACATGCGGCAATTGAAGAAAAAATTCCAGTGGCGATTTACAGCTTGGAAATGTCTAAAGAACAGTTGGTTGATCGTTTGATTTGTGGGGAAGCTGGTCTAGATTCTTGGAAAATGAGGACTGGCAATCTCAATGAAGATGATTTTGAAAAATTACAGATGGCGATGGGTTCTTTGTCTGAGGCCCCATTATATATTGATGACACTCCCGGGTTAAATGTGGTAGAAGTAAGAACCAAGGCGAGAAGGTTACATTCGGAAGTTGGTTTGGGAATGATAATTGTCGATTATCTTCAGTTGCTTGAAGGCAGGTCGTTGAATAATGATAATCGAGTGCAGGTGATATCGGAAATTTCTCGTTCTTTAAAATCTTTAGCGCGTGAGTTGAATGTGCCGGTAATGGCTCTGTCTCAGTTATCTAGAGCAGTAGAAAGTCGTCCTGATAAACGACCGTTGTTGTCTGATCTGCGAGAAAGTGGTTCGATTGAACAAGATGCTGACGTGGTATTGTTTATTTATCGGGATGATTATTATGATCGTGATAGTGAGAAAAAAAATATGGCTGAGGTATTGGTTCGCAAACATCGCAATGGACCAACTGGTGAGGCTCAGCTGTATTTTGTCCCGGAGTATATGCGTTTTAGGGATGTTTCAAAACAACAGGATTGAGAAATGCTAAAGAGGGAGTAAATATGGAGAAAAAAAATGACAATGGTGGAGAAAAGTATTTGGGTTTGATGGGTTTTTCGGATAAACAAAAAAAACAGTTATTTGAGATAATATATTTATGTCGTTTGTGGGAAGAGTATTTGGTTCATATCAAAGGACTAAGATTCAGACGGGAGAATTTGGCGTTGGTAGGAGGGATGGTTATAAAGGTAAATTCGGATATTCAGTTTGCTTGTGATTTGTTTTTGATGTTGTTATATCGAACAGCGGAGGAGCAGGTGGATTTTTTTGAGAATATTGATTTGGAGAGATTGCCAAAAGCGGTAGGGGAAATGAGAAATTTGGTAGCCAATATTCCAAATTATGAGAGGGCAAGTTGGTGGATGAAAATTCTTACTTGGTTCAAATATGGAGATTGGAAAAAAGTATTGTTTTGGATAATTTATGTTTTTTTCTTTTTGTTTGTATTTGGTTCTGTTTTGTATTTTTTTATTGCCAATGATTATGGCAGGGATTTGGCATGGAAGTTTTTGGATATTTATGGAGTAACGGTTAAATTTTTGCTGATATTTTTGTTGATTTTGGCTACGATAGTTATTGTGGCTTCGGTGAGTTTTATGTATTTTGAGAGTAAAGTTAAAAAAAATATGAAGTGAAAAAAAGGAGGTCAAATGATAGATAGTAAAAAGATAGTATTCGAGACAAGTGGTTCTTTTGATATGGTAAATTTGACTAAAGAAATTACTACTTTGATTAGAAATGGTTCGATTGAAAGCGGGGTAGTAAATATTTATTCTCATGGTTCAACCGCGGCGATAGTGACTTTGGGTAGTGAGGAGGGAATCAAAGAAGACTTTATTGAGGCGGTAAAGAGAATAATCCCTGATGGTAAATACAAACACGATGAGAAAACAAATCATCGTAATGGTGTTTCTCATATTCGTTCGGCGATTTTAGGCACTGGCTTGAGTATTCCTTTTTCTCGCAAAAGGATGTTTTTGGGGATGTTTCAGCAAATATATTTTGTTGATTTGGATTCTATTAAGAGAGAACGGGAAGTGATTGTGCAGATTATTGGAGAATAATGTAAAACTCTTATAAACACTTTTAAACTCTTATAAACAAAACGAATCTAGTTTTTTAGGGTTTTAGAGAGTTTGTAAGGGTTTAAAAGTGTTTTTGGATTTATTTGAAATATTTTTTTTGAATTTTGGGGATATCGGTGGATTTATCAAAAAATAAAAATAGTAGTGGTTGGTGGTGGATAGTGGTAGCGGTTGTGACGTATAGTTTGGATCGAATTATAAAGTTGTTGGTAATAACCAGACAGATTCCAGAAACAAGAATTTTTGATTGGTTATATATTAATTTGCGATACAATGATGGCATGGCGTTTGGTTTGGGTAGCGGATATGGTTTGCTTATTTCCCTGATTGGCATTATAATATTTTTGTATTTTCTGTTACAAAATTGGCGGGATTGGTTGAATAATTTTGGATTAAATATTGGGATTGGTTTGGTTTTGGGTGGTGCGTTTTCCAATATTGTTGATAGGTTGTATTATGGTGGGCGAGTGGTTGATTATTTGGATTTTACTTTTTACTCTGTGTTAAATTTGGCGGATATAGCAATAGTGGTTGGTTTGGTTGTAATTGTTGGTTTATATTGGAAACTTAATCCCGAAGGCAGTTAAATATTTTCCGGGATCGTCTAATGGTAGGACAGTGGCCTTTGAAGCCATCAATCTTGGTTCGAATCCAAGTCCCGGAGTTTTTCAAAAAAGACCTTTATCTAGGGTCTTTTTTATAAAATTAATTTAAAAACATGCAACAAAAATACCAGGGGAATATTTGGAAATTGACTTTGGTTATGATGACTAACGATGTTAGTTTTAGTATTGGTGTGTCTGTTTTGTATATGTTGTATTTAGGATTGGATTTGAGCCAAATTTCTTTAGTTGTGTCGGCATGGTTAGTTTTTTCCACTCTTGGTAATATTCCAGCAGGTATTTTTGCTGATAGATATGGCAATAAGCTATCTATTTTCTGTGGTGGGATATTGTTTTTGGCTGGTACGATATTATTTGCTTTGGCCAAAGGTTTTTATTGGTTAGTATTTGGATATGCCTTGATGGGTTTAGGTTCTGCTTTAAAACAGGGTGCTGACCAAGCTTTGTTGTACAATGGATTGAACCTTGATGGTAAGAAAAATTTATTTAAATCAACTTTCGGTAGGATGGATTTTATTAATAATATTTCTACTGGTGTTCTGATGTCCTTGATCGGTGGTTTTTTATTTTCTATCAATCCTCGGTGGCCATTTATGGCTGAGATAGGGTTGGTTATTATTTCTCTGGTTGCGATTGGATTATTAAAGGATATTAAAGTGGCAAAAATGAGAGATTCTGTTTGGTTGGATTTACAGAAATCTTTTCGGCAGGCTTTTTCAAAACCAAATTTTTCTCGAATATTCATTTTTTCGGCTTTGATTGGCAGTGTGGCTTTAACAACTATTCAATATGTTCAGCCGGTTTATAAAGATATCGGGATCAATTCCTGGTATTATGGGTTGTTGGCAGCTTTGATGTTTGTTTTTCGGGGAGTGGGCGCTTGGTATTCTGACAAATTGGGTAAAATATTTTCCGTGGACAAATATTTGGTTCTACACGCCGGGGTGTTTGGTTTGTTTTTAATCTTTATTCAAAAAACAAAAGAATTATTTTTTGTTTTGCCGATATTGGCAATTTTCTTTTTCTTGAGAGGTTTATATTCTCCGACAGTAAGTACGTGGATCAATGAAAAGGTCGATTCAAAAAATCGGGCAACTATGTTGTCAATCAATAGTCAGATATTAACTTTAGTTACTTCTATTTCTTTGTATTTTACGGGAACAATTGCGGTAAAATATGATTTGTCTGTATTGTTTTATGTTTTAAGTATTTTTTCTTTGATTTTATTAATTTGTTACGTTTTAGTGGTGCGAAAAATTGAAGCAAAATAATTTCTTGTTGCATATATAAGAAATATATTATATAAGGAAGTAGTGAGGTTTAAATTTTTGGTAAAGTTTTTTGTATCTTATTGAATGCGGAAACGACCCCAAAAATGTTTAGCCGATAGGGTCGAGTATTTATATGTTTAGGCTTAAAGAGAAATTAAATGGATTCAAGTGCAGCAAACAAGCTTTATGTCGGAAATTTGGCATATAGCGTAACTAGCGAACAATTGAAAGAATTCTTCGCTGAATTTGGCGAAGTTGTGGAAGCTATTGTGATTACTGACAAAATGTCAGGTAGATCAAAAGGTTTCGGTTTTGTCACTTTTGCGTCAGACGAAGAAGCCAAGAAGGCTTTGGAAATGAGTGATGGCAAAGAAATGGCCGAAAGAAATTTGAGAGTCAGTATTGCTCGTCCTCTAACAAGATAAAGCAATATTGTTTTCTAAAAAAATTTTTGATGGATACTATTTTTGGTATCCATCTTTTTTTATTGTGTTTTGCTTAACCATATGATAAGTTTAAGTAAGATAAAATTTAGCTGTTATTTTTTTAGGAGTTAATTATGGCTGCTTACAATCAGAAGAATAGCAAGGGTCAAACTTACTATTTACATTCCCGAAATGTAGTTTTGAAGGGTGGACGTCCGCAGACAATTTATTTCTTTGCCAAGGAAGAAAAATCTGAGGGTGGTTTGGCTCAGATTCCGGCTGCTTATGAAGTTTCGGAAAACAAGAGAACTGGTTTGTTGTTTCTTAGAAAAAAACAATAATTTGATTATTTGTGAAGACTAAAAGTTTTGACAATAAGTTTTGGGGTACGTGGTTTTTGCCGTTGTTATCGTTGTTAATGTTGATAGCAGCGGCAATTTTGTTTTTTTTGGCCTTTAGGGGTCTTCTTTTTGTTTAATAATTATTTGAAAATGGAGAGGGCGATATGATTTGGATTTTGGTCTTACCTTTGGTGTTGGTTTTGGTGGCTTTGGTTTGGGCGGTGATGGTTTACAATGGCTTGATCACAATGAAAAATCGAGTTGATGAAGCTTGGAGTGATATTGATGTTCAGTTAAAAAGAAGATATGATTTGATTCCCAATGTAATGGAAACGGTAAAGGGGTATGCCAAGCATGAAGATAGTGTATTTAAACAAGTTACCGAGGCAAGAACGGCGGCAATGTCAGCCAAGGGAGATATTAAATCTGCGGCAAAAGCTGAGGGTGACTTGTCGGGTACTTTGAAGACGTTGTTTGCAGTAGCAGAAAATTATCCGGAATTAAAAGCAAACCAGAATTTTATGTCATTACAACAAGAATTGGCTGATACGGAGGATAAGATTCAGGCGGCACGTCGTTTTTACAATGGAAATGTTAGGGATTTTAATATTCATTTGGAAGTTTTTCCAAATAATTTATTGGCAGGTGTCTTCAATTTTAAAAAGCGAGAGTTATTTGAGATTGAGAATACTCAAGAAAGAGAAAACGTTAAGGTTTCTTTTTAATGGACAATGGTAGTATTTGGGGATGGAGATGATGTTTTTCTCTATCCCTTTTTTTATAAAAATGAGTTTGATTGATGTATAAAGAAATTGATTACAATAAAAAGATTACTTGGGTGGTTGTTTTGGGATTTGTCTTTTTACTGGTGTTGGTGATTTATTTTTTTGGCGAGATTTCCAATTTGGGGTATTTTGGAATTGTTCTTGGTTTAATGATATCAATGCCTTCGGCATTGATCGGCTATTTTGCCGGTGATTCTGTAGTATTGTATCTGGCCGGCGCTAAACAAATATCAAAAAAAGATGACCCCAGGCTTTTTGGTGTAGTTGAAAATATCGCTATTACTGCAGGTTTGCCGGTTCCAAAAGTGTTTGTGATTCAGGATAATTCGATGAATGCTTTTGCTACTGGTCGAGATCCTCACCATGCTTCAATTGCTATTACTTCCGGATTGTTGAATATATTAGAAAAAAGTGAATTGGAGGGTGTTATTGCTCATGAATTTTCTCACATTAAAAATTTTGACATTAGATTGAGTATGGTTTTGGTTGTTTTTGTTGGTTTAATAGTTGCTTTATCTGATATTATTTGGAGAATTGGTTTGGGAGGGAGCGGTTCTAGAAAGAAAGGTGGTAGTTTAATTTTTATTATTGGTTTGATATTTATCATTGTCTCTCCATTTGTTGCTAGGTTTTTACAGATGTTTTTATCGAGAAAACGAGAATATTTAGCTGATGCTGAGGCGGCGTTGTTAACAAGATATCCGGAGGGTTTAGCTTCTGCTTTGGAAAAATTGTCCGCACAAGAAAAGATGTTGAGTAATGTCAATAATGCCCTGAATCATTTATATATTGTAAGTCCAATAGATAACGTTGAAGGTAGAAAAAAAAGTTCATGGTTTTCTGGTTTATTTATGACCCATCCGCCAATAAAAGATAGGATTGTGAAATTGAGGTCAATGTCTGTATAAATATGAAAATAATTGAAGTAAAGAACAATCGGATTTCTGACTTGGAGCGTAGTTTGATAGTGGATAGTTTATCCAATGATGAGATAGTTGTGTATCCAACTGATACAATATATGGTTTGGGTGTAAATGCATTTTCAAAAGAAGCAGTCAAGAAAG
>DAIRGB010000028.1:0-13585 GCA_036794765.1 Patescibacteria group bacterium | reverse complement strand
TGCATTACCTGAAAGGTTAAAAACACAATGTGAATTTTTAAATATTAATGTGGATATATTTTTGGTAGGATCAGGTTGGTTTGTAATTGATGAAAAATCAAAGATAACTAACCGGAAAACACTAAGCATAACCAAACCAGAAGACATAAAAAAACAGATTATTAATAATAATTGCATTCATAATCCCACGGTAATGTTCAGAAATGACAAGCAGACGTTTTATCGTTCAAAATTTAGGTTTGCTCAAGATTATGATTTGTGGTTTAATCTCTTGAGTCAACGAAAATTACTTCAGAATATACCCGATCCATTAATAAAATATCGACATGTCTCAAATTCAATTTCTTTTCTCAATAAAGGGAAACAGAGATTGTTCATGGAAAAAGCAAAGATATTTTATTTTCAAAGACTTGAGGATGGAAAGGATGATTATGATGAATTTGACCCAAAAGAAATAATATCGATTGATATAGAGACAACTTCTAATATCATAATGATTGAATCAGAAATAAAAGCTAGTTTCAAACTCAATAATTTTTCTAGGACGAGACGATTTTGTGTAAAATATTTTCGTAATTTTGGTTTTATTAATAAAATGGTCGTTTACTACCTAATCAGTTTTCTGGGGGTAAGAGCGATAGATTCAATCAGAAAAATTATTAATTAATTGTAATAAACTTGAATTTTTTCAAATACTTCTCTATTTTTATAATAATATTCAAGGTAGTTATAATCTTCAGGTGAAAGATAGCGCCAACTATCTCCATATTTCGTGCTTATGATTATACAACTGTTTGCATCTATATTTTCCTTAATAAAATTTTTATTTGTTAATACTCGAATATCTCCATATAAAGTTTTCATTGTTCTATTTTCATCAAAATAAAATTTACCGTTACTATCACCTAATAAATCTAATACCAAATAGCTTGTAAATTTAATATTTGAGTTATAGAATTGTCCAATAAATGGATTGTGAAGTAAGGCAAAATTGTTTTTATTGTTACAATTTTTCTGAATAAACGAGTAAGCTTTTTGATAATCGATATAATAAATCTCTCCATTTGGTAAGCTTGGTCTTACAAAAAAATCCTTAGGATAGTTTATAAAAATATTGATGAGTAGCAATATAGATATAATAATTTTATTTATATTATTAAAAATTTTATTATTTTCTAAAATCATAACAACGGTCAAATAATAAATGGGTATAAAAAACAACAATACTCTTGTTACTTGGGTTTGGGGATTTAAGCTAAAACAAACAAAAAATATAGACAGACAAATAATTATCAATAATCTTTGATATGTATTTCTTATCTTTGTTATCATTAATAATGTACAAAGGACTAATATTGTCCATATGCCATTTTTTATAAAAAACAAATTGTAATATCCGGACCCGTCCTTTGCCCCATATGATAAACTACCATATACTAAGCGATGCACCTTTTCTGGAATATTAAGTTCCCAGAACATAATCAATCCTGTAGCAGTAAAAAATAGTATTTTGTTTTGTGCACTATTAAAAAAACGCGATATTAAATTATTGATCGGCAAAAATAAATATAATAACTCATTAAAACGATATGAGAAATAAAGATAAATTAATAATATACCAGAGATTAATAGAATGAAATTAGCTCCTAGGTCAAAACTAGCTAAACCACAAATAATATTTAGTGCAACAAATATCACACCATAAAATACCACTTTCTGTTTTCTGTTATGTTTTATAGATTTATCTAAATTAATAAATGAAAATAAAATCCCTAGGGCAAAAAACTCATAAAAGACATATAGCCGAATATAGAAATGATTAAAAATTATTAATGGGCTAATAGTGTACACAAATAGAACAAATGCTTGAGTGTATTTGTTCTTTAGGACTTTTTTACTGATTTTGTATAAAAAATAAAAATCAAATAAGCCGATTATTAATGGAACTAATTTGGCCACAAGAATACTTTGTCCAAAAACTTTGAGAAATAAACCCGTCATTATAGATACATATAGACCTCTCCAGTAATTGCCAATTTGATTGAAAACTGCTAATTGACCATTATTAAATATTTCAATACCTGAGAAAATATGATTATACTCATCAATATAAGAGCCACCAAAATATAAAATCATGGACACCTTGATTACTACGAAAAACAAAAAAATTATTAAAATAATTCTGTCATTTATATATTTTTTTAATAATTCAACTATATTTGAATGAAATTTTATTTTTTCTAATTGATTTACTACTTGCGTTCTCTTATTGTCATTATCAAGCCAAAACAAAAACATCCCACTAAGTATTGCTACTACTAAGAGGGATAAATAAAAACTAATCCAAAATTGACTATCCATTAACCAAAAAACTACTTGCAAAAAAGTAATTGCAATAAGACTAACAATAAATAAGTTTCTAAATACTCTGCACAATATGTCATTAGATATTCCTTCGTTTATCAAGTTCCGGAATCGCTTTTTGTAAACTATCCAGAATAAAAACAGATAAGCGATATTTATTAACCAAAAATAGAAATAAGGTATGTAATAAGAAGAAATGTTTAGAAATTTGAAATTCAAATAAACAAATATAGCGTCAAATAGCAATATACATCCCAGTCCAATCCAAGACTGTAATTTTGATATAAGCATAGAAGTGTTTATTGATTACTAACTAGTACACTTGTGCTTTTTATATAACTTGCTTCTGAATTGACATTATTTACCAATGCAAAATCAGCCAGATTTCCATTTGAAATATAAGTACTTACCGGATCAAACCATTGATTTTTTTGTAAGGCAAAATTACTGTTTGTCAGTATCAAATCACCCTTGGAAATATTGATTGAATTTTGATCTCGCGATAACAATATTTTTTTATGCACATTTTGATCTTTGGTGGACAAAGTAAATTTAATTTTTTCGTTACCGTCAATAATAATGTCTTGATTTTTGCCGTTATGAGAATAGAAGGCATCAATCTCTCTTTCGGTTACATTGTTGGTATATACTGTTATCGGTTCGAGGTTAAATATTTTATCTTTTAATACTATTTTGTTGGTATTGAAAGAGATCTTGCTAATCATAAAATCGTTGCTTATCTCGGTAACAATATCCGGAATGCCTGTTACTTTTAATATATATGTCCCTTTGGCAAGATTATCACAAGTATAATTTATGTTGCTTGTAGTAGTTTGATGATCGGTACTTGTATTACTATCATCATCATAATTATTTTCACACAATATCTCTCCCTTGCTGTTGGTGAGTGAAATTTTTATTTCATCTTTGCCTTCCAGCCAGTTGAGATTATCGATATCGAGATTGGCTTTGATGTTTCCATCCAAATATAAATAGAAAGAATGATTACCTCTCAAGGCGACTGACAATTCATTCTCGGGATTTTCGGTCATAACAAATCCCTGTGGCTCCAAATCAGATATGAAACTCTCCTGCTCCAAATCAAACTTTTCATTGAAAAGCAGGCTGGAATTGACCGGCAATACAACTTTGAGCCATTCGTATATATCAGATGTATTGTAGTTATAACTTTTTAAATCTCTTTTTCCCCACAACTCATAATTTCCGAATGATGAAAGGTAGTACAAACCGTTATTGTATAGTTCAAGTTTTTCATTATAGCTATCGTTGAGTTTCTTGTTTCTAAATTGATAGATAATATTTTGACCCAAAGGCAAATTATTATAACTGCTAATTACTTTTACAGAATTTTGATCATTGCTGTCTTTTTCAAAAACGTAATCAGTGATGACTAATTTTTGACCAGACAGTTTGGTCAGATCGTAGATGAAAGGTTCAAAATAACTCTCGGGCGCAACAGCAAAATTAGCGCCATTAATTTTGAGACTGCCCCTGATGGCAATAATGTATTTTTCCGGTGTGAGTTCAGTAAATTGTTCGGTACCCAATTCTTTGGTGGTAATTGGCAGAATTGTGTTTTCTGAACCAAAATACATATTTACATTTTGTTTTCCACTGGAAGTCCAACCATAAAATGATATTTTTTTGCTTTCATTTACTTCCGTATATAGATCGGATTTGCTTAATAGCAAGATAGTTCCGGTAAATACTATTTTGTTGGTATTGACCTTCAAATATTTGATCGTCCAGTCTGATTTGTTGATTTCTGAATCAGTAAAAGAAAGCTTGTAAATTCCATTTTTTGGTAAATTGTAACTAAACTTTTTGGAAATAGGAGCACCAAAATTTTCAGTATCTTTGACATTGATACCATCGTCCTCGATAATGTTTTCAAAAATTTGATTACCGTCAACATCGGTCAATATTACCTTCACTTCATCGCTACCATCATAAGAATTCATATCTTTCTTGATTATATCTAATTCCAATTTGTCAGCCAGATATAGATAGAAACTATGTGGTCCGCGCATAATATTGTTGATTTCGGTAGCTGAACCCGGGACAAAATCTGGTACTTCATTTTGCAATCTAGACAATGGGTAGATATTCTCTTTGATATCTAGGCTACTTCCTAGTGGTAAATTTGTTTTTAGCCAACTATCGATATCTGAGGCGGATTGAGGATCGGTAATTTCTTTGGAATACAAATTAGTCTTTTCAAAGTTTCCAATTACTTTGTAATCACGCAAATTTCCATAATAATATGGCTGCCAATTATATATAGGGTTGGTTTTGTCATTGCATTTGTTGCAGACTAATTTTATCTGCCAATCACCGCTGTCTTTGAACAAAGTTGATATATTTATTTTTTTGTTATACAGATACTCTTCCGGCTGGAAAACCACACTAACAGGTGAGCCTAATACTTCGTGATATTTCATGTCATTTTCGACGACCGATGGACCAAATTTGATATCTTTGGGATCTTCATTGATATACAAAGGCAAATCAGTATTCTTGAAATTTTCTTCATTAAAGTCAACTTTATATTCGGCATTATAATAGTATGACTTAACAAAACTAATTCCTAAATATATCAAAAGCCCCAATGGGAGAACAACAATTAGCCACATTAGCCATTTGGGATATTTATTCGTTATTACAGTTTGGTTTTCGACAGTATTGTTCATAAAGAGTTATTCAATAAATATAATATTTTGCAATGCTTTTTTATAATATCACACTGGATAATTTGTTTGTACTGATAACAGTTTTTCAAACAAAAAACTCTAGCAAATAATTTACTAGAGTTTTTCGTAAACCGGAATATTTCTAGATTTTATTGACAGTGATTTTATCTAATGTGACATCAATGCCCTCTGCATCATAGTAATAAACTCGATATTCCATATTTCCTGCTCCGGTACGATAGAAATATAATGAGAAATCCGTATAATCAGTTCCAATACTTCTCGCTGCAATATCTCTCCATACATATGTTCCACCACCATCATTGTTAACCGCTTCAATCCTTATCAATGATGTATTGGATGATGCAGATACTTCTTTTTTTAATCTAAATATTACTCCATAGTTTCCCATAGATTGATCAAGTGTATATGGTCCATAACTCATAAAACCTGGGCCTGATCCACTTTCGGCAATAACTGATTTACCACCATCTGCTGTGGCATCATTCAAGACAGTGCCAACACTTCTCATTTGATCTTCGGCTTGATATGTAATTGAATCCGATGAGAATTTAGTAACGGTGACTTTATCAGAAATAATGTCAGCAACATCGGTTGTATATACTCTAAATTCCATAGTTCCGCCTGGTCTGCGGTTGAAGACTAGACTGAAATCCGTCCAAGTATTGGCTGATGAAAAATCAGTGCCTTTAATACTTTTAATAACAAATGGAGATGTGCCACCCGGATTGTTTACTTCAATTCTGGCAACATTTTCATTACTATATGTTGGATTACATTTTAATCTAAATGTTGCTTTATAAGTGTTGTTTGTGGGCTGATCATCACTATACGGACCATAAACTAAATAACCTGCACCATTTGATACCCAAGTTGCTTCTCTGGCTTTACCATTTGAGGCAGTAGTATCGAGAATAACATGTCCTACAATACTGGAACTATCTTCTGATTCATAAACCCATTCATTATCATTTCTGGTATATAACGAAACTTTATCAACATTAATGGCCGCACCGATAGAATTACCATAAACATATACCCGATATTCCATTGAACCTTGATCAGTACGGGTAAAATCAACACTAAAATCTTCATAATTATAAGTGCGAGCAAAGTCATTCGCCTTGATAATGCGATATCGCCATTCTCCGTCACCATCATTATTCTTGGCTTCAACACGTGCTACCGGAGCGTTACTGCCATTATTAGTAATACTCATTCGAAAAACCGCTTTGTAACTATTACCCGATGCTTGCTCAATAGTATATGGACCATATTGCAAATAGCCGACATCATTTGAAATAGCTTGTCTGGCTTGACCATTGGAAGCGTCTTCATCAAATACAACAGAACCTACATTTGACATCAATTCTTCACTTTCATATTCATTGGCATTTGAAGTTATTTTTTCTACTTTTGCATAGTCTGACGTTAAATCAGCCAACCCATACGTATAGACCCTGAATTCCAGAGTAACTTCATTGATTCTACTAAAGGTAATTAAAAAACTTTGATATGTGTCATTTGCAATAAAATCAGTTCCTTTGATATCTTTGTAACTCCATTCTCCACTGCCACCGGAATTACTGACGTCAATTCTTGCCAACACATCACTGCTTGAATTATCAGCGGTCTTCAATCTAAAAATTGCTTTATAAGTATTGTTGGCAGTTTGAAAGGCGGTATAAGGACCGTACTGCATGTAACCTGCCCCATTAGCCACAGTTGACAATACTGCTTTTTCTTCAGATGCATCAAGATCATTTACAATCATGCCGACATTTCGTCTCAATTTTTCTGATTGAAAAGTCATATAGTCACCGGAAACAGTAATTTCTTGAACTTTTATCCAATTCACATCCAAATTAGCAACATCATAATACCAAACACGATATTCCATCGTGCCGATATCATCAGGTCTCATAAAGTCTAAATAGAAATTTCCATAATCACCAGGGGTTGTAAAATTGCTCATGTAGATATCCCAGTCTGCCATTACACCATGAACCGTATTACTCACTTCCAATCTGGCGACCGGTAATGTTGTGGCGCCTTCAGCTCTAATGTTAAATATTGCCCGGTATGCTTTGGTGGGTAATTGAGTATTTACGTATGGTCCGTAAACTAGATATCCTTGATCATCAGTTGCTACATCAGCTCTAACAGTAGTAATTGCTGGTGTGACATCGGTATAGTTTTCGACATGACCAACATTTCTCATCATGCTTTCTGCTTCGTAGGTAAAATTGGTTGGATATGCTGCCTTCACTGACGGCAAAACAAAACTTGGCATTAATAGGCCAAAAGAAACAAACCCTAAAAGAATCTTTTTAATTAATTTCATTACCTTCTCCATAATAATAACTTATACATTTATATATGTTAATTTATTATCAAGATATAATATCGTGAAAATAAAGTCAATAAGAGCGTTTTTGTTCTTAGTGCATTTATTTGCTGTTTATTATCACTTTGACAAATGATATTTATTGTAAGTATATTTTAAGTATCAATTTTTTATTATTATTTATCTCTTCATGAAACTAACCGTAATCGGCACCGGTTACGTCGGCCTGGTGGATGGCGCTTGTTTTGCTGAAACAGGTAATGACGTAATATGTGTTGATGTTGATCAAGAAAAAATCAAAAAATTGAATAAGGGAATCATTCCCATTTTTGAACCCGGTCTGGACGATATCGTTCTCCGCAATATCGACAATGGACGGCTGAAATTTTCAACCGATATCAAAAAAGCTATTCAAAAAAGTGATATTTGTTTTATCTCCGTTGGAACCCCGCCGGCTGAAGACGGTTCGGCCGACCTGCAACACGTTCTCGCTGCCGCCAAAACTATCGGCCTGGCCATGAACGGTTACAAAATAATTGTCGATAAATCTACCGTGCCGGTCGGCACGGCGGAGAAAGTACGAGAAACCGTAGCCAAATACACCAAACACAAATTTGACGTTGTTTCCAATCCGGAATTTCTCAAAGAAGGCGCGGCGGTTCCGGATTTTATGCATCCGGAGCGTATCGTCATTGGCGCTCATAGCAATAAAGCTTTTGCTGTTATGGAAGAGCTATACCAACCATTTATCGATACCGGCGCTCCGATTATCAAAATGGACTTGCGTTCTGCTGAACTTACCAAATATGCCGCCAACGCCATGTTGGCCACCCGCATTTCTTTTATGAATGATCTCGCCAATCTCTGTGAAAAATTGGGCGCCGACATTGATTTGATCCGCAAAGGTATCGGATCCGATAGTCGCATTGGTTCAAAATTTCTTTTCCCTGGTCCCGGCTACGGTGGCTCCTGTTTCCCCAAGGACGTCAAAGCTATCATTAAAACCGCCAAAGAAAATGATTATGATCTTGAATTGCTTCGAGCTGTCGAGTCAGTCAATGAGCGCCAAAAACATGTTATGTCCGATAAAGTCATCAAGTATTTTGGCAAAGATTTGAAAAACAAAACCATCGCCATCTGGGGCTTAGCCTTCAAGGCCAAAACCGACGATATGCGTGAATCGCCTTCTATCCCGGTTATCCGTGATCTTCTCGCTGCCGGTGCCAAAATCGTCGCCCACGATCCGGAAGCGATCGAAACCGCCAAAAATATTTTTGGTAAACAAATTAAGTATTCTTTTGACAATTACGAAGCCCTCAAAAACGCAGATGCCCTATTGGTTCTAACCGAGTGGAATGATTATCGGGAACCTGATTTTGGCAAAATAAAAAAATCACTCCGTCAACCGCTTATTTTTGACGGTCGCAATCTCTACGATCCGGCCCGAGTCAAAAAACTAGGTTTCCAATATTTTAGCATCGGTCGCTAAAGTTGAAATATTAACTTATCTTGGAAATCATCAAGCCAAATCAAAGCACTCGTCCAACTATTGTCTTTCTGATCGCTATCTCCTTGGTTAGCGTTACCTTGTTATCATTGGAGATCGTGTTAACCCGAATTTTTTCGGTGATTTTTTGGTATCACTATGCTTTTCTAGCGATTTCTATTTGTCTCACCGGCGCTTCTCTCGCCGGTTTGGTTTTATTTATATTTCCCGGCTTGACCAAATCGGAAAAACTTTCGCAACAATTGTCTTTGTGGTCGCTTCTTTTGGGGATTTCGATTGGTCTCGGTCTGATTTGCATCAATTATCCCGCCGGTCCTTACTCGGTTTTTTGGCTGAGTTTATATTTTGTTGTCCCTTTCTTTTTTGGTAGCTTGATTCTGAGTTTGTCTTTTACAAAATTTTCCCAACAAATCAATCATCTCTATTCCGCGGATTTGCTCGGCGCTGGTTTTGGCTGTCTTTTAGTTCTGATAATAATCAATTTGCTCGGTGCTCCAAATTCATTATTGATTCTCTCGCTTTTGTCTCTAGTTGCCAGCTTGATATTCTCGAATGCACATCCAGACAAATTTAAATCATATTTATTGCGCTTACTATGTATTTTTACTCTTTTGTTTTTGCTGATAAAAAGTTATCCCGCTCAGATTATCTCTTTGGAATCAACCAAAAACAGTACGTTAAAATCGCAATTACTTTATGAAGGCTGGAATACTATTTCGCAAATAACCGCTTGGAAAAATCATAGCCAAAAAAGTTTTTACTGGTCATTGAGTCCTGTCGTGCCACAACCGACCGCGCCGGATTTTTTACCATTATTAATAGACGCCAATGCTCTGACCCCACTTCATCATTTTTCCGGTGACTTGTCTCAATTTGACTGGCTCAAATCAGATTTACCGGCTTTTGCCTATCGTTTGTTGTCGCCCGCGCCGCAAGTATATGTGATCGGTGCCGGCGGCGGGCATGATGTTTTGACCGGTTTGGTTGCCGGTGCGTCTCAGGTAGACGGCGCCGAAATCAATTCCTTGATTGTTGATCTGGTTAAAAACAAATTGTCCGATTTTTCCGGACATTTGTACGATCGACCTGACGTCGATATTGCGGTTGCTGATGCGCGTTCTCATCTAACTAATTCAGACAAAAAATATGATTTGATCGTCGCTTCACTGATTGACACCTGGGCGGCTTCAGCTGCCAACGCTTTTGCCTTGACCGAAAATCAACTTTATACCCTTGAAGCTTTCGCGCAATATCTTGATCATCTCAGCGAACGGGGCATTTTGTCTTTTGTCCGTTGGTATTCTCCCTCTCGGCCGGCTGAAATTCAACGACTGGCTTCCCTTTCCTTGTCCGCCCTCCAACAATCAGGTGTGTCTGATCCCCGCCAGCACATTGCTGTCGTCGCCAATTTTTCCCGCACTCAGTCCGATCAAGGCTTGGCGGTTGTCTTGGTCCAAAAACAACCATACTCCGCCGCTCAGCTTGAGCAAATTGGACAGCTGGGCCAAGAACTGCAATTTCCGATTCTTTATCTTCCCGGGCAAAATCAAGACAATCCGATCAGTCGGTTTATTCAAGACTTTAATCAAAAAAAATAGCACAACCAATATCCCTCGGATCTTACTCCCCCTACCGACGATCGACCATTTTTCTTCAACTTCTTTTCCCTAACACAAATTTTTTCCGATTATTCTTTTTGGAATGATCAAAATCTGACCTCGTCGGCAGTCAACAATCTAATTATTTTTTGTCTTATTTTTTTGTTAATCGGACTTCTGATAATATTGCTGCCTTGGTTTAAATCCCCCATCATTAATCGATTCGGTCGATCTTTTCTCCGCCAACGTATTTACTATTTTGCCACTATTGGCCTGGGGTTTATGATGGCAGAAGTCTCTTTGCTGGGGCGTTTGACCGTTTATCTTGGACACCCGATTTATGCGCTGGTTTTTGTTTTATTCATATTTTTAACGTTAAGTGGTGTTGGTAGTCGTTTTTCTTTATTTTTTACCTCCAAAAATCGATACTTGGTTCCGATGATTATCGTCGGTCTCTTGGTTGTCAATTTGTTATCCTGCTTTTTTGTCTTCCCTGGCACCAATCTTTGGTCGATTCAATCAAAAATCCTTATTTGCTTCATTCAAATCGCTCCTTTGGCCTTTTTTCTTGGCATGCCTTACCCCTCCGCTATCAAACAAATCCCATCCCCTCTTATTCCTTGGTTTTTTAGCATTAGTGCCATTTTTGGTGTTCTAGGATTAGTCCTGGGAACTTTGATTATTTTGCAGCTGGGTTTTGGTTTTGGTTTGATCGTCGCCACTCTGTCATATTTGACTATTTTTGTCTCGAGTAAAGCACTCTCGCCAAATTGACAAAAAACTCTTGCTCCCCGGATTTTTCAGGATTATATTATTACCATATTATCCAAATAAATATTTATGGACACCTTGGAAAAAAAATTTTCAGACAATGAAATTTACCGACCCCATAACCCCGATTTTGTCAAAAACGGCTATGAGGAAATTCAAACTTGGCTATTGGATTCGGAAAAATCCAAAATCGCTTTTTCAGAAAAACTTGATAATCCGGATTACTTCAAAGGATGTATTTTGGCTATATATAGCATTATCGAAAACGGTAGCGATCAAACCTATCGTGTTGGCAAACGCACCGAGAATCTAAAAATCAAAACCATCACCTTTTCTCGTGTCGAAGAAGTCAATCGATTTATCAGCCAACAACATCTGTTTTTTAATGCTATGAAAAAATTGGGATACGAATACCGTGTTCACACTGGAAATCCCCAATGTCCATTGCTCGAATTTGTCAAACGCATCAAAGAAAACAAAAATCGTGAGCCGATTTTGCAAAACTTTGTATCTGTTTTAGACAAGATTACTTTGTGTAAGTATCTCAAAGAGACTATTGGGCGGTACACCTCCAAAAGTAATAAAACTAAAAAATTTACCCAAGAAGATCGTCCTTTTCAGTTTTAATGTTATTCCACTCTCGTCCGATACTGCAAAGCCTCGGCTACATGTAGTGAATCAATGGTTTCTTTTCCTGCCAAATCGGCAATCGTGCGTGACACTTTCAATAATCGATGAAAAGACCGCGGTGACAAATTCATTTTGTCCACCGCCTTTTTTATAATCTCCTCCGCCGGTCGATCATATTGGCAAAATATCTCTACCTGCTTGGCCGACATTTCCGAATTGGTAACGGTCGGAGTATTTGTAAATCTTAAATTTTGGATCTGTCTTGCTTTGATCACCCTTTCTTTTACTTTTTTTGAATTTTCTTTTGGTGTAATTTGTTTTAATTTATCAAAATCCAACCTTGGCACCTCCAAGTGCAAATCAATCCGATCCAACAATGGTCCGGATATTTTCTTTTGGTAATTCAAAATCTTCATCGGCGAGCAAACACATTTCTTGTCCCGATCAGTAAAATTGCCGCACGGACATGGATTCATAGCCGCAATCAATATAAATGATGCCGGAAATTGTAAGCTGGCCGAAGCCCGACTGATAGTAATAATTCCATCTTCCAATGGTTGGCGCAACGCCTCCAGAGCGAAACGAGAAAATTCCGGAAATTCGTCCAAAAATAATACTCCCCGGTGCGATAAACTGATCTCGCCCGGTCGGGGAATATTGCCGCCGCCCACCAACGCCGCTGACGAAGAAGTGTGATGTGGTTTTCGAAAAGGACGTTCAGCTATTAGTCCAATTTTTTGATTCAATAAACCGGCGACACTATATATTCGAGTAACTTCCAATTTTTCCTGTTTGGTCATCGGCGGCAAAATCGACGGAAAACTTTTTGCCAACAAAGTTTTTCCCGAGCCAGGCGGACCGCTGAGTAGAACATTGTGTCCGCCCGCCGCCGCAATTTCCAGGGCTCGTTTGGCGTGATCGTGACCTTTGATATCTGCAAAATCGATAGAAAAGGCATGATTGTTTGTCGTCTCTTCTTCTTTCAAAATATATTCATTTATTTGTTCTTCTCCGGATAGATGAGATATGAGTTGCTGCAAATTTTTTACCGGAAATACTTTCAATTGATCGATCAGGGCGGCTTCGGCCGCATTGTCTGCCGGAAGAAAAATCTTTTTAAAACCTCTCTCCTGGGCCATCATCGCCAGACTCAAAGCACCTTTGACCGGCCGCAGCCGCCCGCTCAAAGACAACTCGCCATAAAACAAACTATCTGTCACATCAGTATTAATATAGCCTCCGGCCTTGAGCATCCCCACCGAAATTGGTACGTCATAACCCGACCCCTCTTTACGAATATTGGCCGGCGCCAGATTGACCGTCACCCGCTGATTGGGTAACTTTACCCCGACATTGAGCAAAGCCGCCCTTATCCGATCCTTTGATTCATCAACCTCTTTGGCCGCCAAACCCACCAGAAAAAAATGCGGCTTCCCCTGGCCAATATCCACCTCGACCTCAATCAATTCACAATCCAACCCGACGATAGCGCCGGAAAAAATTTTTGCTAGCATAAGAAATTAATTTTTAATTTCTAAACGGGGAGACAAACATAGCAAACGCTTTTAAACTCTTTTAAACTCTTACAAACTCTTTTAAACTCTTATAAATATACGATCTGAAGTTGGGATTAAGG
>DAIRGB010000027.1:0-13907 GCA_036794765.1 Patescibacteria group bacterium | reverse complement strand
ACCTGTGGAAATGGGACCGGTTATGCCAAAAGCGGCGCTAAAGTCATGTTTTATGGCGATGATTATGTCTATTTGGGTTCCACTATTGCTGACAATCAAAACACATTCAATTTCAATTTTCCGAAATATCCCTTTAAACATGCTATCGAGGCTGAAGTTGATTGCCAAAATATTAACGGTTGTCAAGGCACCTTTGATGGTCCATCTTTTAAAAACTACAACTGTGGAAGTATTTCCATGGCAAAAAATGATAAACTTTGGATCACCAATGTAAGGGTCGTAAACACCAAAGACTACGCACCGGATTTTAAAGAATGGCCTGGAGGAAATATCCAATGCCCTACTCCGTATTACAATATTTTTAAAGTATCCTTTTCCGTGTCTCCGGAAGTATCAAAGGCAGTCCAGGATGGACAAATTGAAAAATTTTCTCTTTATGCCGGCTTTCCGGGAACAATGAAAGACACTTTTGTACCTATAAAGAACGTTTATAGTGATAAAGAAAATGCTTTTTATGTCGATTATTGCAATGGGGAATATGATCCAGAAAAATATAAACCGACTATATTTGTGACTGGTAATACAAATAAGGTAACTGCTAGGACACAGAATACGAATTTGGTCACGGAGGTCATTTCCGCTCCGTATGACACCAAGGATGTCAACATGCCATCCCCTTTCAATTTAGAGGTATCACCGGGAAAAGGTCAAAACATCTTACTGTTTTATTATCATGGTCTAGATGAAAACAAACTCAAATTCTATCGTTCTTACAAAGAAGATCATACCGATAAGGAGAATATTGGCATCGGCTCCTGGGCGATTGGTGACGCAGTCGGTCACAGGAGAGCAGATGACACTACTTTTGATAGTGCGGCCAACACAGTCTATTACCAAATAACTACCGAAGACGGTGCTACAAGCAGTGCCTGGATTAAAGCTGATATGACAGGTGGAGGAAACTATAATCCAGGTGGCATTGGCGGACAAATCTTAGATATCGATAAAGTAATGGCTGAATTATCAAAAGTTCAGGGTACTAACTTTACCAAAGATACACAAATTAATAACATCGGCGAGATGGAAAATTTGGTAAAATCTCTTATTGACACCGGAGTGATTGTCATTGATTCTAACCAATCGTCTACGCAAAAAGCAGAAACTATTAAAAAAATCGCCGAAACAATCTTTGGTCAGGGTGCCGGTCCTGTTAGTGCAATACTAGAACGAATTGATTCCTCTTTCGGTCTTGGCGGTGGAGGATTACCGGGATTGGAAGGTGTAAGTTTAAATGAGGACTACATCATTAACGGCAGCGGTAGTGGTGTTGCCACTCCAACGCCAGACCAAAATGAAATTTCCCTAAAACTGAATGAAATTTTCAAAGATATCAATATCTTTGAAGAAGGGGCAACGGTTGCTGATCTGATTAAAAAAATAATTAATCTGGCAATGGCTTTAGCCGGTTTGATCGCCTTGGTATTTATTATCTACGGCGGTTATCTCTATATAATATCCTCCGGTAGTCCGGATGAAAGTAAAAAAGCCCTGCAAGCCATCACACAAGCATCAATTGGTTTAGTATTAGTATTAGCTTCCTGGCTCATTATCAGTGCTGTAATCAATGTGTTTAAGTAAATAAAAGTTCGAGCTAACCAAAAAAACTTTTCCACAGGCGGTCAAATCACCGCCTGTTTTTTTGTGTCATTTTGCCCCAATTTCTCTTAATTGTTAATTGTTAATTGTTAATAAGTAAAATCGTAAGAATATGCTTGTATAAAAATAAAACAAAGATCACAAATATTATATTATCCACTTATCCACACCCAAACCTTTGACACAAAAATATTTTATGAGATATAATCAAACGATTTGCTAAAACAAAGAAAAAAATAATCACAAAATAAAATAATACAAATATGAGCCCAGAAATAATTCATTTTATCGGTTTGACCAGTTCAATTATCGGTTTGATATGCGGATTGTTCTTTTTTGTTTACTCCGTCCGTTACTATTTGTTTTCCATTTTCATTTTATTGAAAGATCAACAAGCATTGGACAAAGCTCAATCCGAAAAATCAAACCTCGGTTTGGGTTTTACTTTTAGTTCGATTGACATGTTGGCTCACCAGTTGAAGAAAAACCGGGCCAATATTCGATCAAAAAAATCAATCGGTTTTAAAAAGAAAAAAGTCAGAACAGAATTATTGATCAACCAAATTGACCAACACGACCTCGGTTTTGCTCGTCAAGAAATCAATATGTCCGATCAGGCAATTTTTAATCGTGTTGCCGAAAAATTACGAGATATTTTTTGGGATATTAAACGCAGCAAGGATAAAATCATAGTCCATCCGGCTCGCATCGGCTTGCGCAAGCGTCTGCACCAATTGCTGATCATGGTAATGAAAAAATCAAATTATGAAGACCTGTCGTCTATGTTTTTGGTTTGGCTTTCTGCGCTAGGAAAATTATTTACCGGAAGTTCCAGTTGGACAGTAAACAAAAATAGAATCTTGCCGCAGACAGCCAAAAATATCGATAATTTCACTTTTTGCAGCCGTGATCTGAAGTTTTCAAAACACCAGGTCCAACTCGGCCCCAAGGCCAAAAAGTTGTTCCGACAAATAAATATGGATAGCATCGGTTTGATTGATGATCCTCTTCATCAGCCATTTGTGTCTATCCATTTGGCATTTTATAACGAAGAAAACGTCGCCGAACGCGTTATAGAAGCATGTCTGAAACAGGACTATAAACGATATGAAATAATTATTGCTGACGACAGTACCGATCGCACCCCGCAGATTTTGCAGAAATATGCCAAAAATAAAATGATCAAGGTTTTGCGCCGTGAAAGCCGTGAGGGTTACAAAGGTGGTGCTTTGAAAGAGGCTATCAAACAAACCAACCCGACAGCGGATTTTATTATCGTTTTTGATGCCGATTTTGTGCCGCCTCCCGGAAGCATCAAAAGCTTTTTAAAAGAATTTTTTGTCCAAAACGGCAATACTTTTGCTCGCGAAAAAGAAAACAATCTGGCTGCCGTCCAAGGTTATCAATGGCATGTTTTAAATAAAGATGAAAATTTTGTGACTTCCGGTATTCGTTTTGGTTTCTCGGGCGGATACATGATTGAACGAACCGCTCAACAACATCTGGGCGCGATGAAGATGATTGCCGGTAGTGTTTTTATCATCCGACGTGATGTCTTGGAAAAATACACTTGGCAAATGCCCAACGGTTATACCTCAATCGTCGAAGACTGGAATCTCACTATCCGAATGTATATCGATGGTTGGAAAATCGGCTATACCCCGGAAATCAGAGTCCCCAGTGAGTGTGTTAACAGTCTAAATAAATTGGCCCGACAACAGATTCGCTGGGCCGAAGGTCATACCTGGAATGTAAAAAAATACTTCTGGAAAGTCATGCTTTCACCTCATATGACTTTGATCGAAAAAATTGAATTTATCTTCTACGCTCCTTTTTATATGCAGGCTTTCTTCTTTATCGTCGGTACTATTGGTTGGGTGATTGGTGAGTTGATATTTCACATCAAAGTTCCCGGTTGGACTGCCACTTTGGGTTGGAGTTTAGTTTTTACCAACTTGATGGCCCTGCCGGTTATGTGTATTTCCGGATTGGTATTGGAAAGAGGTGAGGACAAGGATTATAATTTTTTACCGTTTTTAACTTATATTTACTATATTATTCCTCATTTGGCCTATGCTTCCTTGAAAGGTTTGATCTCTCCCAATGAAGGTGCCTGGGTTCGGACTTTTAAAACTGGCTCCGTCACTGATGCCGTCATGGAAGGACAAATGGCCGGATCATCACTGGACTTGATTGATGCCAATGTCCAATTATTAAACAAAAGTTTGGATAAAACCGCCAAATCTTTTGAGGCGCAACAAAAAATATATAAATTTGAAAAGAAACAAACTGAAGAATTGAAAAAAGGACGCTTCTGGGTAGAATTAAAACGTGTGCCTCGGCTTGGAATGGCGATAATTGTAATATTGGCTATTATCGTTGGTTCAATCAGCTACCTGGCCACGACTGAAATTACCGCCGCTAGCAATGATTTGGCATATTTAAACAATCCCAACTATCTAAGTCCGACCGCTGCCTCTAGCCCGAAAACGGTCAAATTTAACCGTCAAAACCCTTCTTATAGTTGGTATTACGATCCTTGTCCAACCGGCAATGATCCCGGAGGTATTTCCGCCGGCAATTATTCCACCACTTTAAAATTGACTTCCAAACCGCAACACAATAAGACCTATAGTTTTACCGTAGGCCATGTCAATGCCAGCGGTGGGGATTATCAATACATTACTTCTACCAACTACGTTATCAATCAAAGCACTCCCTCAACTCTTACAATCAGTCTTGGTAACGGTCCGGCTGTCACTTGCGATGTTGAACACAAACGGAAATTGGTCTATACCATTACCTATCTTTCTTCCGAAGGAGATTGTGACTCAGCTGCAACCTGCGAAGCGGTAACCTGTGATGCCGGCTTGGCCTATAATACTGATTCTACAAACGAGAGAAAAAGTATTCTTCCCAAATTGGACATTTTTCCCACCGCTCATGCCATGGCAGTCCCTACTTGCCAGGAAGGTGAAAACTGTCTTTATCTGGATGATGCATATTTTTATATTCCATTAAAAACAAGTACCTCGGGCGTATATCCCACCAAAGGCACGACATCAGACAGCGTCTCTTTGACCAGATCGGCCCCGACTTCTAGTGGTTATCTTGATTTTGAATACTCAATTACTGGCATCCCCGACAATTTTTCGGACGGTTCTTTGAATATGCATTTTACTGATTTGGATCTGACCGGCGACACAATAACTTCGGGCAGTAACGTTGTTACTTTGTATGAGACTTTTAGCTTAATGGATAGTAATGGTAATGTTCTAACTACTCTCAATAGTTCCTCTGGTTACAACGATAATTTTGATTGGAGCTTTGCCATTCCAAACAATTTAATAGTAGACAATTCGCTCACTTTGAAAGCTCGCTTAACTTCAGCAACTACTCTAACATCTGGAAGCGGCCTAACTTTAACCAACACGCAGGAAGGCATTCAAAGTATCAGTTTGTGCGGCAATGTTGATTGTCAAGTTCCGGAAACGATCGCTTTGACTGCCGCCAACGATTGCAACAGTATCAAATTGAATTGGACAAAATACACCGATCAAACTATTGATGGTTACAAATTGCTTCGTTCCACTACCGATCCCGAATTAACCTATCCGGAAGATGGTTATTATCAATATTTATCCGGTCAATCTACCATCTCCTATACAGACACGGGTATTGTCCAAGGTCAAAGTTATTATTATCGCATCGGGGCATACAAAGGTGGTGTAATAGTTGCCTATTCCGATACCGAACATATTACCGCACAATCAGTTTGCCCGATCAAAAAAGTTAGTCCAATTTTGGAATGCGTTGATGCCAATAATGACGGAACCTACACCGCTCATTTTGGATACGAAAATTTATACAACAGTAATCTTACCATTGCTATTGGCAGCAAAAACAAATTTACTCCCACCCCAATCAATCGTGGACAACCCAGCACTTTTACTCCCGGCCGTGTTATTGACAGTTTCCAGGTTAATTTTAATGGCAGTAATCTGGTTTGGTATTTGAAAAGTCCCAATGGTCAGTCCGCCACCGCTACCGCTTCCTCCTCCTCTCCTCGCTGTACCACCAATTGCTGTTGCGATGATTTGGTAATCGAATACAACAATGGCATCTCGATTTTATCCTGTCCCCACATTATCGTTCCGGAAGCAACTCTCCTACTAGGTATTCCGGCTTTAGTCGGGTGGTGGTATTCGAGGAAGAAAAAGAAGACAAAATAAACTTATCAAACAACAAACACTTTTAAACTCTTATAAACCCTTACAAACTCTTTTAAACAAAATATAAAAAACAAATATGAAAAATAAAATTAATAAATTATTTGCTAAAGTCAAAAGCTGGAAATTCTGGCAGAAGGAACAAAAGGGAGAAGCCAATTTGGCCGCGATTTCTACCGGTCTCACCAATCTGGAAAGAGAATTGGAAGAAATTAAAACCGTTAGTTTTTCCAACTTTCAAATTATTATTATCTTGGCCTGTGTCACTTTTCTGGTCATGCCGTTTGTTAGTACTTTCAATGAATTTATCACCACAATCATTGGCAAGGTTGAACTATATCGCATTCTCCAATATCACATCGTTCCCTTTGAAGCCAAAATGGTCGTCTCCACCCTCAAACTGATTGGCATAGAAGCTTCTTCCAGTCTCACCGGTTTGCAAATAATCAAAGACAGCAATCCTATAAATATTTTTATTAGTTGGAACTGTATTGGTTGGCAAAGTTTTATCCTGCTTTTTATCAGTATGTTTGTCGGTCTCAAAGGGCCTTTCACTCTTAATAGCAAACTTGAAACAATTGCCATCGGAATTTTAGGCACAATCATTATAAATCTCGTTCGCATCAGCTTAGTTGCCATGATCGCCTTTTTTCTCGGCGAAGTTGCCTCAATCATTTTTCACGATTACATCAGTACATTATTTGTAATTTGCTGGCTGATTTTTTACTGGATATTTTGTTATCGATACATACTTCATCATACGGACTTTATCAAAGTTAAAGCCCATAATTCTTAAACCCTTAAAAACCCTTATAAATACTTTGAAACTCTTAAAAACAAAAAATTAGTTATTAGTTTTTCAAGTTATTAAGTTGAAAGTTAAAAAGAAGAACTTCATAACTTTACAAACTTTCCAACTTTCAACTAAGTTATCCATTGTTAATTATTAATTGTTAATTGAAAAAGATGTCTAAACGAAAAAAATCAAATAAACTCACGGTCGAAGCCCAAATCATCCATCCGGAAAACAAAAATCTTATCCACGTCTCTCACAGTATTCTAATCGGAGTTCTGTTGATTATCTCCGGTCTGCTGGTTTACCCCTTGCTGCTTCCCGGATATTCCCGCTTTATCGAAAACATCGAAGGCGCCCACTTGGTCAACGCCAGATATATTTTGGAACACTTCGGCGCCAGTTGGAATAATCTTTGGTATTTTGGTTTCCCGGTCCACCTGACCTATCCTCCGGTTGTACCATATTTGATCGCCTTTATCTCTTATTTATTTAAACTCGATGTTTCCTATAGTTATCGTCTGATCGTGGCTTTCTTTGTTTGGCTGACCCCGCTTAGTATTTATCTTTTTACTTACTATTTAAACAATAAAAAAACCACCGCCTTTCTCGCTGCTCTGATGTATCTACTTCTGCCTTCAGTTGCTTATCTCTTTATCCCGCAAATCGCCGGTGGCCCCAGTATTGCCGGTTATCCTCCTTATCACTGGATTGTATTTTCACAGTTTGGTGAAGGTCCTCACTTGGTTTCTCTATTTTTTGCTCCCCTGGCCGTTTTATTCTTCATCAAAAGTTTTCGCTCGCCCGACATCAAAAATTATATTATAGCTGCTATTTTTATCGCCTTGACCGGTTTGACCAATCTTTTCGGTGCCTATGCCTTGATCGTTATCATTGCTTTGGTGGTTTTGGGAAAATTCGCCATTTATACTTTCAATTTCAACTATCGCCGTCTGATTTTTATTGGCCTCTTTGCTTATGGTCTAACCGCATTTTCCTATGATTTAAACTTTATTCAATCGATCTTACAAAGTGGTTATATTCATCCGGAAAACTCAATTCATCTTCCTCCAATGTTGGTTGTCTTCCTGGTCGTTTTATTTGGAATATTGCCCTTGGCCTTGTTTTTGCGCCACAAAATGATGGGTAACGACAATTCTTTCCGCTGGTTTTTGATCGGAGCCTGGACATTTATTTTCTTGACCGTGGGCGCCGTATATTATCACACCGGATTTTCCCTGTTTTCCCAACCAAACCGTTATTTGGTTGAAGGACAAATGGGCTTTGTAATTTTGTTAGCTATGATTTTGACTCGTTTGTTAAGTCATATTCTCACTCAATATTCAGGAATAAAAAAATATACACTTTATACCGTTACCAAAGTTGCGATTTTCGTTTTGATCTTGGTTATTTCCTACGGATATATTTCCCGCCCTTATTTTATTTCCCTGCCCAACCAAATGGACCATTCCAGTGAATATGAAATCGCCACTTGGTTGAACAAAAATATTGATCTGTCAACCGGCGATCGCGTCTATCTCACCGGTACTCCGGCTTTCTGGCTCAATGTTTTTAGCGATGTTCCACAAATCCGCGGTGGCGCCGACAATGCTCAGCCCAATCCCTGGTGGGCAGACGCTTCCTATCAAATCAACAAGGGCGAAGATTCTCAACTGCTTAAATCCTGGCTAAAAATCTTAAATATAAAATACATCCTGGTCAACTATCCCGAAAGTGGCACTCATTATGTTGACTATGAAAACTATGAACGTTTTGCCGACTTTGATTTGGTGACCAAATTTGCCGATGGCGGTTTCAAACTTTTTAGCCTACCCGATTATTCCCCAAGTTTATTCAATATTATCGATCCGGGTGCCAATCCTTTCTACGGCCGTATCGACAGCAAGGTCAACTCGGAAGCCATCAATGCCTTTGCAAAAATGATTCCCGACCAAAAAGACGAACGAGTAAACTATCAGATAATCAATTCCGACAAATATCAAGTCCAATTCTCCAATCTAAAAACCAATGAAAAAATTATCTTCAAAATGAACTTCGATGATCGCTTGCAAGCAGTCGACCAGGACGGTAAAGCTGTCAAAATCGAATCAATTGGACCAAATTTTGTCGCTATCACCCCAAATAATCCGGAAAATTCAACTATTACTCTAACTTACGGATCCAACAAAAGTTTTATGTTGGGAGCGGGTATTACGATTATCACAATAATCCTCATGCTCTGGTTGTTGAAAACCAGACAGAAGAAATTAATTGACTAAGCAAAAAACACTATAGAACTCTTTTAAACCCTTACAAACTCTTGGAAACTAGACATTGATAATAAACATTTTAAAAATTAGATAAGAAATAAAACAAAAAAATGGAAAAAGAAATCAACAAGCAAGTATTAGATCAAATCCACACTGCGATCACCGGCGATTACTATGATGATAGTATTGCCAAACATCCGATTAAACGCATCTATCATCAGCATCGTTTCAAAAAAATCGGTCATATGGTGCGAGGCACCAAGGGCAAATTATTAGACATTGGCTGTGCCGGTGGCACCTTTACCAACGAATTGTCAAAATATACTGATGCCCAGATTACCGGTATTGACATTTCTCCCGACGCTATCCAATATGCCAGTCAAAAGTATCCTCACATCGATTTTTCTGTCTATGACGCTGCCAGCGACCAATTTCCTTTTGAGGATCAAAGTTTTGATACCGTCACTATTTTAGAAACATTGGAACATGTTTTAAATCCGGTAGAAATCCTGCAAGATATGAAACGCATGGTCAAACCAGATGGACAAGTGATCGTACTAGTCCCTGCGGAAAACCTACATTTTCGTCTCGGCTGGGAAATCTGGACCCGCTTGCCCGGCAACCTTGGTGGGGGAGTCTGGGACGATTCCCACGTCCAACGTTTTGACGGCAGCAAATTGCGTCACCTGATGGAATTTATCGGTTATGAAATCTTGGAAGAAAAATGGTTCAATCTCGGACTGCTTCTAGCCATCAAAGCTAGGCCGAAATATCCGAATATTAATTATTAAACTTATCAAACATAACAAACATAGCAAACTTAACAAACAAAAATTAAGTTTAGTAAAGTTTGATAAACTTGCTACGTTTATGCTTGCTAGGTTTGATAAGTTTGTTAAGTTTGCTACGTTTATATCCTAATAAATATAAAAAATAAAATAAAAAATGAAAAACCTTAGTCAAAAAATAATTATCACCATCGATCTCCTGCTTCTGGCCGCCGCCGCCGTCTATATCAGCTATGTTGCCGGATTTTGGCAGGATTATCCGATTGGCACCGATTCCTATGCCCACCTGAGCAAAATAAAATTTTTGGCTGAGTATTTTCCCAATTTCGATTGGAATCATCTCTGGGCCAACGGTATGCCAATGTTTTTGTGGTACAGTTCCGTTCCATATTTCATCATCTATGCCATCTATCTGATTTGTAATTCTTATGAATTGGCCATCAATCTGGCTTCAATTTTGGCAGTAATAATTATCGCTTTTTCCAGCTATTTGTTGGTCTTTGAATCCACCAAAAACCGTTTAGCTGCATTTTTATCCGGTCTCTTGATGTTGTCCATGCCGGCTATTTGGGGTAGGTTCGCCATGGGCGAAATTCCCCGTTTTGTCGCTACCTCATTTTTACCCTTGAGTTGGTGGATTGTGGTTCGCTATTTGAGTCAACCCAACCCATCCAAAAAATTATACTTTTTTACTTTGGCAATTATTACTCTGTCTCTTTCCGGACATTATATTATCACCGGCTTAACAGTATTTACCCTGGTGTTTATCGCCTGGTGGCTGTTGGGTTTTACCCGAAAATTTTACGATTTGCTCAAAGATTTATATCTCCCTGCCTTCTTGTTGTCCTGTTTTACTCTCTTGCCGTTTTTGGTTTCCACCGGTATCAAACAAGTCTTTGGTGAAGGCTTTTTCGGTGGTGAATCATTTCATCAACCTCTCAAAATTTTTAGCTTCTTTCAAAACGGCACGGTTCTCAACAATCGCATCGCCTGGATGGATAGCGGTTACGGCGCTTTTCTTCCTTGGCTGGTTTTGCCCTTGATTGGCGTATTTTTGTTGATCGCTATCAGCCGCCGCGAAAAAATGATCTTACCTTGGGACAACTGGCGTATTTTAAAGGCCTTCTTTTTTCTTAATATTCTATTTGCCTTATATGGTTTAGCTATCTACTTTGGTTTTCCCGGCAATCTATACAATGCTTCCCTCCCGCCCACCGATACTTTTTACTTTTTGAGTCTGGGTCTGCCGATCCTATTTGGACTTGCTTATCATTTTGCCATTAAAAGTGTAGTCATTCGCCAAATCAGTTTTGCCGTCGTGGCTATCTTGATTGCCATTACCATCAATCAATATTATCCGTTTATCTCTTTTACCAAAAGCATCAATATAAATACCGTTTTTCGAAATTTCAATAAAGAAGACGTTGTCAAAAACGAATTAAAAGATGTTTTACCCGCAGATACCGCCAATTCTATCTATCGTTACGCTCATAACAATTCTTTTGTTGCCGTCTGGTTCAATTATGATTTTCCTTTCTTGGCTCAAACTCGTGACTATTATTCTCAAGCCCTTTTAAACAGTAATGACAAATTTTGGTTTGAAGATTCTGTTTTTCACCTCAATGACAATATCAATGAAACCAAATATTTGATGGACTGGTTTGCCGTCAAATGGTTGTCAGTTTCTTACCCCAATTTCAATTATGAAAAATTTCAAAAATTACCCGAACTATTTCAACTCAAATCTACAAACAATAATCCAATCAAAGAGGAACGTTTTAATGTCTATGAATACGCCAAACCGCGACCAATCATCGAGGCCACCAATGCTAAAACCGTTTTAGTAATCGGTGACGATGCCGCATATCGCAATTTCTTGTTCGTCCTCGCCAAATTGAATATTGGTAGCGACAAACTGATCCCGATTCGTGGTAATCAACTAATCGACTTGTACACTATCAATGATTTAAAAAACTTTGATGCGATCTTTTTAAACAATTTCAATTATTTGGAAAAAGAAAATGCTTTTAGTCTATTGGACCAATACTCCTATGCTGGTGGCAAAGTCATGATAGAGTCGTCTGGTATTTTATCCAAACCGGAGGGAGTGATTGCCTTTTTACCCGCGCCTGTTCAAAAAATAAACCCCGGTCAATTTGGTACCACCTGGGACTTCAAAGCGGGAGATTTGTCGGAAATATTTCAAAATGTAGATCTCAATGAATTTGGTCCGGCGATCTATGGTGATCAAAAACTGGCTTGGAGTATGTTGTATGCCGAACCAAATGAATTGCGTCCGGACGCATTTCCGATTCTTCTCAATCATGACAAAGTTGTGGTTTCCGGTCTGAATAGGGGAGAAGGTAAAGTGGTTTTTAGTGGACTCAACTTGCTTTATCACTACAACAATTATCCGACGGAAAACGAAGGTCGTTTCGTGGCCAACTTATTGAATTATGTTCTCGATCTCGGCCAAAGTGATGATTTTGTTCAACAAACCGGAACTATCAATGATCCACATCTGCGGGAAGTGATTTTGGACAAGACAGGATACAAAGGCATCCTGCTCAAAGAGAATTATTTTGCCAACTGGTCCGCCCAAATCAGCGATTCCGCTGGTACTTCCAATCTAACCATTCATAAAGCCGGTCCTAACCAAATGTATGTCCGTTTGCCGGAAAATGCTCAGGAACAAGCCAAAGTTCAATTTATCTATCATCGTTCCTGGCTCGAGTGGGGTTCAGTTATTATTTCTTTATTATCGGCTATCTGGGTAATCTATCATCTGTTCTTTTACGCCCCGCATCCGACCATGCATCCGACGACAATCAACAATGACAAGGCATCTGATCTGCCAAAAAGATCAACCAAAAAATCAAAAAAAACTAAAAATATTAAAACCAAACATGCTAACAAGAAAAAAACCCGTCAAAAGAAAACTAAATAAATCTCACTGTGACTTATGTCAGAAAATTGTCGATAAAAACCAAAAAGTAATTATTGCTGATTTATCTGAATTTGACTTCGTTTTATCCAAAATCAAAAACAAATAAAAACATGGAAGCAGTAAAAACAAAAACCAACAAAAAAATCGTCATCGTTCCCACTTACAATGAAAAAGACAACATCGTCGATTTGCTGACAGAAATCTTTACTATGGTTCCGGATGTTTATGTCTTGGTAATCGATGACAATTCGCCTGACGGTACCGCCACTATCGTAAAAAATCTCCAATCGCAATATTCAAACTTAATTTTGATACAACGTCCGGGCAAACTTGGTTTGGGCACCGCTTACAAATTGGGTTTCAAATATGCCCTCAAGCATGATTTTGATTACATCATGGAAATGGACGCCGATTTTTCCCACGACCCGGCCTCTCTGGAAAATTTCTTTCTCCATATTGAAAACAATGATTTGGTCATTGGTTCCCGTTATATCAAAGGCGGCCGCTTGGTCAACTGGCCGATTATTAGATTTTTATTAAGTTTCTTTGCCAGTATGTATGTTCGTCTCGTCACCGGCTTGCCCTTACACGACACCACCGCCGGCTTCAAATGTTTCCGTCGTGAAGTCTTGCAATCCATCAATCTCGACGATATCGTTTCCGAAGGTTATGCTTTCCAAATTGAAATGCATTATAAAGCCTGGCAAAAAGGCTGGCGTCTCAAAGAAATCCCCATCACTTTTGTCGATCGCACCTTCGGCCAATCCAAAATGAGCAACAAGATAATCTGGGAAGCGTTTTTAACCCCCTGGAAACTAAGATTGGCTCCCATTTTCAACTACATCAAAAACGAACGGCCATGGGATTTGGAAGATATAGATTTTGAGTAATAAACTTATCAAACTTTTCAAACCTAGCAAACATAACAAACATAAACCTAAACAAACAATATATTTTTTTATGAATCTTGTTTTTAAAAGTTTATCAAGTTTAGTTACGTTTTAGTTTGCTAAGTTTGATATGTTTGCTAGGTTTGATAAGTTTTAATTAAAATTTTCCCCATGCTCTCCCTCGAATCTATCAAATTAAACAATCTCGCCAAAAACCGGCTCTCCCGCCTGGAAATATACAAGAGTCTGTGTTTACAAATTGAAGTAATGCAAGCCGATCAACCCCTGACTTTTACCAACGATTTTGCCGCCCGTCTGCGTCAACTTCGGCATC
>DAIRGB010000026.1:0-14125 GCA_036794765.1 Patescibacteria group bacterium | reverse complement strand
AAACAAAAATCGTTTAAAAATTAAAAATTAAAAATTAAAAAATTTTTTATGATTATTTTGGATGGCAAAAAAGTCGCTGGTGAAATAACCGAAAAACTTGCTAAAAAAATTGATAGTTTAAAAAACAAAGGGATTATTCCAAACCTTCATATCTATCTGATTGGTGACAATCCATCATCATTATCATATATTGGCGTCAAACAAAAAAAAGCCTCGGCATTGGGGGTTAAATGTGTCGTCAAAAGATTTAGCGCCGAGACCTCTCCCGAAGAAATAATATCTTCCATAAACGCCGACAATCAGGATCCAGGGTGCCATGGTATTATCGTTCAATTGCCATTGCCCAATCACCTGGATCCAAATATATTACTTCAAGTGATTGACATCGATAAAGACGTTGACGGATTAACCTATATCAATCAGTGGAAATTACTCAACAATATTCCCGGTGGCTTCTTTCCGGCCACTGCCAAAGGTATTATTTCCCTATTGGAGTTCTATCAAATTCCGATTGCTGGCCAAAAAGCAGTCATAATCGGACGTAGCCGTCTGGTTGGCTTGCCCACCGCTTTGCTGATGTTGCATCAAGATGCAACCGTAACCATTTGCCATCGCCAGACACTAGATTTGACTCATGAAACAACTAAAGCCGATATTTTGATAGTCGCTGCCGGCCAGCCAAATCTGATAAAAGCTACTCACGTCAAAAAAGATGCGGTCGTTATTGATGTCGGCATTACCAAGATCCACGGTTCTCAATTGATCGGCGATGTGGATTTTTTTGACGTAAAATCAAAATCAAAAGCCGTTTCGCCAGTTCCCGGAGGAGTGGGGCCGATGACTGTCGTCTCCCTGTTTGAAAACCTCCTTGAAGCTGTTGAAAAACAAACAAAATCTTTTTTTGATCCCAAGAAATAAATTTTAATATCAAACAACATATATTATATTTGTCAAGATTTTATACTATAAAAAATAAAAAAAACAGGTTCAAAAACCCGCCCGTATTTTCACGATATACTTTTATTTTTTATTTTTCTCGGCTCCTAAAGGATAATACGGCACATACTCCCTCCCAAAAATTGTGAAATACAATACTCGAAAGTCGTGATTTGTTTTTGTTTTTTCTTTTTGTTTGAAAGTTTTTTCGTTTATATTTTTTTGTTTTTGTTTGAAAAAACTTTCGAGTATCGTATTGTTTTGCCCTCCTTTAAAGGGGATACTAGATAAACATCTCATTTTCTAGTATCATAACATTATACATATCAGCAAGAATAAAGTCAATAAACACCTGTGGATAATTCCCTAAAAATTAAAACTTACTCAATGAAACTCTTTTAAACTCTTGCAAACTATAATATAAAATAATTCAGTTTTTAAGTGTTTTAAAGGGTTTATTAAGAGTTTCAAAGCATTTTACCTACTTGTGTTAATTGTAATACGGATAACTATGAAAAATATTGATAACAAAATCAGATTACAAAAATATCTCTCCCAATGCGGTGTTGCTTCCCGTCGGCAGGCTGAAGAGATGATTCAAGAAGGTTTAATCAAGGTCAATGGCCACGTTGTTGACAAACTCGGAACTAAAGTTGATCCCACCATTGATCGAATCCAAGTAGGGCGAAAAAATATTCAAACTCAGTCCAAAATATATTATCTGCTCCACAAGCCGGCTGGTTATGTTTCAACCAGATTCGATATTCATGCCGATCGAAAAGTCACGGACCTCGTTCCCTTCAATCCTCCCGTATATCCTGTCGGTCGCCTGGATAAAGATACTGAAGGGCTATTGATCCTAACCAACGATGGTGAGTTCACCAATTATCTGACTCATCCCAAACATCACATTGGTAAAGAATATTTTGTTATCGCCAAAAGTAGATTTGATGACTTGGATCTCGAGGAATCTATTAAAAAGTTAAATAAAGGAGTGTTGATTTCTGGGTATTTGACCAAACCAGCTGATGTTACAAATATTCGAGTTGATCGAGAAAAAATCAGTTTCAATATCACTATCAATGAAGGAAAAAAGCATCAAATATATCGCATGTGTCACAACGTCGGTTTAAAGGTGCAAAAGTTAATTAGAGTTCGGATCGGTCACCTCAAACTCGGCGACCTCCCCAAAGGACATTATAGATTGCTTAAAGCGCAAGAAATAAAAAGGTTCTATTCGAAATAAATTTTTATTTATCAATTTCTAATTTCCAAAAATAAATCCGTTTGAAAATTGATAATTTATTGAAAATCGTGCCTTGGAAATTGGAAATTTAATATTATGTTCTTCGACATCATCACCCTATTCCCCCAAATGTTTACCGGCGTCTTTGACGTCAGTATTTTGAAGAAAGCCCAGCAAAAAGGGATTATCAATATTAATCTTCATAATTTAAGAAATTGGGCTATCGACAAACACAAACAAGTTGACGACACCCCATATGGCGGCGGAGCCGGTATGGTCCTGAAGGTTGATGTCATGGACCGATGTTTGACCGATATCGTAGGAGCGGACCCACGTGTCCGCCCAAATGTAGAGGCAGGTCACGACCTGCGCCTACGGAAAACCCGTAAAATATTATTAACCCCTCAAGGTAAAACCTTTAATCAATCCATGGCTCGCCGGCTGGCCAAATACGATCAATTGATCTTAATCTGTGGCCATTACGAAGGATTTGATGAACGAATCCGTGAACATCTGGTTGATGAACAAATTTCCATCGGTAACTACGTTTTAACTGGTGGCGAAATTCCCGCTATGGTCGTTATCGACGCCGTTAGTCGCCTCGTCCCCGGCGTCATAAAAACTGAATCCCATCAAGGAGAATCTTTTTCCATTAGGGCCACCAAAAAAGGTCGCACCCCAAATTTACTGGAATATCCTCAATACACCAAACCCGTCGAGTATAAAGGTTGGCAAGTCCCGGAAATACTATTGTCCGGCCATCACGAAAAAATTGAAAAGTGGCGAAAAGCAAAAGTGAGAAAAAAATACGAAAAGCCAAAAAATAATTTAACATGAAGATTTTTTCCAATTGTACCAAAATAATATTTTGCAGCAGAAAAATAATTGAAAATATGTTTTCTTCACCCAAAAAAATAAATAATATCGACTCCTACATCGCCTCATTTCCCAAAAATACTCAGACAATTCTCGAGAAAATGAGGCAAGCGATAAAAGAATCGGCTCCCGCAGCCAAAGAAGCAATAATATATGGCATCCCCACTTTCGTACTCTCAGAAAATCTGGTCCACTTTGCCGGCTATAAAAACCATATTGGTTTTTATCCAACTCCCACAGCCATTTTGGCTTTCAAAAAAGAATTATCAATATACAAACAAGCTAAAGGTTCAGTCCAATTTCCAATTGATAAACCAATCCCGTTTGCAATTATCAAAAAAATCGTCAAATTTCGGGTAGAGAATACTAAAGGTAAAAGAACTCATAAACTAAAAAAGGACGTCAAATGAACAAAAATAATTTAACATACATCCACGAAATATGGACCAAAGCTAATTCATTTTATGGCCAAACCAACCCCATTGATTTGATCAAAAATTACGGTTCCCCATTATATGTTTACAATGAAAATATTCTCCGCCAACGTTGTCGCGATTTAAAAAACCTGATTCCTTACCCCAATTTCCGCGTCAATTATTCCGCCAAAGCCAATACCAATCCTTCGTTGTTGCGCATCGTTCGCTCCGAAGGTTTGTCGGTTGATGCCATGTCGGCCGGAGAAATATTTCTCGAGTTGCAAGCCGGTTACCAGCCGGAAGAGATTTTCTTTGTCGGCAACAATGTTTCCGATGATGAGATTGCTTACGCCGTCAAAACTGGTGTTTTATTTAGCGCCGATTCTCTGTCTCAACTCGAACGTTATGGCCGTTTAAACCCGGGCGGCAAAGTAGCCGTTCGCATTAACCCGGGAATCGGTGCCGGCCATCACGAAAAAGTTATTACGGCCGGCGACAAAACCAAATTTGGCATCAATCCCGTCTTTATCGATGAAATAAAATCAATCCTTACTCGCTATCAACTTCGTCTAGTCGGGATAAACCAACACATCGGCTCGCATTTCATGTCTGCCAATTCTTTTCTAAAAGCCGTTTCATTTATTCTCGCGTTTGCCGCCGATTTTCCCGACCTCGAATTCGTTGATCTAGGTGGGGGTTTTGGCATTCCATATCACAAAGAACGAGGCGAAAAACCCATGAACTTAAAATCATTTGGCAAAAAACTCCAAAAATCACTTGATCTCGAAATTAAAAAATCAGACCGACAACTAACAATCATGATTGAACCCGGCAGATACGTCGCCGCCGAATGCGGAGTTTTGCTGGGTCAAGTCCACGCTATCAAAGAAAGTGGTGGCAAAAAATATATTGGCACCGATCTCGGCTTCAATGTTTTAGTCCGGCCAATCATGTACGATGCCTATCATGATCTAGAAATTTACAGCGATACTGCCAGAAATACCACCATAACCGAAACAGTAACTGTCGTCGGCAATATTTGCGAAAGCGGCGACATCATCGCCAAAGACCGCACTCTACCAGTAATCGCCGAGGGCGACATTCTGGGAGTCCTAGATGCCGGCGCCTATGGCATGTCCATGAGTTCCAACTACAACTGCCGCCTCAAACCCGCCGAGGTCCTCATCGATTCCCAAGGACATGATCATTTGATCAGAAAAAGAGATCAGTTGGAAGATTTGGTTAGACAATTTATATAAAAAAGTTAGGATATTTATATTTTAAAAAATAATATCTAAAAAAATATGGAACAAAAATCTTCAACAAAGATAACATCAAAAAAAATCAGTCAGATTATTATTCTTATTATTCTAGCAATAATCTTTGGCTGGGCGGGGCTGACCAAAGCAGGATATATTCCCAATTTTCTGGATATCAAAATATTATGCCCGGAAGATGAAACTGATAATTTCCCAAGTTCAGCAAACGGTTTAAATGATAATTTTCACGCAGCCGAGAGTATTCCGGCGAAACCAATAATCTATTTATATCCAGAAAAAAAGCAAGATGTGACTGTAAAATTAGATTACGCCGGGATTATTTCAGCGGCCTATCCAAAATATGATGACATTATTCATGGTTGGAAAGTAACCGCTTATCCTGACGGAAAAATCATTAACCACGATGATAATAAAGAATACAGTTATCTTTTCTGGGAAGGAATATCAAACCAACCGATTAACTGGGATCTTTCCCAAGGTTTTGTTGTCAAAGGAGAAGATACTAGAGAATTTTTACAAGGTATTCTTGCAAAAATTGGCCTAACTCCCGAAGAATATAATGAATTTATAGTTTATTGGTATCCGAAAATGAAAGATAATAAATACAATCTCATTCATTTCGCCGATGAACAATATGCAAAAACGGCACCTCTGACCATCACTCCCAAACCCGATTCGATCCTGCGAGTTTTTATGATTTTTAAAGCCCTTAACGAAAAAATCGAAATTGAACCCCAAATCTTTCAACCTTTTGAGAGAAAAGGATTTACTGTCGTGGAATGGGGTGGAGAAGGTAGTGACCCAAATAAGCTATAATTAACTCTTAGCCTATTTTTTCCAAACGGTATCAATGAACTTTACCTCAACCACCTTTGAAAAGGAAACTTTTATCAATATCACCTGTCCCAAGGAAGATTTGCGCAATAAAGAATTTTCCAATTGCGTATTTAAAAAATGCGATTTCAGCCAGTGCCAATTTTCCGGTTCATCATTCATGGATTGCGTCTTTTCAGATTGTAACCTATCTAATATTAAAGTTGATAACTGCCGTTTCCAAGGTGTTCAGTTTGAAAATTGCAAACTACTCGGCATTGTTTTTGCCAATATACATACTTTCCTGATCAAATGGTCTTTCCAAAAATGTATTGTTGTCCTTTGTGATTTTAGCGATTTAAGTATTAAAGATAGCCAATTTACCCACTGCGAACTGCGGGAAAATGATTTTATCAACACCAATCTGAGCAAATGTGATTTTTCCGGTTCCGACTTCAAAGCCAGCAAATTCCAAAATGCCAATCTGGAAGAAGCCAACTTTATTGGTGCCAAAAATTATTATATCGACCCGAAACAAAATAAGTTAAAACACGCCCGCTTTTCCTACCCCGAAGTATTATCTTTGCTTGATACATTTGGTATAAAGATTGAGTACTAACATTTAATCAATAGTTTAATCAATCCAATTATGGAAATCATCAAAAAAGTCCAATCCAATTATTTTGAAGATATTTTAGACGGCCGCAAAAGATTTGAAGTTCGCCTGGCTGATTTTCAATGCGAACCCGGCGACACAATTGTCCTGCTCGAACAAAAAGGCCAAGAACTCACCGGCCGAAAAATAGATTGTGAACTCCTCTACAAATTGAACACCAAAGCTGTCGAAAAATTTTACACCAAAGAAGACATCGACAAATACGGCCTACTCATCCTGGCCGTCCGCAAAAAGTATGATTTTAAGGAGTAAAAACATCATGAATCAAAAAAAGATAAAAATAGGCATTATTTTTGGTGGCAGATCGGCGGAACATGAAGTTTCTTTGCAATCCGCCAAGAATGTCTATGAGGCTTTGGATAAAAATAAATATCATCCGGTACTGATTGTCATTAACAAAGCCGGAAAGTGGCTGCCTTGCGACAATACGATTTTTTTACCTCCGTCATCAGCCTCGGAGAAAAAAGAGTTGGAAGAAATCGTTTTGCCATCACAAGGTAACGGTAACATCGTAAATCTCACCAATCCGGAAAATAATTTTTCCTTGGATGTAGCTTTCCCTATCTTGCACGGCCCATTTGGCGAAGATGGGACTGTCCAGGGTTTACTAAAGCTTGCCAACATTCCCTTCGTCGGCGCCGGCGTTTTGGGCTCGGCGGTAGGGATGGACAAAGATGTGATGAAACGTTTATTACGAGAATCTGGTATTCCGATCGGCAAATTTATCGCTCTTAAATTCGATGATGTCATCCCTGATTTTCCCGAAATCGTAGCTAAACTCGGCACTCCATTTTTTATTAAACCGGCCAACATGGGGTCTTCAGTCGGGGTTAGTAAAGTTCATAATCAAACCGAATACGTTGCCGCCGTCAAAACCGCTTTTTCGTTTGACGTCAAAATCATCATCGAAGAATTTATCGCGGGTAGAGAAATCGAATGTGGGGTGTTGGGTAATTCTCATCCCCTCGCTTCAGTCCCCGGCGAAATAGTTCCCACCCACGAATTTTACTCCTATGACGCCAAATATCTCGATGAAAATGGGGCCAAGCTGGAAATACCTGCCAAACTTCCAGTTGAGACCACCAAAAAAATTCAAGATCTGGCGATAAAAACCTTTCAAGCTCTCTCCTGTGAAGGTTTAGGTAGGGTTGACTTTTTTCTAAAAGATAACGGAGATATCCTCGTCAACGAAATCAATACCATCCCCGGATTTACCAAGATTAGCATGTATCCAAAATTGTGGGCGGCCAGTGGTATATCCTATCCGGAACTGATCGACAATTTGATCCAATTGGCCATCGAAAGATTCCAACAGGAACAAAAATTATTATCAAACAAATTGTGAATCTTCGACGTATTATTTATGATAAAACCAAGATATTTATTTTTTTCTAACCATTTATATTATGAAAAAAACCATCTCACTTTTTCTCGTTTTTACTCTTTTCCTGTCTCTTGTCGGTTGTATTAATCCTGCATCCAAAACCACCGACAATCCAATCAAAAAAACGACCAATGGAAGCCAAAAAGAAGAAAAAATTCAAGAGGAGGCGACTGGTAGCAATACAGTTGTAAAAAACGAGGAATCGAAACAAAACGCAACTAACAACGACAATCAATCCAAACAAAAATATGAAAATACTAATTTGGGAATTTCTTTCGAATATCCCGCACAAGTAGTATTAATTGATGAAAATACAACCCCATCTCCGGATCAGGAGTCATTGAAAATCGAAACCAAAGAAATCGGAAAAACCCAAAACCCCAGCGATCTCAGCCCGGAAGATGAGGCGAAAAATATTGAAGCATTGGCCGGAGGCAATTTTGGACTCAATATTGACTGGCCCCTGGCTTCTTCCAAAAAAGTCCGACCGGTGGGATTTTTATTCGCTCAAGATTTTGTGGTTTTGTCGCGCTTTGATGTGTGCAATGTGACCCTGGAAAGAAAACTTCTTTTTTATTACAACAATCAACAAGTGATTATTACACTTTATGCCCCGGTTAATAAACTGAAAGCAACCATGCCGGATTATTTTACCACCGATTCTACCAATTGCAGCACCGAAAAAATCTGGAATTTTGATCAACAGGAAAAATTTTACAACCAGCTGGTTGCCGGCACCGCCTCCCCGGAAATTCAAAAATGGTATAGCGATTTTGATCAAATCTCCGAATCTATAATATTCGCCGGCAGATAGTATTTTTATGACTAAAAAAGTCGTTGATGAAAACCGGTAAATACATCTTGGAAATTGCGATATTTATTTGCGGCGCTATCGTCATGGTGTTCGAATTGGTCGGTTCTCGAATTCTCGGTCCGCACCTCGGCACATCTATCTTCGTCTGGACAAGCCTGATTGGTGTTATTTTGGGAAGCCTTAGTTTGGGCTATTATCTTGGTGGCAAGATTGCCGACAAAAAAGCCGACACAAATCATCTGTCTTTCATCATCTTTTTGTCGGCTATTTTCATCGCCCTCACCATGGTTGGCAAAAATTATTTGCTTATTTTTCTTCAGGCATTTTTTTCAAATATAAAAATAACATCGATTGTTGCTTCATTGATTTTATTTTCTCCAGCCAGCCTCCTGTTGGGTATGGTTTCGCCCTATGCGGTAAAATTGAAATTGGCCAACTTCGATACTTCCGGTTCGACGATCGGCAATCTTTATGCTATCTCTACCGCTGGTAGTATATTTGGTACGTTTTTGTCCGGATTCTATCTGATCCCAAATTTTGGCACGGACAAAATGTTGATAATCTTATCACTTACACTGATTTTGGTCTCTATTTTATTGTCAGTTAGTAAATTTGCCCGGCTAAAAATATCAGTCCTCTTCATCTTGATTGTTGGCTGGTTTGCAATTGACAAATTGAACAACCAGATGCAAAAAAATGGCTTTGTAGATGTTGATACAGCCTACAATCGTATTTGGATTTTTGATTTAGTTGATGAAAAAACCCAAGAGAAAATTCGCACTTTTTCTATAAACAACGAAAATAGTTCAGCGATGTTTCTAAACAAAGATGATCTCGCATATGAATATACTAAATATTATCACCTTGGATCTCATTTTAATCCGGATTTTAAGACTACTTTGATGCTGGGAGGTGCCGGTTATTCATTTCCAAAAGATTTCTTGTTGCACTATCCGAAGGCAACAATCGATGTTGTAGAAATTGATCCCAAAATTACCCAGTTGGCTCAAAAGTATTTTAAACTCAAAGAAAATCCGAGGTTAACGATTTTTCATGAAGACGGGCGAGTATATCTCAACCGAACAAACAAAAAATATGATATTATTTTCGGCGACGCCTTCAGCTCTCACTATTCTTTGCCTTACCAACTAACCACCCGCGAAGCTATCCAAAAAAATTATGACATTCTGAACGAAAACGGTGTAGTTATCTTGAATATTATTTCCGCTATCAATGGAGACAAGGGTCAATTTTTACGAGCCGAATATCTCACCTACAAAAATATATTTCCACAAGTTTACTTGTTTCCGGTAAAAGAACCGACCAACGGGGAAAAAGTCCAAAATATTATTTTAATTGCGTTGAAATCCGAAAACAAACCAAATTTTTTTAGTAGCAATTCCGAATTGGATCAGTTATTAAAACATTTATATCAAGATCCGATTGCGTCCGACATGTCAATCCTGACCGACGATTACGCCCCAGTAGATTATTATATTAGTAAAACTATTTAATTTTCATGCCTCATAACCAAAAAACCTATTATATTTCCCGCATCAATATCGCTATCGACTATATCGAAAAAAATATCGCCGAGCCGCTCTGCTTGGAAAAAATCTCCAAAACCGCCGGCATTTCGCCATACCATTTCCACCGCCTTTTCAAATCATTCATGGGCGAAAATCTCAATCAATTTGTCCGTCGCGTCCGGATCGAAAAAGCCGCCAATATGCTCTATACCAATCCTAATTACTCGATGACTGAAATAGCCTTAGCCAACGGATTTTCCAGTTCGCAAGCTTTTGCCCGCGAATTTCGGACCTTTTTTCACACCACACCCAAACTATATCAGGCTAGCAAGATTTGCCACAAAAATAGCAATAACCGAAAAGATTATCTGATCAACTTTCATTATGATGAAAACAATAGACGGCCATCTATTTCTTTTACTTCAACTAACCAACCAAACATGAAAGTCGAAATTAAAACTTTGCCCGATATGACCCTGGCTTACCTTCGTCATATCGGTCCCTACAAAGGCAACCCGGCTCTTTTTGAAAAATTATTTAATCAGCTTTGCAGCTGGGCCGGACCACGGAATCTAATCAATCAGGAGTCAAAATTTATTTGTATCTACCATGATGGTCCAGAAGTCACTGAAGAGTCTAAGCTGCGCATGGACATATGTGTAAATGTGCCAAAAGAAACGTCAGTTGATGGCGAAATCGGTAAACAAGAAATTTTCGGGGGCGAGTACGCCATCGCCCGTTGTGTCATCAAAGATCCCAAAGAATACGAACAATACTGGAATGAACTTTACAACAACTGGCTGCCGAGTAGTGGTTACCAACCGGATAACAAACCACCGTTTGAGATGTACCCATCCGACTGCAAACAAAAAAATGGTGACATGATCGTCGATATCTGTATCCCGGTCAAGAAAATCTAAATAGATAGAAAGGGGTGCTTTCACCGGCACCTCTTTTTTATTACAATAAAAAAGGTTTATTAATTTTCCCAATGTCCAAACAGTCACCTATAGTAGTCGCATTAATTGATCTCATCCCGACAATCCAAGCCACGACTATATTTGGAAAAATTATTATCAAACCCTCCAATCCGGATGGATCATTTCAAGCGCCATATTGTGAAGAAGCCCCAATAGTACAAGAATTCCGTTTGGCAGTGCAAAGCGCAAAAATAATCGTCCCCTTTGATTGGCGCAATTGGGAAGAAGGCCACAAAATGTTGGCCGATCCGGATTTTGACTTCACTACAGTTGATGTTGACACTATTCGCCAGATTTTTACTTTAATCATTCGCAACGATCGTTTCTGTGAGGGTTTTCTTGTCAAATGTTTTGAAAGCGGTCTGATCTTGAAATTATTATTATCATTAAAAAAATATGCATCATAAACTCATTTCGGTTATTACATTTTTAGTATTCTCTATATTCGTCCCTTCGGTTGCGTCAGCTGACATGGGTCCAAAACCCTCCACGGATATCTATGTTACTCTGAATAATCAAACAATTTCCGACAATTCTTTTTATGCGAAAATGCTCACCTGTCAAACCGAGGACATAGTTCCCTTTCCCATTTCGGATTTGATACCACAACTAAATATAAATGATTATGATACAAAAAATCTTTGTTATTGGAAACCGGAAGGCTTGGCCTGGGGTGGAAATTGCCAAAACTCATCTTGTAATTTCACTTATATGTTACCCTCGGCTTTTAAGCTGGCAATATATGTACCAAGTTTAAAAAAAGTGTTCATTACTGATCAGATTTCTAGAAATAATTTTAAAAGTAACTATTCGGTTGAATTAAGTTTAGATGGTTCTGCTCGTATCTTTGAGACCACTCCCATCATCTCCAGCGACAAAGTTAGATCATTTCTGATTATGATCATACCGATATTACTTGTAGAACTATTTATAGCATTCTTGTATATTCTAATCGCCAAATTTCCCAAAAAAATTTTGCTCGCGGTTTTCTTGGCCAATTTACTTTCCCTGCTCGTTGTCTTATTTGTAATATCGTCTATTAAAAATTGGTTTTTGTATATCTTATTTTCTGCAGTTTTTACTCTAGTATTTGAATACTATTTCATTTATTTTCTCAACAAAAAAACCACCTCTTTTAGCCGATTGATTTCCATGGTGGTAATTATGAATTTTCTTAGCCTGATATTTGCTTTATTTGTAGTTACATTTCTCAGATATTTATAAATATTAAACCATGGACCACGTAGTTTATCTCGACGCCAAAGCTCAAGAGATGGAAAAAATATTATATGGCGAAAAAACCATGATTATCCGCGGGGCCGCTGGGCGAAAATTGCCATATGGTCGAGTAGAAGTGGGGGATGAGTTGTATTTTATCAACAACAACGCCGAAGGCGAAGTAAAAGCCAAAGCAGTCGTCTCCTCGATCCTCAATTCCGACAAAATGACTCCCGACCAATCAAAGACACTGGTTTTAAAAAATCAAAACAAGTTACAACTTGCCGACCAGCAATTCAAAAGATGGGCCGGTAAAAGATATTTAGTTTTGATAGAAATAAAAACCGTCAAAAACATCAAGCCATTTGCCATCGACAAAAGCGATTATGGCAATATGGACGACTGGCTGCCAGTGGAAAAAATCGAAAAGATAAAAATGTAATTATAAAAACTTTATTATTATCAACCAATGAATCAAAAAGTCTCCGGTCAAGTTATGACTACAATTGGATTCGCCATGATAGCTGTCAATGCTTATGGTTATCTTTTTGATGGGGACATGAAACATCCGGCTTATACTATTCTTGGATTGATTTTTATCGCCATCGGTTTAAAAACGGCCCGTAAAAAATAACCAATATAGTCTACTACGCCTACTGCCCAAAGTGCGCTCAAAAATTTTCCCACAACTACGCCACCTTATTCGCCGAATTTTAAACTTAATACCAGTTTGAAACATAATTTATGAATAAAAACTTGCTCCCAACCGGCTTGTCAATCATCGAAAAAAGCAGCCACACCATAATCGCGTCGGTGGACGAGGAGGGATTTCCCAATCTCAAGGCCATGTTGAAACCCAGAGAACATGACGGTCTGAAAACCTTTTATTTTACCACCAATACTTCATCCATGCGTGTAAAACAATTTAAACACAATCCCAAAGCGTCCATCTATTTTTATGACGGCCGCTCTTTCCTGGGGTTGATGCTCAAAGGCAAAATGGAAGTCTTGGAAGACCAAGACAGTAAAAACAAAATCTGGCGGACGGGAGACGAAATGTATTATTCTCAAGGAAAAACCGATCCCGATTACTGTGTCTTGAAATTTACCGCCGAATCAGCCAGGTTGTACCAAAATTTTAAATCAGAAAGTTTTGCAGTGTAATTATTATTCTTTATATTATAAAAATGAAAACACTCATTATCTATGACTCCCTCTACGGAAATACCCAAAAAATTGCTGAGGCGATCGGACAAAGTATTGGCGGCGAGACAACTATTCTATCGGTCAAACAATTTGATTCTTCCAAACCGTTGAACTTCAATTTATTAATTGTCGGCTCGCCGACCCACGCCGGCCGTCCAACCGTGCCTATCCAATTGTTCGTCAAAAACCTTCCTTTGGGCAGCCTAAAAAACATTGCTATCGCAGCATTTGGTACCGGTTCCTCTGCGACTGGAGAAAGTTTGTTTATCAAATTTATTATGTGGCTTTTTGGTTATGCCGCCAAACATATTCAAAAAGGATTAAAACTAAAAGGTGGTATGGTACTAACAGATCCGGTTGATTTTTTGGTCAAAGGAAAAGAGGGTCCGATCATAGAGGGCGAAATCGAGCGGGCCAAAAAGTGGGGGAGTGAAATAATGCAAAAATTTAACCAATCATAATTTCTCCAATGAACACCAAAAATATAATTTCTCAAATCCGCCAGGAATTGAAACAAAACGCTGACGAAAAAACCAAAACCAGCGGACAAAGATTTTTTAAAGAAACGATAAAATTATACGGTGTCAAAACTGCCCTCGTGAGCCAACTCGGCAAAAAATTTCTTAAAGAAATAAAAGATCAAGACAAATCAAAAATATTCTCTCTCTGCGAACAATTATGGCAATCCGGTTATCTGGAAGAGACATTTATCGCTTGTCATTGTTCGTACGCTCTTCGCGAAAAATATGAA
>DAIRGB010000025.1:0-14213 GCA_036794765.1 Patescibacteria group bacterium | reverse complement strand
GTAGGTTTGTATACTTTTTACCCGGAATATTTTTTGACCAAAGAGGGGCAAGAGAACTGGGAGGAAATATTTGGAGAATCAATCGAGTTTAAAGATGAAAATGAAATAAAAAAGTATTTGATTGCCAATCGAAATAGATTGGAAAAAGCAGTTTTGGAAGAAAGGGGAATAAATAAATCACAAAGAAAAAGATCGGTTAAATATGCCAATAATAAACCAAAAAAAGTATTATTGGATTTTATAATAAAGGAAGGACCGGAGATTGGGGAATTGCCATATGGCCGCTTAAAGGACTTGAAGTACCCGGAGCGGATTTCAGTAGTAGCTGATTTGAAGGGATTGTTGACAAAAATAGAAGCTTATCTTGAATTCAAGAAAAATTTGTCTGCAAGAATTGTTGAATTTAAAAAAGAAGACAAAAATTTAAAAAAACGTTTAATAGATTTAGAGAATGGCTCATTGGAGAGCAAGAAAAAATTGTGCCGAGCGAAATTGGCGATTGCAAAAATTTATCAGAAAAAAATCAATGTTTTGTTGGCCGAATTGTATGAATATGCGGTGGCTTTGCAATTGATAAAAAAAGAAGGCAAATTGTCCGAAGAAGAAAACAATATATTGAATTATTTTCGGGGATTGAATAAACCGGAAAAAAACTTATCCAGAATTGATAAATTTAAACATGGCACAGCGTTCGAAAAGCCGGCACAAATCGGTTTTAATCTTTTAGAATATGCCGAAAAGCTTCGTGAAATTTATCAAGAAAATGAAATCAAGAAAATTGAAAATCCAGAGATATTTTTGGAGGGTAAAAATGGTTTTTCGGTTGAAACGTTTGAAGAGCTGGCAAACAAATTATTGATACGATTGGGACTTAAAACTACCAGGGACACAAGTAAGATTCCAATGGGGGGAAAAGCCGATGATAACGGATGGAGAATAACAGTTGATGATGCAAAAACTTCCATGGGGATAGATAGGAAAACTAAAAATATTATTTTGGATAAAAAGAGAAAATCGATATATTCAATTTTTTGCGTGATGATGGCACATGAATTTACTCATGTGTTTCAAAATATTTTGAAGGAAGAGTTACTGAAAGATGTTTTAAATCTCAAAATAATCGCGGAGATCGGCGGGGATCGTGGCGCAATTTTCGCGGAAGCAGGAGCAAAAATGATGGAAGACAAGATGAGTCAGGAATTATTTGGATTAAAGAATCTTCCTCACCCTAATTATATTGCCGCCATGCAAGCCAGATTGGCGGGCAATAATTATTTTGGTTGCGTTAAGGCTTTTTATGATAGTGCGCTGGAAATAAATCGATACGTAAAAACACAAAGAATAAACAGGGGGGACAATCCGAAAGAAGTTGTAGCCGATTTTATGGTACAAAACGAAAAAAATCTGAAAGACGCAATTTCGAGAGTCAAAAGGTTGTTTCGGCCAAATGTAGTTTCTTTGAATTCCAAAGATCCTTATCTAACTTCAAGTAAGGAAACTGTTTATTTGGAACAGTTACAGTTGGTGGAAAAACTTGGGGAAAATAAGATGGAATTTTTAACCTTGATTGGAGGATTGAATCTGAAAAATTTGGCTTTGTTGACCAAAATCGGTTTGATCGATAAAAATGTTTTGAATACTTTGAGAGAAAAAACGAGCGCGATTGAGAAAATGTTATTTACAAAAATCAAAGAGATATATAATGAGTTCGTGATCGAACAACAAAAAGATAGAATTAATAATGTACAAATTTATAAACAAAATATATGAAAATTGGAATTTTTGGTTCTAAAAATACGCCTGAATCTCAATTGTTGGAAAAAGCCGCAATCGAGAAAGGGCATGAAGCCGTAAAATTTTCTCAATATGATTTTGCTTTCGAGTTGCGCGAGAATATTTTTTCGATAAGATCGGAAATTGATTTTGCCGACTTGGATATTGTAATAATCAGAGGAATAGATAGACAATACAATTTTGATAACCGAAGTTTCAATAAAGCGAATGAGGCATTGATTACCCTCAGGTACCTGAAAGAAGTATTAGATATTCCCCTGGTCGACGAATATCGGGTATTGGATCCATTTTTTTATCAATCCGGTAAAATGATGACGGCGCAAAAGTTGGCTCAGAAAAATATTCCTCAACCTGATGCTTGGCAGTTTGGTTCAAAAGAGAAATTGAAAGAAGCTATAAATGGTTTTTCCTTTCCTTTGATTGCCAAAAGCCCAAATGGAAGAAAGGGATTGGGGATCTACAAGTTGGATTGCCGGGCTGATTTGGAAAAATTATTGAGCGACCTAACAACAGATAGTTTTCCTTATATTATTCAAGAATATCTTCCTTCGGATGGAGATATTCGTGTTTTTTGCGTCGGTTACAAAGCGTTGGGCGCGATGAAAAGATTTATTCCTACTGGAGACTTTCGAGCAAATATTTCCCAGGGCGGCAGGGGAGAAAAAATTGTTTTACCAAAAGAAGCGATAGAAATTGCCGAAAATGCTGCCGAGATAACTAAAACGGAAATTGCCGGTGTGGATTTGATTGAGTCAAATGGCAAATACTATGTGATAGAAGTCAATCAAGCGCCGCAGTTTAGGGGTTTTATTGAATACACAGGCATCAATCCAGCCAACGCGATTGTAGATTATCTGGAGACGAAAGTAAAAAAATGATTTTTATTTTTGGATTTTTTGCTGGAGATAGTCAATGATCTCGGCCGCCACGTCTATACTGGTGGCTTTTTTGAAACCGTCAAAATAACAATATCGATTGATTTCGATGATATATGGTTGGCCTTGATGAAAAAGAATATCGATTCCGGCATGTTCGCATTTGACTGCCGAGGAGGCACTGAGTGCCAGATCGGCAATCTCCGGGGGAACGGAATAATTTTCGACTTGATTACCCAATGAATAATTGGTGCGGAATTCCTGTGGATTTGTTGAAATTCTTTTCATACCACCAAGTACTTTTTTGCCCAAAGTAATAATGCGTAAATCATAATCGATCGGCCAGTATTTTTGAGCCAAATAAAGACGATGTTTTGCTCTTTTTTGATATTTGGGGAGATTCTCAAGATCAGATGAACTATTTATTTTATAAACTGTCAGACCGCAAGTACCGTTGATGCATTTGTAAATGAACGGCAGACCAAAGTTTTGAGAAATGTAGCGAAAATCATTCTCTACGGTATCCAAGGTGGCGGGAATGATCGGAATTGATTGTTCGGCTAGCAAAGCATATTGGATGGCTTTGTCAAAGAGCGGATAATCGATAATAGAGTCTTGATTGAGAAGATATATATTGTGTTTTTTTGCATAAATGGCTAGAAGATGGGAAATATGAGTAAGGTTGACCGGACGCCGCAGAATAAGACAATCGTAGGTTGATAAAGGCAAATCGGGAACAAGTATTTGAAAACCGTTCTGATTATCAAAAATTAGCTTAAGATCGCGATAGCTACAGTGATCTATTTGATGTTTTTTTGACTGGCCAGCAGCGATCAAGCTTTCCACCGGTTGATTGTTTTTTTTGATCAAACTGACGATAAGAATTTTCATTGTTTTTTGGTTAAAAAATATAAGTATTTGATATAATTGTTTTACTGATGAATATTTATCAAAGAGAAGGGCAAAATGGATTTAAAAGAATCAATAGATTTTAGTTGGATGAAAAAATTTAATGGGGATCGGGGGGTACCAAATAAAGAAGAACTGATAAATCAACGTAATCGCTTGCTTGGGGAATTGATGCAACAAACCCAACTTACACCAAATGGCAACGGAGAGAAAAGGGGAAAATTGCTAAGCGAAATAAAAGAACTAATGCAAGAAATAAACGAGTTTGGTAAAGAAAATGAGGAAAATGAGTTTAAGACAGTTCAACTTGCACCCGAGAGAGAAGAAGATGATTTGACGACGAGAATGTTGCCGGAATTGCCGGAGGATTTTTCTGACGATGCGAATATGGACACAAAGACAAATATTCTGCCTGGCGAGATGAGAAGCGGACAAAACAAAGATGAAGATGAATTTGATAATCATGATTTATGCGATACAGAAGAGCAGGAGGAAAAATATCTGGCCACGACTGATATTGACAATATTATCCAAATAATTGATCAGGACAAAAGAAGCAAAGAGGAAATGGCAAATTATTTATCCGGTTATTACAGTGATTTGAAACAAAAAATCAAATATTTTTACAAAATCGCCAATAATCTTTGCGAAAAACCGTTGGACGTAATTTTTGAACCTGGCGAAAAGTTGACGGAAAGGGAGTTAAAGATAATGCTGGAGGATTTTGGTTTTGGAAAATATTTGTTTGACATTATCGAATTTGAAGGAATAAAACATAAATCCAATAAAGAAACAAGTAAAACTACCGCCGAACCAGATCGCTCTAATGAGGCAGAGAGTATCAAGGTTAAACCGATAGCTTATGATAGCTCGGAAATAAAAACGATTGGCAATGCCAGAGGCGGCCAAAAAGTATTTTATCAGTTTGAAAATCCTTTGGTGGAATTGTGGGGAGAAAGAATAAAAAAGAAGGAATAGTTTTTACTTGTTCCTAAAAATTTATTATCCTAAAATTACCATTATTTTTTATATAAGTAGCATATCATGACATTCAAACCTATTGATCCCAAAAAAAAGTTGCCTCAGTTGGAGGAGGAAGTGTTGGAATTTTGGGAGAATGATAAAACATTTGAGAAGAGTATCCGAATCAGGGAAGGCGGAGAAAATTTTATTTTTTACGAAGGTCCGCCAACCGCAAACGGAAAACCCGGTCTTCATCATGCCATTGCTCGCGCTTTCAAGGATATTATTCCACGTTACAAGACCATGAAAGGTTACAAGGTAGAGCGGAAGGCCGGTTGGGATACCCATGGTTTACCGGTGGAATTACAGGTGGAGAAACAGCTAGGTCTAAAAAATAAGCAGGATATCGAAAATATTGTTCCGGGAAACCCAAGACAAAGCATCATTGATTTCAATCAGAAATGCAAAGAATCAGTTTGGGAATATAAAGACCTGTGGACGACCTTTACCAAACGGATGGGCTACTGGGTGGATTTGGAAAACCCTTATGTGACTTATGAAGATAAGTATATTGAGAATGTTTGGTGGGTATTACAGCAAATGGCAACAGTAAAAGACGAACAAAAAAACAGTATTGTTTATAAAGGCCACAAAGTTGTCCCCTATTGTTATCGTTGCGGAACAGCTCTATCGACACATGAGTTGGCGCAAGGTTATCAAACTATAAAAGATAATTCCGTTTATATAAAAATGAAGTTGATTGGTCAAGAAAATACTTATTTTCTTGTCTGGACAACCACTCCTTGGACTTTGCCTGGTAATGTCGCCCTGGCGATAGGTAAAAATTTTAACTACGTCAAAGTAAAATACAACAGCGAGTTTTTGATTTTGGTAAAAGATAGGTTGACAGTGTTGGGCAATGATTGTGAAGTAGTAGAGGAAATGACCGGAGAAAGCTTATTGGGCATGGAATACGAACCATTGTTTATAGTTGAAAATCCTGAAAACAAAAAGGCATACTTGGTAATTGCCGGGGATTTTGTTTCGACGATGGATGGCACGGGTATTGTGCACATCGCACCCGCTTTTGGAGTTGATGATGAAGTGGTTAGTCGGGCAAACAATTTACCGGTTTTGAACACAGTCAATGACAAAGGTCAAATAACCGCTGATGTCCCGGGGCAAGGGATACCGCTCAAAAAAAAGAATGATAAAAACCGATACGAAGTAGATGACTTGATCATGAATAACCTGAAAGACCGGGGTTTGTTTTTTAAAGAAGAATTATATGAACACGAATATCCGTTTTGTTGGCGTTGCGACACCCCGCTGATTTATTTCGCCAAGCCATCGTGGTTTGTGAAGATGAGCCTTTTTGCCGATGATTTGGTAAAAAACAATAATGAGATCAATTGGATACCGGACCATATCAAACACGGAAGATTTGGAGAATGGTTAGCAGGAGTCAAGGATTGGGCGATTTCTCGAGATCGATTTTGGGGTACTCCCCTACCGATTTGGGAGTGCGATCAATGCCACAGTTTTGAAGTGATTGGCTCAAAAAAAGAAGTGGAAGAAAAATCGGGAAAGACTTTGACTGATTTGCACAAACCATATATTGATGAAGTTGTGTGGAAATGTGAATGCGGCGGGAATATGAATCGAGTGCCGGAGGTGATGGACGTTTGGTTTGATTCCGGTTCTATGCCCACGGCTCAGTTTGGTTACCCCAATAATGCGACGGAAGATGATAAGAAAAAAATTGAGAGTGGCGATTTTTATCCGGCAGACTATATATCTGAAGCTATCGACCAAACTCGAGGCTGGTTTTATACACTTTTGGCAATAGCAACCGTTTTAAATAAAGCGGGAAAAGTGCCAACCGGTTTCCCCTATCGTAATGTTATTTGTTTGGGACACATCAACGATAAGAATGGAAAGAAAATGAGTAAATCGCGCGGAAATGTTGTAGATCCGGCTGACGTCATGAACCAATTTGGAGCGGATATCATGCGTTGGTATATGTACACCATTAATCAACCAGGTTTACCAAAAAGATTTGACCCCAAAGGATTGCAGGATATAAATAATCGTTTGATGAGAATGTTGATCAATTCGTATTCTTTCTTTGTGATGTATGCCAATACGGATGATTGGCAACCTGATAACAATAAAGACTTCAAGCCGAGTAATTTTTTGGATCAGTGGATTTTGTCAGAATTAAATAAATTGATCTCACTAGTTGATGACAGGCTGGGTAAATATGATATTTATGAAGCGGCCAAAGAGATTGAAGTTTTTGTAGATAATTTATCCAACTGGTATATCAGGCGTTCGAGACGACGTTTTTGGAAAAGTGAGAGCGATATTGATAAAAATGAGGCATATCAAACTTTGTATGATGTACTAACAAATTTGTGTAAATTGATTGCTCCGTTTATGCCGTTTGTAGCAGAGGTTATTTATCGAAATCTTACTGAGGAAAAAGAATCAGTTCATTTGCAGAATTTTCCCGAGTCAAAAATCGAATCAATTAAATCAAATTTAAATCAACAAATGGATGTTGTCAGAAAAGCAGTTGAGCTGGGTCTGGCAGCAAGAGCAAAAGCGTCAATCAAGGTTAGACAACCTTTGAGCCAAATAATTGTGGTAACAACAGGAGAGACTCAGCTAGAAGACAATTTAATTGATTTGGTAAGGGATGAAGTAAACGTTAAGGAAGTAAAAATTGAAAAAGAATTTATTGGAGATGATACCTGGTCGGTAGCGGAAAATTACGGATTAAAAGTATATATTGATATTAAAATTACCAACGAATTGCGGTTGGAGGGATTATCGCGGGAGATTGTACGTCATATTCAAGAGGCGAGAAAGGCGGCTGGTTTAAATATCGATGATCGAATCAAGATAACTTGGCTTACTGAAAGTGCAGAAATAAAGGAAGTGATGATAGTCCATCATGATTATATTGCCGGAGAAATTTTGGCGGAGAATTTGGCGGAGAATTCTTCAGGGGATTTTTCTTTCAAGACAGAAGTGATGATTGAGGGACGAAAATTACAGATATGTTTAAATAAGATTTGAGATCAAAATTGTCGATATCTCTTTATTTGACGATAATAATCGCTTGAGTTATGATTGATTTGTGATCGTAAATATATAGTATTTTTACAAAAGATATGCGTTGTTTTCAGAAATATTTTTGTTTGGAGAAAGAGAGATTATTTTCCAATATTGATGTTGTTTAGGATAGTTTTGGCGGCGGACACTAGTGTTCGCCTTTTTTATTTAGTATCAGGAAAACGATTTTTAGAAAAAGTATTTAAATAGAAAAATAATATGAGTACGGGCGACAAAATAAAAAGTGAACAGAAAATGTATTTTAACCTAGAGCATGTCGAGCGGATTATTGCCAGGCAAAGAGATTATGAAAATAATCGTGAGCACATCGGGACAACAAGAATTTTTCAATCCATTGCATTGACTCATCTAAAAAAGAATGATTCAAATTGTATAATGGTAGCCAACTTGGGAGCAGGCGCCTGCATTGATGAATTGGGGGATTTGTTTGACTATTTATCGGCAAGAGCAGGCAAGATCTCTTGGGTAGATCATTCTCCCTTCATGATTAAATTTGCTAAAGAATATTTGCCGAAAAAATATCTTGATACTGTGGAAATTTATCAGCAAGATTGGTTGACTTGGCTAAACACACGTATCGATCGGACACTGGATTTTGTTTTTATGGAATATACTTTCAATTACGTTGACGATTTGGACAAATTTTTTAAGCTTTTAGCGAAAAAGATGTCCAAGAAAGCAATATTTGCTGCCAATCCCAATTTGTATCCTCGGGGGTTGAAAAGTGAAACAACAAATGCATTTTATTCTATCAACGGACAAATGATCGCTGATGGCACAGTGGAATATCCTATGAGCGGCGATGTGATCGGCGTGCATTTTAAAACTGCCGTAAATTCCAGACAAACTATCACTTCTTACAAAATCACCTACTTGGATAAAAACGATATTTTGAAGGCTGCGACAAAATATTTTAAAAGGGCCACGATTTTGGATAACTGGCAGCAAAACAAAGAATATTTGACAGAATTTGACAGGTTGTCAAAAAATCGGGAACTGGATTTTAATAAAGATAAAATATATTTGATTATGGAAAAGTAAGCGGGAATATTTTCCCGGTTTTAAGTGGGATTTTTGTAGATAATATTTTCTTCAGAAAAGTTTTAATTGCATTTAATTTTTTATTTAATTTTTTATCATCCCCTATTTTTTATTGTTATTTGGTGAACTTTAAAAATTCACCAAAAAAATAAAAAGGGGATGATTTTTTATGGTAAAAACCAAGACGATAATTTATATTATCTTGATTTTGGTATTTACAGTTTTGATCAATCAAATGGCGGTTTGCAGGGAAAAGATTTTGTATGATGTACCCTATCGTAATCAGGTTCTTGATTTTCCAGGTTGGTCGCAAAATTGGGCTTCGTGCGGCTATACTTCCACTTTAATGAATTTACTGTACTGCGAGGCGTTACCAACCGGGATGTCGGAACAATTATTGATCGAGAAAATGTACGCAGATTGTTCCATAACGACTGAAGATGGTTCGGTGATTTTTTACTACGAAAAATTGGATGAATTTTGCGAGCAAAATATACCTGAACACGATCTGGAAGTGAGATTTATTCGTAATGATTTTGAAAGCGAGATAAAGAAGGCAATCGACGGCGAAATGCCGGTAATATGCGGCACATATATTTTTGGAAACGTCGGACATGTGATTTTGATCGTCGGTTATGATGACAACAACTGGGTCGTGCATGATCCGGCCAACGACTGGGGACAGGAACGTTGGCCAGATGGAGGTTTTACTTGGAAAAATGCCGATTTCGTTCGTTTTCCAATCGGTAGTTTTACGATTTTGTATGGAGCCAGTATTTTTTCGGAAAACAGTAAAGAGTTTGCCGCCAAGATAGTCGAACAAAGCCCGACGGTAGCTTTGTCAAACGAGGGCGAAATGAAGATGTTGTGGGTAAAGTTGAAAAATAATGGCACCGGGGATTGGACGCAGGAAAAAATCCATTTGGGGACCTATCAACCACTTGATCGTTTGTGCGGTTTGGTAGCAAAGTCTGATCCGGAAAAATATCGCTGGCTGGAAACGGAAAACAGACTGATGATGGAACAAAAGAAGGTGGAACCGGGACAAACGGCAATCTTTGGAATACCAATGGAGAAAAATGGTTTTGTAGGAAATTTCCCCGAGAGCTTTCGTTTAATCAATGACGATCAAAACGGCCGGTGGTTTGGGCCAATAGTCAGTTGGAATGTTGAATGTTTGCCGACTTCTGCTTCCAATCAGGTTGTCAGTAATTTTTCCGGCAAATATTGTTTCCACGCCGGAAATATTCATAACCACAGTTCCTGGTCTGGCGAGAAGATGACAATTGCCCAATTGGTTGAACAAGGTAAAACGAATGGTTTGAAATTTTTGGGCATTACAGATAAAGCGGAAAAATTGGGAGACAATACTAATATTTGCCAATATTTGTCGGAGATTAAAACGGTGGCGGATGAAAAACAATATATTTTGCCGGCAGGTATAGAATACAATGTGACAAATTACGGCAACAAAATTTATAGTCCGAACGAATCTGGTATACGAGTAATCGGCTTGGGCTACAATAATTTGCAACCACAAGATTTGCCGGATTGGTTTCCTTGGGAGGTAAAGGGAGGAGGAGTGACTTGGGAAGAATTGACGAACTGGCATTTTCAACACGGGTTGCCACTTTTTATCGCTCATCCTTTGGATAAGGGCAAAAATGGATGGTCGGCAAAAGAATTGATTGAGAAAAATATGATTTCCGATCTGGGAAATATAGCCGGAATCGAGATTTTTTCCAAAATTAATTTTCCTTCTTTGTTTGCAATCAATGGCAACAATACGATTGGATTATTTAATCCTGGTTTGAATTTGGAGAATTCGATCGAATTATACAAAAACTTTCTGGGACCGGTAGGGATGGGGGTCCTTGGAGGAGAAAGTCCGGCAAAAACAATAATTGTCACTGAATCATCCCAACTTAAAACCGAGCAAATCATCGAGGCAATATCCAAGAAAAAAACTATTGCCATCAACAATACCGCAGCCATAGATTTTATAAAAATATCCAATAAGGAATGGGCGCCGGGAAATTGGGAACAAACGATAATATCGGGCGGGCAAGTAAAGATCGAGGGGCAAGCCCTATGGTTGCCGAACTCCAGCCAACAAAAATGTTTATATATTATAAGAAACAACAAGCTGATTCACAAAAAGTTGATTGAGGGTAGAGAGAGAATTAATTTTTCTTTTACTGACAACTGCCACAAACCCGGAAAATACAGTTATCAAATCGCGATTTGTGAAAAGAGAGCAAATCAAGCCGAAGAAGGGAAATTGTTCACTAGCCCGATTTACGTCGAAGTCAAAGATAAAGATCAGGTGGAAAACCTGATGGAAACAGTAAATGAACAACAAAAAGAATTGCTTGTTTTTACACCGACAATTCATCTGGGCGATTCGTTTTATGAGGGAGAAATCAATCGGGGTTTTAAAAGAGAAAAAGCCGAATCGGTTTTGGTTACAAAAATTTTTTCTTTATCTTCCGAGGATCTTGTTGATCTATCCAGTTGTCAGTTACAACTGGAGGTATGCGGAGCGCAGCTTGAAAAAGATAGCAATCAAGGTAATCCCATCGTCATCAATTGCCAAAAAATCGGCGAATGTTTGATTCCCAATGAAGATCCTCAAAAAAATAATTTGGTTTACAAATACGTTGTTCCCTTGTCCTGTTTAAAAATCGGAAACAACGAGTTATTTATCCGGTCTTTGCCTCGAGCCTACTATTTACGAGATGGGAAGACGTTTATTGATTTTGATGATTTTGAGATCAGAGATCTCAAACTAGTGTTTTGCTATGACGGAAACAATTTCAGACCAGACACAAATTCTGTTGGATTGGCCAAAAAGATACCTTTGAAAAATGAGAGCGAGGAATTGTCATTTATCTCGGATTATAGCCTAGATGAGTTTTCTCAAGAATCAAAAAAGATAATTGATAATTTTGAGCAAAAGGGGGGAAAATTTGTCACAGACACAGATTATCGATATCCACAATTTTTAGCCCTAATCGAACCAATTGTAAAAAATATTGAAAAACTACCGCAAAGAACTGCGGTAAAATGGAAATTTTTTGAATCAAATACATTGGACCCGATCGCTTTGCCTGATCGGACAATATTGGTACCAACAGGACTATTGACCAACGAAAAGGAACTTCCGGAAAATAAAATATTTCCGATAGTATCCGCAATTTTTCAGTCAGACTTAGGTATAAGTCACAAACAAGCAAATCGGAAAGATTTGGCTGGCGTTTTAGGGTTTTTGGGGACGGTGCTGACAAAAAATGAAAACATTGTCGCCAAATATACTGGTATGGGTTTATTGTTGGTAGGATCTTTATCCTTGAAATCAGAAGATGAAGACTTTTATATCGCTGACGCCTATGCTTATGATTGGATGAAACAAAATGGCCTGGGATCCGATCAAGCATTTTCTTTATTGGATGCCGCGGGCAGACTAGAAAAATACCCAGGGAATAATCAGGAATATAATATTTTGGCACCGCCGGCAGACAAGAGGTTGGAGGCGTTAACAAATTATATTTATTGGCAGAATACTTATCCTCTGCCAATAACACCAGATATAATCGATTGGGAGAAGGCATTGGAGAAGAAAGATAAAAATTAATATTAATATTAAAATTGATCTGAAATATTGACCTCAGATAGAAATATCTGAGGTTTTTTTATTAATTTCCTGGGTTCAATTTCCAATTTTAAAAAACAGATTGTGTTATTCTGGAGCCGAAAGCGTAATCGCGCTTCGACATCCAGAATCCAGGGTTTTTGATTTTCAATTTCTAATTTGCAATTTTCAAACAGTTTGAAACACTGATTCATTGAGGCATTGAAAATTTAATGAAAATTGTCAGCAGCAGTTCGGCCCCGTGAGGGAGAAATTGGAAATTAAGGTTATGGAACCTGGATATTGGAGCGGATTACCTTCCAGTTCCAGGATGACACGTGAGTATTGTTCACTGGAAATTGGAAATTTTGTGCAGCTACTTGTATAATAATGTTTGTATATATTCAAAATAAACTGAATTATGGAAATATTTTGGCACGGTAATTCGTCGGTGACCATCAAGACTAAAAATGCGACCCTCGGTTTTAACCCAAAGAAAAATGATGGTTATGATCTGTTGGTATTTAGTACTAGACAAGGAAAATTGAAATTGACAGATAATCAGTTTGCTATCGATAGTCCGGGGGAATACGAGGCAAAGTCCATTATGGTTTACAGTGTTTACAACGAAGAAAGACAAAGCCATGCTTGGCAGGTTAAGATCGAGGATTTGACAATATATTTTGCCAATAATTTGGATTTCCTGCCAACCAAAGAACAGTTGGACAATTTGGGAACGGTTGATTTAGCTTTTTTGCCGGCTGCAGTCAACAAAGATGACGAAAAAAAACTACAAAAGCAAGTAGAAGCGATTGACCCACGGATCATCATCCCGATAGCTGGCAGCGACGAAGTTGAAGCACAGGTTTGCCAAGATTTGGCGCGAGTTTTAGGATTGAAATGCAATGAAATATTGAAAAGTTACAAGATCAAATCAAGACAGCAATTGCCTGAAGAAGAACAATTGTTTGTAGCGCTAGAAAAGACAGTGTAGTTCATTATTAAATTTCCAATTTTTCCCTCACGGGACTGAACTGCTGCTGGCAATTTCCAATGAAAAAAATCGTTTGGAAATTGGACATTGAGCTTTTTTGGAAATCGGAAACTGGAAATTCGATATTATTGTATTGTATGTAAACCTCCCAAAAATTGTCGCAGAAATTTTTGGGAAAAGGAGGAGCCGATCCGATAGTGGAGTGAGAGACAGTACCCCTGGCTCGCACGTAACGGTAGGATCGCGTTCCGACGCGGGCGAGTGGCGGAACTGGCAGACGCAAGGGACTTAAAATCCCTCGGAGTTCACTCCATGAGAGTTCGATTCTCTCCTCGCCCAGCTCTTGAATACAGCAAAACACAGTTATTTAAACTGTGTTTTTTTATGATGAGAAAACGGAAAATTAATATTTCCTTAAGAATTTCTTTAATTTTATTTAATTTCCTTAATATATTCTTAGAATTGTTTATGTAGAGCCAATTTATGAAAATATACAATATGAAAAAAAAATTATTTAGAACTTGATCGATTCAGTGACGATCAAGAGATATTCGAACAAAACATCGAAGAAATTATGGGATTGGATGAGTTTATTGACAATATTGGAAATATTGCAGAAAAGTTTAAAAATAGTGGTAATCCAAAAATCAACCATTTACTTCATGAAATAAAAAATCAGATGGCAATAATTGTTGGACACAAGGAATTACAAGAAAATTTTTCAAAACCTTTTCCAGAATCAAAAATAGCTATTACAAAATCGCGGGGGAAAATAAATAATATGATTTTGATGCTTTATGACAAAACCTCTATTCAAAAGACAACCGAGTTTAAAAAATATTTGTTTATCGACTCATACAGTAAG
>DAIRGB010000091.1:0-2654 GCA_036794765.1 Patescibacteria group bacterium | reverse complement strand
AATTGTATGAAAGTTATATTTTCAATTTTGCCAATCCCGATATGGTTGGGCATACCGGTGATTTGTCGGCCAAAAATGAAGCTTGTGAAGCGACGGATTAGTGCTTGGGTGAAGTATGGCAAGCAGTAAAAAAAATGAATGGCACTCTGATAGTTACTGCCGACCATGGCAATGCCGAACAAATGGTGGATATCAAGACAGGAAGACCTGATCCCGAACATACCACCAACAAGGTGCCATTTATCGTCGCCGACTGGGAAGGAAAATATCAAAAAAATGCGAAATTGTCTTCGGATTATGTCACAGAGTTGAAAGATGTGGCACCAACCATGTTGTATCTTTTGGGTCTGGAAAAAGGAGAAGGAATGACCGGAACTAATCTTGTCGAAAAAAAATAATTAAGATAAAATTAATATTGTCTTAATATTTTTTCAATAATTGATAGGGTGACACTATCAATTTTTTATGCCAAGTGAAGGAGTGTATGTTGCAGGATTATTTTAGTTCGGAAAAAAAAGATGAATCATTTGTTGATCCAGAAGATTATTTATCCAAATTAACTGAGTACCTGGATCGAGAAAGAGGGGGTGTCGGTCTAGAAAAAAGGTTCGGGCTTGAGTTGTTCAAGCCATGCAAAGAGATATTTTTGTTGGATTCCAATGATTCTACTCAGGATTTTTTTCGGGATGTGCAGGATCAATTTTCCAAACATGTTGAGGTAAAAATATTTAGTCATAAAGATGACTTTTTTGACGAACTGAATAAACGAGTTATTTTGCCTTCTCACATATTTTTTTCTTCTCGTCATAGCGACCGAGAATATGATTCTGAGTTTCTGGCAGAATTTATGCTTGAGCTGAGGGATCATTTTCGCGGCATGGAAAAACAAGGGTTAAAAAATGAAGATCGGCCGGAAATAATTTTTCTCAGTTCGGTGGAACAAATTAGACAAGATGTGATACAAGAAAATCATGACGATATTGTTGACCATGTTATACCAAAAGATTTTAGTTCGATCTGGCTAGCGGTGGAAAAATCAGGAAAAATCGAAGAAATCAGGCAAAATATCGACCGGCTAGCTTTTGCCAGAGATGGAGAGAGGTTATCAGAAGGACGTGATAATCTCGAAGAAATAAACGACTTGAACGTGATTTTTATCGACGACGATCATGATGTATTGAGTTCCTTAAAAAGATGCAGTGTTGTGCGTAGCGATGAGATCGGTGAAGCAAATTGTGTCGGATTTGATAGAGGGATAGACGCTTACAATTATTTTAAAAAAATAAAAGAAAGATTAAACGGTGGATTTTCCAGCAAGAAGTTTTTTATTATTCTTGATGGTAATCTAAAAAAGGACGAAAAATTAAAAAGTGGCGATTTGCTTTTTAACGAATTAAAAAAATTACTCAAAGACGACATTGATAATATTACATTTATTGCAAATAGTAGCGACACCACCTGGAATATTCAGATGAAATATCTATACGGTTTTTTGAACAGCAAAAGGGGTTGGTCAAAAGATGTGATGGGTTCTTTTGATTTGATTGTGGAAGAGATGGAGAAATCGAAAAATGATCGCAAAGACAGAGATTTGCTATAGTCAACCCAAGATAATATAATAATAGTTGCAGTCGCTAAAAATCCCCCTTTATTAGCGGCTGCTTTTTTGTGTGCTAAAAATATGGTATGAATGACTTGCAATATATTTTTATCGCGAGGAAAAAATGAGCGAGAAAAATAACGTCTTTGGACCTACATTTTGGCAACGCGGGGTCAATCTTTTGTCGATCGTGGTTTTGTTGACCATATCGGCCGTAATAATCTGGTTTTTATTGAATCTGGCTACCGGAAATATTTACTTAAATAATGTCGGAAGAGATCAACAGAGAGTAGAAAGTCTTCGATAGTTATTGATTTTGTTTTATTGTTTTCTTCCCTGGTGCCTCTCCCACTTACCCCACTTTTTTTCGTAGGTAGCCTTGTTTTTGTTCCATAATCTTTGGTATTCTTCGGATTGGATTTTGCCGAAAGAGGCGCCGCCGATGTGGTGGATAAAAACGTCTTCGCAGCACATTACTTTCAACCCAATTTGACGCATTTTGTTGGCCAGATCGTCGTCTTCAAACCAACCGCGTTCATATTCTTCGGATATCAAACCAACCTTTTCCAGGTTGTTTTTTTTGGCCATGGCACAAAACAGGGCGGTTACTTTTATATCAAATATTTCTCCCGAATGTTGGCGACAATAATCGTCGGCAAAAATTTGCATTTGATCCAAATCCTTGTAATTAACTGAGATTCTGGCTTCGTTGCCAATATTGTTGGTTACAGGACCCAATAGACCAAGTTTTGGTTCCTGTTGGAAATGAGACAATAATCCGTATAACCAATTGTTGGTTACCACCGTATCATTGTTTAGGAATACGATATATTCGCTATCGGCAATCTTTATTCCTTGGTTGTTGGCGATGGCAAACCCTTTATTGTCTTTATTTAAAATAAGCTTTAGATTGGGCTGCTTTTGACTTAATTCTTGAAGATATTGCGGCGTGCCATCTTGGGAACTATTGTCTACAACTATTACTTTCAGATTGGGATAACGAGAGTAACGAAAAATACTATCCAGACAGACCTTGGTAAGTTCTAGATTATTG
>DAIRGB010000024.1:0-14538 GCA_036794765.1 Patescibacteria group bacterium | reverse complement strand
AAAGAATATTTTTTATCCAACAACTTATACTCCCCGACATCACCAAAAACTACATATACAGCATGATGATTCTTGATAAATTCACCAACTCGCATATCTTGCCCACACAATTCACACATTTCTACATCATTATCAAAAACAGGAAAAGATCTACAATAATTACATACCTTTTTACCTTCAAATGTTTGTTCTACTACAAATCCTCTATCACTTAAAGTATTAACAAATTTTTGCAATTTATTATGATTCAACTTCTTCAAAACTTTTTCAAGCAACAATCCAAAATCAGCAAAATCTACACCCGAAAAAGCATCAGACAATGCAATATTTAAACACACTTCACCTTGAAATCTATCCAAGGTCAAATTATCAAATCTATCCCTCATCTTCTCAATCTTCTCGTCCACACTCTGAATATTTGGCAACAATACAAAAAACTTGCCACCAGATTGCATCAAAACATTAAAAACAGGCAAATCAAACTCTTTCAAAACATATTCTTTGATCTCTTCCAATATCAACTGAACCATAAAAGATCGAGCTCTCAATCTTTTGGCGGCATATTTATTTTTTTTGATATTATATATATATTTTTGGATACCTGAAAAATCTACAACCATCATCCTAAACGACTTATTAGTGTCATTCTGTATATCTACCAAACTATCAATACTCCCCCTATCAACATGATAATCATAAATACAAGCACAAATCGCCGCCGTACATTTCAAATGATCATACAAAGAAACATCAGGATAATCCTCTTGAGTATTTGCAGGAATACACCAAAAATATTTCATAAATAGTGTATTCAAAATACTTATCAAGATTTTTTCCTCTCTCTTTTTAATTGACCCAATACCTAAAAATGTTTTTTTAAAATCACTTATTAAAATCTTCAAATCATCCAAAAAATTCGCTTTTTTTTCTTGAGCAAAAATAACTTCTTCGCTTGGCGATAATATATTAAAAGGATATGCTTTATATTCAGATTCGTTTTTGCTATTTAATTCGATTCTAGAAAAGACAGAATACAAAGGTTTTGTCCTAAAATTTCCTTTCGCATCAAAAGATCTTTTTCCTCTCTCACTAGCCGAGTAATTATCAGCTCTTGAAACTATAGTCGATAGTATTTTTTGTTTATTATCAAATATCTTGTTTACATTACACCCATCAGGATATTGATCATTTTCGTGATGTATCTTTACACAATTCAACAACACATCCCAACCTTCCTCAGAAAGCAAATCAATAAAATATTTCTTGCTATTTGCGTCTAAATTATTTAAAAAATCATAACTAAAAAAAGGATGCTTGGCATATATTATTTCTTCATCATTTTGACCTCTCTGTAAAGCCTTTCCAATATCATGAAAAAAAGCACCCAAAATCACTGCAATTCTCAATTTATCAATCATAAAAAATATTAAATATTAACCATGCTATATCCATCATACACCCCAAATATTAATTTTTTCTTAAGAAAAACCCCGGCAAACAAACCGGGGGTTTTCACTTTTTATCCCAAATAATACACATTAGATTTATCTACAGGATATTCAAGGCCGAGAATTAAACTAAAACTTGCCAAAACCATATAAACATTTCTATAATAAAGCAGAAGGGCGTTGACCGTTAGGACGATGGCCCTTTTTTGTTGTCCAAATACTCAATTACGCGATAATCTCTACCCCTATACCCTCCTACAAAACTTTCTGCTCCCAATTTCTTTTTAATATATTTTAAAATTACTTTCTTATTTCGATCACCTGAGACAATCTTGTGTTTCACTTTATAATCATATATTGCTGCCCCAAGAAACAAATCATTGATCTGCAACATATTTGTACAATCCGAATCAATACGATGGATTCCGGCAATTGCCAACCTTGAAAATTGAAAATTAATATTTCTCTTTACATCAAACTCAAAGTGAATCTCTTTCGGGGTCGTTATATAATCAGCCAGTACTATTAAAATTTCGTTTTTACCAACTCCCATCTTCAACAAAATTTCAGAAAAATCCTGATAAGCTTTATAGGGATCATTTTGAAATTTTTTGGCAAAATCAATCTTATCTTTATTTATAATAATCGCAGAAAATTTAATTCCAGGAGTAGAAAAAACAGCATCAATAATCTTTTTAATCAAACCAATCTTGCGTTTAGAAACCTTATTCCATTTCAATTCATCAAAAAATTTATTTTACTGACGAATAAGTCTAATCTTGGTATCCAAAAAATGGGGTTGCATACATTTCACCATACCCAAACCAAAATACCTATTACTTTTGTCATTAATTGACCCGGTTTCGTCAAAAAAAACAAACGGAGTACGAATCATCTTATAATCACGGAACGTCAACAATGTTTCTCTATTTTTGATTCATTTTTTTTCATTAAAACAACCTCAACGCCCTCATCATACACCCCAAATATTAATTTTTTCTTAAGAAAAACCTCCGGCAATCAAACCGGAGGTTTTCACTTTTTATCGCGATAACAGACAAAAGAAGGCAAGACAAATATTTTTATAAATTTACTGTTAATCTGTACATATCCTTTCCGCTAGTTTAAATTTTAAAAATATTTGTCTTGCCTTCTTTTGTCGCACCAAACCTTATATCCCCAATTCACTATCCGACAACTTATCCTCGGAAAAATCATTCTCTGACATATCATTCATCATTTTATCCAGTTTTTCCATTTGCGCTTTGATGTCACCCTCCGTTCCGGTTGAACTACTGTCAGTACTGGTACTATCATCCAATTTGTTTCCCAATTCTTCCCAATCTTTCCAAGCATCCTGATTTTCCTTCAAAGCCTCTTCCCATTGATTGGAATTTTCTTTCAAAGCTTTACCGGCTTGATTTATTCCCCACCAGGCTAAACCGGCAATTACCAAAACCACAATCACAATCAACGCCAAACAGCCGATCAACCAATACACCCAAGTTGCCGTCTTTTTCTTTTCTCCTGCTTTCTCCTCTACTTTGGCTACCACCTCCTCTTTTTTCTCTTCCTTTGCTTTCTCAATTTCTTTTTCCATAATCACTCCCAATATTATTTATAATTGCATCTGACTTTCCAAAATACTCAAATCAACCCGAATCACCGTTTGGTAAAAATTGCGAATCTCCAAAACATCCTGATGAACAACCTTCATCAATACCCTCGCCTCATTTAATACATCCTTAAACTGACCCTCGGCTTCCCCACAAGCCAAATCTTTGGTTTGACCCAATTTGGCAATAAACGCAGAATAATCAGAAACCAGATCCAAAATCATCTGATCAAAAGTCTGCAAATCCTGTTCCAACTTGGTCGTATCCAACCCCGCCGCTTTCCAAAGCACAATCATATCACTGATATCTTGTTTAACTTCTTGATAGGTTTGCACATGCCGATCTTTATTGTTGTCAAACCGAGCTATGGCCGTCTCAATTCTAGTTGTAATCATCGAGCAACGCCATTCCTTATTTTCCTCCAAATTTGACTTGATCTGATCGCCCAATTCCTTCAATTTCTCAGTATCAATACTGTCCTTGATCTGATTGGGATCAATTGCAACCGCCTTGGCTGACAAACCTACATTGGCCAGCGACAAAAACAAACAAAATACCAACAACCACACTTTTACTTTCATACATCCTCCAAATTATTATCTATCCTAATTTTACTTTATTTTTACCAACTTTTTTATCCCCTCCAACACTTTCAAATACTGTTTTCCAAAAAGACTTTTTTGTTTGGAAACTGCCTCCAACCAAACGCTATCTCTTCGCCTGCTTTTGACCATTTTGTTTATTTGACTGTTTATCAACGACAACTTCTTGTCATATTTGATCAGCATCTTTTCAATCTTCTCATCATTTTTTCTCTCAAATTTACCAAAATCATATTTAATCAGATCATCTTTGATTTCTCCAATCAATCCTCGATAAACCAAAGTTTTCAAAACCATTTCTGCATAACCAACTCTTCCCTCTTTTTGCAAACGCCTCACACTCAAATGTACCTTCGTATCAATCAAAACCCCCATTTTTCTCCAAACAGCCGCCCTTTTGGCAAAATTATGGTCCTCTGCCAACTTCAATTTTTCATCGAAACCACCTATTTTTTCAAACAAACGTCGCGATACCAAAATACAACAGCCGGAAATTATCGGATCCGAATACTGTTGCAGCTTGATAAAAATATTGGATACCTGATGAAATACTTTATCAATCATCAAGTCCGAAATCGGCACCAAATCACAAGTCGCTAAATCCAAAAACCTATCCTCTATTTCAAAATAACTCTTTTCCAAAAAATCCTTTTTCACACGCACATCCGCATCCAAAAAGTATAAAAAATCACCCCGTGCCACCTTGGCACCAGCATTTCTGCCCACCGCCGGCATCCCTCCATCCACCACCTTTACCCCATAACTTTCAGCAATTTTCCGAGTTTTATCTTTGGAAAACGCATCCGCCACAATCACCTCAAAATCAGTGAAAGTTTGTTTTTTCAAATCACCCAGCAACTTAGGTAAATATTTTTCCTCGTTCAAAGTTGGTATTATTATCGATATTTTCATTTGGTTTCAATTAATTTTCTAAAGTAAGAACCGTAATTTCCGGTCTTGCCCCAAACCGTAATGGCAATAAAGTATTTCCCACTCCTCGCGAAACATAAACATCTGCCTCTTGGGCTTTTGCCCAAGCCTGCCGATATTTTTGTCCATAAAACGAAGGTATCACTCCCCACTGACCAAACAAAGTCACCTGACCGGCATGCGTATGACCGGATAAAATCAAATCAATCAAACCACTATCCTCCAATTCCGCCACATCAGGATTATGCGAAAGTAAAATAACCAAATCATCTTTTGTAGTATCGGCTATCGTTGGCTCAAAATCTACTTTATCATTCCACCAATCCCCCACACCTCCCAACCTAATTTTTTCCTCTCCCCTGGCAATCCACGTCGCCTTGTTGTCCAACGCCACAATTCCCGCTTCTCTCATAAATTTCCAAGAAATATCCGGATCTTCCCAGTGATCATGATTTCCCAAAACAGCAAACACACCATCTTTGGCTTTCAACTGCGACAAACCTCGAAAAACCGGCTCAATCTGATTTGTTTTATCAAAAATATAATCACCTCCCAACAATATCAAATCCGGCCGCAACCCATTTACTTGCTCCACCACCTCGCTCAATCTTTCATCGGAAAAAAACGGACCATAATGTATATCGGATAAATACACGATTTTGTATCCGGAAAATGCCACGGGCACATCTTTTTGATAAGTGATATTTTCGACTTTTATCCAATAAGCTTCAAAAACACAATAGCTCGCCAAACCTACCAAAAAAATCACCAACCCCAACCACCAAAATTTTTTAATTCTGGAGAACATAAATAATAATAAATACAAACTCTTTTAAACTCTTACAAACCCTTTGAAACACTTAGAAACTAAATTAAATAAAAGTTTTAAAGAGTTTATAAGTGTTTTTAAGAGTTTAAAAGAGTTTGTTCTCCTATTTCTCTCTCACAAACAGCATCTGGATATTTCTCACGGTGGAAGTCAAATCCGCCCAAATCGCCACAGCCAAAATCAACAACTGCCACCAATTCCAACCTCCACCCCACCAATTGTGGACCGCGCAATACCACAACATGGTATATGGCGCCAACAACAAACCGGCAACCATCCACCAAATATTTGGCATGCTACTCAACCACCAACGATAAAAAATATATACCACGATCAAAACGATCCTTGGCAACACAAAAAATATCCCCATGACTGACAAAATAAAATCCATCAAAATATGTTTAAGATTAATTTACTATTATTATACTCAACAACCACAACGAAAAAAATTACTTCTTCTTTTTTGTTTCTTTCAAATTTTGCACCAATACCACAACCAGTTTTACTCCTATCCCCAATACTCCCAATGCAATCACTCCCAATATCACCCACACCCAAACCCCGATTTGTCCGGATGGCTCAAAAATTGGTTCCGATGGAGGAAAAAGAGGCGCTATATCACACACCGTCATCAAAGCATCAAACATTTTTTCCATGATTATTTTTTAACAAATAATAATATTCTAAACCAAAAAATAAAGCTATTACCGACAACAAAAGCAATCCACCTACCACCCATCCATTTTTTAACCAATAATCAAGACCCAAAATCGAAGGTATCACGCCCAGCCATAATGCCAAACAAGTCAAACCAAACGCCAGACCCGGCCTTCCCGGCAAAACATTGGCCAAAACCGACAAAGTAATCGGCATCGTAAAATTGAACAAAAACAAACCAACAATCGCCAATATCGGATTTGAGGCTCCCCAGGTCAATAAACCGATAGAAATCACCAAGGACCCCAACCCGATTTTTCTCCAACCAAACCGATCTGCCAAAATTCCCCCCAATCCTTTACCTAAAACAATTCCCATCGCCGAAATCATCAACCAGACAAAACTACTCTTCCAAGAAAAAACCAAAATCACCCCAATCAACGAGCGCAGCTGGACCGTCAACAACATCAAAAACACAACCAATTCCCAACCAAAATTCACTTTGACGGATTTTTTTTGATAACAATTCCCCGGTTTTACCAACAAAAAAACTAAAATCAGACACAACCCCATCAAAAGAACCAAAATCCAGTAATAATTTATCTCTGTTTTAGACCAAATTACTCCCAAAAACAAACCCAACGCCCCCGGTGCTACAAACAAACCCGGTCTACTCGCCTTTCCTTCAGCAATATTCAATACCCAACTTCCCGCTCCCACGTGAAACAAAGCATTTCCCAAGCCCAACAATATTACCATTGCATATACATTCAGTCCGGACGAAAAACATCCAAAGATAATCAACAAAAAACTGATCATCACCGCATTCTTTGGCTTTTGCCATTTGTCCAACCACATACCCCAACCAACCTGCGTCCCAAACGCCAAAAAATTGTACACCACAATCAACCACCAATATTGAACTTCCGCTATCATCCCCAATCTCTGCGAACTCAAAACCAACACCACGCAAACCAAATCCACCACCAGGTGACAAAAACCATACAAAACCAACTGAGATGATTGCTTCATTTTTAACAATAATTTAAAAAACCAACAATCCCAACATCACCAACAACATCATGATCGCCATCCAACCCACAGTCAACATTAGCAATTTGATCGCTTCCTTTTTAGCCCCATCCAAATAGAACATTACTGATTTTCCCAATACCATAAAACCAGTAACAGCCGCCGAAATCACAAACAACATCAAAAACGCCACCGGCGCCCACAAACCATCCTCTTTTCCAAAAATCTTTTCCGCATTGTTCATAAATAAAGACACCAACAACACATAGCCAAAAACCCCCAAAGCCTGTTTTAAAGCTATCCCAATCAAATTATTTTTTTTCATAAAATAAAAATAAATTCAGCTAAATATTATTATATTTTATCAACTCATTTATCGTCACAAATCGATATCCCCTCTCCTTCAAACCTGATATGATCTTTGGCAAAGCTTCTCGATCAGCCGCACACTCCTGACCGCAAAAAGGATGCAAAAGAACAATCGAACCAGGCCTGGTCTCCTCCAAAGTCGAAGCAATAATCTTTTCAACGTCACCGGCATATTTTGTATCGGGCTCCACATCCCACATCACCGTCTTTATCTGATGTCGATACAAATACCAGGGCAAGCCAAACAATTTTTTTCCATTTGGTGGCCGAAAAGTGATCTCCCCCGTATATCCCGCTACTTTTATCAACTCATTGGTTTTAGAAATCTCCTCATCAATGTATTCTTGAGATTTAAAAACAAAGCGTTTATGAGAATAAGAATGATTGCCCAACTCATGTCCGGCCGCCACAATACTTTTTCCAATCTCCGGATCTTTCTCCAAACCCGCTCCCACTACATAAAACGTCGCTTTAACGTCTTGTTTTTGCAACTCAGCCAACACTTCATCAACATATTTTGAGGGCGCATCATCAAAAGTCAAAGCTACCACTTTTTCTTCCGTATCGACTCGCCAATAAAGATTACCAAACAACTGCCATGTCCGAGCGCGACTCACATAATAAGTCCCAACCCCCGCAATCGCCACTATCACCACCGCAAGTATTCCCAAGCTCCAAATCTTTTGATTAATTTTCATGAAAAAATATTAATTATCCAAAACAAACAACCCGTCTCGTTATTTCAAAGTTTTCTCAATTTCAGGATAACTTGCATTCAATAACAATTTTCCCGAAGAAAAATCCGCCGACCTTACATCCATCCCCGGCACATTGGCAATCCTTTCTTCAACAAAATCCGCTACCTGACCCTGATATTGATCAATCGTCGCCTTATCCACCTGTAACACCGAAATCTGGGCCTGCTGCACATTCAAATCAATACTATTGTCAGTCACCGACATCGTCCCCTTCAGAAAAAAACTGGGATTGGCCGCTATTCCTCCAATATATCTATCAATCTGACTTGTCACCTCCGGATCGGCGTTGAGATCAGTTGCCCACTTGACCAACTTGGAAATATCGATATTACCGGAAGTTTCAATCAGACCTCCCGGATATATTTTTACCTGAGTATTAGTCAAAGGATAATATTTATAAGTCGCCCCATTGATCATCGCCGTTATCATCTCACTGGAAAATTCCCCGGAAATATCTTTTTGTCCGGAAAATTGGATAGAAGTCTCGCTGTTTTCCGACAAATCTTCAAACTCCACCTGCGTAATCTCTCTACCGGCCCGAAGATCTTCATATGTATATCTTACCCCCAAATCCCGCGCCTTATTCAAACCCAACATCCCGGTAATATCCGGCATGCTTTTAGGAACAAGCAACAAACCAGCAATCACTACTGCCACCACTACCACCAGCAACCCCGCCGTCACCGCACAACATCCCCCGACAATCCACCATACTTTTTTCATAATCTATTTTATTTTAAAAAGTAACCACACCTCTATTTTACACTATTTGGACATGAAAAAAGTTCTCTCTTCCCAAAAACCATAAACCAAATCCAAAAAAGAAGTAAAAATACACTTTTACTTCTATAAAAACGGAGAGGGTGGGGTTCGAACCCACGATCCGCCTTACGACGGATACTCGATTTCGAGTCGAGCGCCTTCAACCAACTCAGCCACCTCTCCCTGCTATCGCATCTTCTTTATTTTATCACTTCTATATTGTTATGATAAACCCGAAAAATATTTTTATTACTTTACAATCTATTATGGACAAAAAAGTCATCGGCCCACTAACCCTCTTTCAATATATATTAATCATGATGACTTCCAGTATTGTTTATTCCTCCTATCTATATTTCGGCCTCAACCAAACCTTTTGGATTATCGCCAGCATCGCTATCGCCCTCGCTCTTGGTCTGCTGATTCTCGACTACACAAAATCCCATTAATCTCTTATAAATTCTCTACAAAAAAACAACCGTAAATTAGCCGGTTGTTTTTAAAAAACGGAGAGGGTGAGATTCGAACTCACGATCCGCCCTAAGACGGATAGCGGTTTTCAAGACCGCCGCATTCAACCACTCTGCCACCTCTCCTCTCTTTGTATATTCTTATCACTAATTATTATTCACTATTCATTATTAATTATCAATTACAAAGTTCCAACTTCACATCCCACCCCCTGTCTGTTATTATAAAAGCACCAACCGTGACAGACTATTATTTATCATTAATTGTCATTTTATCATGCGCATTTTAACCCAAAAGATATCCCTAAAAAGCGTCGAAATATACGACATGCAAGACATCACCCATCATCTTTCCGCCTGGATTACTAATCAACAATTAACCAAAGGGCTTATCAATGTTTTTTTGGAACACACCAGTGCAGCTATCTGCATCAATGAATTTACCGATCCCAAGCTACTTAGTGATTTCAAAAAGAAATTAGCTGCTTTTAATCCCGAAAATGGCGACTACGAACACAACGAATCCCATGCTTGCAACGGCGACGGCTGTGTCAACGGACATTCCCACTGTAACGCCATCTTTTTACCCACCAGTATTTCTCTACAGGTAATCGACGGTAAAATGAATCTCGGCACCTGGCAGAGAATATTTTTTATCGAACTCGACCGCTCCCGTCCCCGCAATATCAGCCTAATGTACCTCGGCGAATAATTTTGAATCACTTTCCAAAATAATTTATTGTGTAAATTATTTTGTTTTTACCTTTAAAATTCAATTGATCAACCCTGGGATCCAAGCCCAAATTCGTAGCATAATCTACCAAAGAACCAAACCAATCCACGTTTGGTTTTTTTAATATTGGTTCATCAATCACACAGCATGGCAACAAAATAAAGTCTTTTTTTCTTTCCGCACACATCCTGATTATTTCCATATTGACACCATGAGCATGCAAACCCACCAACAAATCAAAATCATCAATCATTTCCAGACTAAAACCGCTCTCAATCCTGGTCAACTTCGACCAATCCTCGTCTTTGAGTTTGATCCTCTTTTTTGATTGTACTTCTCGATACTTTTGCAAATTATCAGTCGTATTTGGCTCAATCACCGCCGTCTCCCAACCTTCGTTCATCAACAAATACGCCAACAGTCCTTTGCCACCACCTACATCCGCCACCCGACATTTTTCAAAATGAGCAACTATCCAATCTTTCAACAATTGAAACCTAAATTTTCGATTCAATCTCGGCTTTTTTCTAATCGTATTTTGACTCATTATTTTTTTGCTGGCACAATTTTTTTATAAATTATATATGAATACAAGATTGGCACAATCAAACAAGTAACCATCGCTACCACAAACAACCAACCCATCACAATTTTAAAATATGCCCCAAGCACCATCAAAATTCCAGCCAAAACAAAACACCAGCCTCCTACTCGATGAGTCCGATTCCAGACTTCTTCATTGCTTAAAGTCCAAGGTAACTTTATTCCCACAAAATAATTCTGTCGAATCTTACCCATATAATTTCCCAACAAAACAAACAACAAACCTATTCCCAGCATTACCAAACCACCAACATCTATCTTGGCCATCGCCGCATACAAAGACACTACATAAACATACAACATAAATATCACGAAAGAACTCTGAAAAATCTCCCAAACATCGGCAAATTGTTGATATTTTTCCCTCTTGGGATCAAATTTCGGCAGAAACCAAAACAAAATCATTATCCCAACCGTCATAATCGGTATTGTCCACAAACCCTGCACTCGACTACCATAACTATCCACCTCTCCCTGCCAATTCCAATGCATCGGCACCCTATCCGGCAACTTATCAGCAAAATAAAATCCCACTCCTACCATCAACAATATAACCAATAATCTCAAATATACCTGCCAATTTAGCTTTCTCATATATCCTCCCAAACTAATTATTTTTTGTCTTAAAAACCTACTTCTCGATAATTGAAACTTGTTACTTACCACTTAATAACCACCCTTTTTATCCCTTCCCAAACCTTTTATGCAACCACTGCATCAATTCCTCCGCTACCGACATATTCAACGAATAAAAAATAAACTGTCCTCTTCTCTCGTCTATCACCAAATTGGCTCGCTTCAAAATATCCAAATGATGAGACAAAGAAGCTTGAGTAATATCAAAATTCTCCAACAACTCCGTCACCGACATATCCCTCTTTCGCAATAATTCCAAAATAACTCTTCGATTTTTATCCGCTAAAGCTTTAAAAACTTTATCCATAAGGCAATATTATTAAATAGACAAATATCTATATATCTATAATACCTCGTTACTATATTTTTTGTCAAGTAGTCACCAAATCCTACTTTCCCTTTATCAATATCTGAAAATTGAGTCATTGAAAATTCTTTGAAAATTAAAAATTAAAAATTAAAAACTTCTTCCATGATTTTTTTCACCCAAAAAAATAATCATGCTAAAATATAGCCAACAATATAAATAATCATAAGTTATGAAATTTTCCCATCTCTTTTCTCCAATTTCAATCGGCACCATGACTGTAAAAAATCGGATTGTCATGCCACCCATGGTCAGAAATTATGCCAGTACAACCGGCGAAGTAACTGAAAAATACATAAAACATATCCAATCCATTGCTGCCGGAGGAACCGGACTATTGATTTTGGAAGCCAGCTATATTTCCGGAGAAGGCAAGGGTTTTACTCACGAATTGGGCATAGAAAAAGACAAACAAATAGCCGGACTGAAAAAACTGGCTGAGATCGCACATCAATACGGAGCAAAAATCGGACCACAACTCTATCATGCGGGACGACAAACTCACCACCTCACTACCGGTAAACAACCGGTTGCTCCTTCATCTATCCCCTGTCCTGTCACCCAAGATCCACCAAAAAAATTAACCATCGGAGAAATAATCGAACTGGAAAATAAATACGCCGATTCCGCCATGCGCGCCAAAGAAGCCAATATGGATTTTGTCGAAATACATGGCGCCCACGGCTATCTCATTACCCAATTTTTATCACCCATCTCCAACAAAAGAACCGACAAATACGGCGGCAACTATACCAATCGACTTCGTTTCTTAAAAAATATCATCCTCAAGGTCAAAGCTGTTCTGGGTAACAATTTTCCAATTATAATCCGTCTCTCTGCCGACGAACTCACATCCGGTGGCCTCACCATCGACGACACGATAAAGATCTCCCAAGATCTGGAAAAACTCAACATTCACGCTCTCCATCTTTCCGCCGGCAATTATGGTTCTTACAATCAAGGCATGATGATTCCTCCCATGGCCACACCCGAAGCCCCTCTCGTCAAATACGCCGCCAAAGTAAAAAAATATGTCAAACTCCCTATCATCACCGTTGCCAAAATACATCAACCTTCTCTTGCTGAAAAAATCCTAGATAACAAACAAGCAGACCTAATCGGTATTGGCCGCGGACTACTGGCCGATCCCAATTGGCCACAAAAAGTTCAAGACAACAAACTCGATGATATCAACTACTGTATTTCCTGCAATCAAGGCTGCATTGCCAGACTATTTGCCGGTCAAGATGTACAATGCACCGTCAATCCAACTTGTGGATTTGAAAATAAATACAAATTTAATCCCACCGACAAACCGGAAAAAATAGTTATCGTTGGTGGCGGCCCGGCCGGATTGTATTCCGCTATTTGTCTAAGCCAAAAGGGACACAAAATTACCATATTCGAAAAAAACACCTCTCTTGGTGGTCTCTTAAACTTGGCCGACAAAACCCCACTCCGCGACGGCATGACTACATTCAAAAATTACCTCATCAACCAAGTTAAAAAACTACCGATAGAAATCAAATTGAAAACCTCGGCTACACCCGAATTGATAATCAAAGAAAAGCCACAATCAGTTATCATTTGCACCGGATCAACCGCCATCAAACCCTCAATCGATGGCATTGACAATCCCAACGTCCTTCTCTCCGAACAAGTACTCCAAGGCAAATCAAAATTGAAAAAAAAGATCATCATTATCGGCGGCGGTTGCCAAGGAGCTCAAGTTGCCGATCTACTATCCAGTCAAAAAAAAGAAGTAACTATTATTGAATTATCAAAAGACATCGCCTTGGAAATGCCCGGAGACGAAAAAACCCTTTTACTAGAAAGACTCGCCAAACAAAAAGTTAAAATTCACACTGAAACCAAAGTAATAAAAATTGAACCTGATGGTCTCATTATCCAAAAAGGTAACGGAAAAACCAAACTAAAATCTGATCAAATTGTTGTTTGTTTTGGACGTCGTCCAAACGTTGATCTATATATTAGTCTCAAGAAAAAAGTTAAAAAGATATATAACATCGGTGATTCCGACAAAGTCGGTCGCCTCAACGATGCAATGCGGCAGGCCGCTGAACTCTGTCAAAAAATTAAATAACCTTCGACAAAATTTTCGCAAAAAACTAATCCCCTAACCAATATCCATGATATATTAGGGGATTTTTGTTAGAATAATATCTGTTTACCAATCAAAAACACCCTCATGCTTTCTTGGTGGCAAAATTCTATCTTTTACCATATTTATCCTCTCGGTTTCTTTAACTGTCCAGAGATAAATCCTATCGCCATCCCCAATCACACTTTATCCCAAATTCAACCGGTCAATCGCCTGGCAAAAATAAGACGATATTATCCTCATTTTCAAAAACTAAATATTGATGCAATTTATTTCGGACCAATCTTTGAATCCTGCACTCATGGCTACGACACCATCGACTACTGCCAAATCGACCGTCGCCTTGGTACCAATCAATTATTCAAAGAAATCGTCCAAGAATTGCACCGGTTAAATATCAAAGTAGTAGTTGACGCGGTTTTCAACCACACCAGTCGCCTCTTTCCCGCATTTATCGACCTCAAAAAAAATCAAGAAAATTCTCCCTTTCTTTCCTGGTACAAAAAAATAGATTTTTCCACCAACACTGTCTGGCAAGATGGCTTTGGTTATGATTTCTACCAAGATTGTGTCGAATTACCCACCCTCAATACTGATAATATTT
>DAIRGB010000023.1:0-14539 GCA_036794765.1 Patescibacteria group bacterium | reverse complement strand
TTTTTTTGTTCAACTTTGATCTTGCTCAAATCAGGCAAAGATACTTCAGGATACACATCAACTTCTGCCGTAAAACTTATACCAGCGTCAATAGAATCAAAATCAATCTTTGACTTAAAATCTATTTTTGGACTACCAATCACCAAATATTTATCCTTATTTGCAACAACGATTTCATAATATTTATTGTTGATTGCCACATCAACGGTCTCAATCAGCCACTTATCCCTGTCGATATTCTCTTTCAAAATATTCAATGGAACTTTACCTTTTCGAAAACCTTCCAATTTTACTTGTTGGCCCAAAATACCCAATGCTTCATTTTTATATTTTTGAACCTCTTCAGATGTAACAAATATTTCCATTACTATTCTGCTTTCAGGTATCTTTTTAATTTCAACCATAATTTTTTATCATCCCAATATTAAAATAATTACCTTAACAATAACACTATTATTTTATATAGTCAACGCTAGACACAACACAAAAATAACGGAATAATATCCGTTATTTTTGAAAAAAACATAAAAATTATTCTTTCACAATATCTAAACCAGGTAAAGTGCCATTGGCAATATATTCCAACATCGCCCCACCACTAGTTGAAACAAAATCATATTCATTAACCATGCCCTTTGCAGCAACAAAACCCACTGTATCACCTCCACCAATCAACACTTGTGCAGGTGACTTAGCCATAAATCTTGCCAGTTCCATTGTTCCCTGTGAAAATTCATCTTTTTCCACCCAACCAAACGGCCCATTCCAAAAAACTGAACCTGCAGCACCAATGACTTTTTGATATTCTATTACACTTTTTTCTCCCACATCATATATTCCCTCTCCATCCTCACAAACAACAATAGGAGGAACTTCTTTCTTGATAATCTTATTAAAATCAATATCAAAAACCTTTACTCGCCTAAAACTCGATGAATCACCAATAATCAAATCCCTCGGATAAACAACTTGAATATTTTTTTCCAGCACAAAGTCCAAAAATTGGTCAACAACCACTTCGCTATCTTTTGAAACAATCGAATCACCCACGCCAAAGCCATATCTTTTCAAAAATGCCACCGCAATACTAGATCCAATAACTATGCCATTTAATTTATCAACCAATGACTTGATCACTGGCATTTTATCATCAAGTTTAATCCCACCAAAAAACCCCCAAAATGGTTTTCTAACATTTTTTAAAAAAACATTAATATTCTCATACTCCTTTATAAGAGCAAAACCAGCATAAGTGGGCAAAAATTTTGCAACCCCTACCACACTTGCATGAGCCCTATGAGCAACAGAAAATGCATCCAAAACAAAAATATCAGCTAACTCCGAGATTTTTTTCGCTAAATCCTCGCCACCATTTTCCTCTCTTTGATCAAATCTAATATTTTCCAAACAAATCACCCTAAAAGTAGAATTTTCAATTTTTTCTCTAGTAACTAAATTTATGTCCTCTGAAAAATAATCCACTTCTTCCCCCAAACAAGACTCCAATTCAGCAACAATGGGCTTCAAACGCAATTCTTCCACCACTGATCCCAATGGACGTCCCAAATGAGATATAATCACAACCTTTTTGACTCCCCTACTCAATAAATCTCTGATAGTGGGCATATTTTCAACAATTCTCGTATTATCAACAATTTTTAATCCTTCCATTGGAACATTATAATCTACACGAACAAGGACTATTTTGTCTTTCAAATCCGCCTTATCTAGTGTCTTAATTGCCATATTTCTCCTCCATTGATCTCAACAATTCAAACAACCTATTGCTATAACCCCATTCATTGTCATACCAAGCAATTACCTTCAGCATATTACCACCAACCACCATAGTTAACCCCAAATCTATTATTGCCGAATGTTCATTACCAATTATATCAGTAGAAACCAACGGTTCATTTGTAGCCTGAATAATATTTTTATACTGTCCCTGCGCCAATTCAGAAATCAATTTATTTACTTCTTCTTTGGTGACATTTTTTTTCAAGAGAAAAGTAAAATCTGCCAACGAACCACAAATTACCGGAACTCTAATCGCTAAGCCATCAAAATTGCCCTTCAAAGATGTTATAGTCTTTGCCACAGCCGTTGCCGCCCCGGTACTAGTTGGAACAATATTCATAGCCGCCGCCCTACCCCGCCTACGATCGCGATGAGGTCCATCAACCAAAACCTGATCAGCTGTATAAGCATGAGTTGTGGTCATCATGGCTTTTTCAATTCCATAATTTTCCTCAATTATCTTAGCTACAGGCGCAATACAGTTTGAAGTACAAGAGGCATTTGAAATTATTGTTTGATTGTCTAAATCTTTTTCATTGACACCGATAACAAAAGTTTCAATATCATCCGACTTTGCTGGTGCTGAGATAACTACTCTTTTTGCTCCTGCCGTCAAATGTTTTTCCGCCCCTAACCTGTCTGTGAAAAAACCAGTCGATTCAACTACTACATCTATTTGCAGATCTTTCCACGGTAACATTGTCGGATCTTTCTGCGCTAAAACTCCAATTTGATGACCATCAATAACCAAATATCCAACATATTTATCATCACCAGGCAATGTTTCCACCTTTCCCTCAAATTTTCGATATACAGTATCGTATCTCATCAAATGAGCCAAAGTCTCCACATCTGTCAAATCATTACAAGCAATAATATTTTTGTGCCAACCATTTTTATAGGCCGCCCTCAAAACCTGACGTCCAATCCTACCAAATCCATTGATTGCTACTTTCATTTTGTCTTCTCCTTTGTTAATTAATTATTTCTTTTTAGCATTTATTTCAAAATTATTTTTATCAATATAACTCTCAAAAGCCCGAAGTATTTCTAGAGGCACCGCGAAAATAACCGTATTGGAGTCATCACTACTCAAATCATTGATGGTACTTAAAGTTCGCAAATGCATAGCACCTGGCACAGAAGATAATTTTTGTGCCGCCTCTGCCAAATTATCAGCAGCTATCTTTTCGCCCTCAGCCTTAATAATTACCGCTCTCTTTTCTCGTTCCGACTCTGCTTGTTTAGCAATAGTTCTTACCATATTCTCAGGCAAAATAATATCTTTCAAAGCGACATTTTCCACTTCTACCCCCCAAACATCAGTTGTTTTTTCTACTATATCCTTAATTTTCGCCGATATTTCATCCCTTTTCGACAACAATTCATCCATCTCCACTTCACCGATAATGTTTCGCATCGTCACCTGCGCCAATTGATAAATTGCATAGTTATAGTCCTCAACCGCCAAAACAGCACGATCGGCCGCAATAACTTTATAATAAATTACTGCACTAATCTTTACTGCAATATTATCTTTTGTTATGGTCTCCTGTTCGGGAACATCCACTACTCTGGTCCTCATATCAATTTTTTTCCATCCTTGAATTATAGGCAACAAAATTCTCCAACCAGGAGCCATCAGACCTGAATATTTCCCAAAAGTAAACCTTACTCCAACTTCATACTGGTTTATTTGTTTCACAGTTGACAATAAAACAAAAAAAAGAACAATCAAAATCGGAAATGCCGACCCGAGAAGAACAAAAATCAATTCCATTTTTTTCTCCCAATTATTTTATAAACACATATATTTTATCATAATAGCTTTTACAAAACTTTTCTAATCATTGCCGATTCCTGCAATTGAAAATCATTTTTAATAAAAAAAATATCATTTGTATTAACTACTTCACCAATTTTCTTGCCCTGGCCATTGAGAAACTCTTTTATCCTAAGTTTATTCGTCAAACTTGGAGTAAAAAACTCTAACTTATCGGTCAATTTCATCTGATTTTTTGCCAAAATTTTTGTTAATTCACCAACCCTCCCAATAACTTTACCAACATATTGTCTATCTCCCCTACCCGATCTCTCATTAAAATTTGGAATATCTGCCTGTTCTTCCATAAAAAAACCATGCGTAAAACCTCTAGTATTTATCGACATTAATTCACGCAAAAATTTCTTTTTATTTTTTTTATATAATTTCGGATCTTCAAAAATCATATCCAAAGCTTGTCTGTACGCCCTAACTACCGTAGCTACATAAAACTCCGTTTTGTTTCGACCCTCTATTTTTAAACTCATCACACCCGTCTTCAAAACCTTATCTAAACAATCAATCAAACATAAATCTTTGGAATTAAAAAAATAACTTCCGTGTTCATCTTCTTCAACCAACATCATCTCGCCAGGCCTTGTCTTTTCTTTAATATAGACATCATATTCCCAACGACAACAGTGACTACAATTTCCCCGGTTAGCATCTCGTTTATTAAAATAATTACTAATATGACATCTACCGGAAACTGACATACACAAAGCCCCATGAACAAATATCTCCAAATTTGCCTTTGAAATTTTCTTTTTTATCTGCCCAATCTCAATATGAGAAAGCTCTCTTGCCAAAACCACTCTATCGATATTATTTTTCATCCAAAATTCAACTGCCTTCCAATTGGTCACATTGGCTTGAGTACTAAGATGAATTGGTGTCTTTATTTTTTCTTTCAAAACAACTTGCAAAATGCCCGGATCGGCAACTATCAAAGCATCAACCCCCATTTCTTCCAATTTATGTAAAAAATCAGATAGCTTCTCAAAATTTTTATTATGAGCAAAAATATTGACTGTAATATAGATCCTTTTTCCCAATTTATGTGCAAACATCACCCCCTCTTCTAGACTTTCCAGATCAAATCCTATCTCCTTTACTCGCATACCATATTCTGGTACTCCACAATACACCGCATCCGCCCCATACAAAAAAGCGATCTTTAACCTTTCAAGATCGCCAGCCGGTGCCAACAATTCCGGTTTGGTATAACTATTTGTTGCCATTTTCTATGATTTCTTTAATTTTTAAACACGTTTCCATAATAGATTTTTTGTAATGTACTATTTCTTCCCATGATCTTTCAAATATGCGTTGCTTGTCTTCACCATTATAATCTCCTAAAGCAGCATACAAAGCAGCTTTTACTTTATCCTCAAGCATAAATTCAGACAACTCATTTTTGCCTAGAAAAAATTTTTCTTCAACATTATTGTTCATTTTTCATTATTAATTGTTAATTTGAATTAATAAGGTAACTCAATTTCCAAAAATTCATGAGGATTAACTGCATTTCCATTGGCGTCATTTATCTCAAAATGTAAATGCGGACCGGTTGTAAAAAAACCAGCCCCATTTGTGCCAGGCGCACCACCAGATAAACCAATTGCCTCACCCCTAGCAATATATTGACCAGTAGAAACAAAAATCTCGCTCATATGCAAATACTTTGTCATAAAACCACTGGCATGTTGAATCACTATATAACTTAAACCAACTCCACCAGAATCATGGGCTACCAAAATAACACCCTCCCCAGCAGCATAAACAGGAGTGCCTTGCGATGCAGCCAAATCGACTCCAGTATGAGGAAAACCAAAACCATAATATGGATCCATAAAATCACCCCCTATTACACTGATTCGATTTAGTCCACTCAATGGGTAACCAAAACCTTCACCGTTATCGACCAAATCAGGATACTTTTGTACTAATTTTTTTTTGGCTTCTTCAATCAATCTATCAATTTCACTCTCTACTTCTTGCTCTTCCTGAGTCGCCTCTTGCAAACGTCTTTGAAATTCTTCTTCTTCACCCTTGGTTTGATCCAATAAAATTTGTTTTGAATATTTTTGTGATTCCAAAGCCTGTTGTTCTCCAACTTTTCTTGACTGCAAATCTTCCAATTCGCCCTTCCTTTTGTTCAAATCTCCTCTTTTTCCCTCCAAACTGGATTTCAAGGTATTAATTTCGACTATTGTTTTTTTTACCTGCTCTTTTACAGTCTCAATGTACGTTACCTGATCAACAAAATCCGAAAAATTCTTCGAGCTAAGCAACATTGTCAACAAATTCTGTTCTCTTCTTTCATACAAAATCTGTAGACTTTCATCCAATATCCCCTTTTGATAATCAAGCATCCTTTGATGCCTACCTATCTCTTTAGTAAGATCATCAATCTCTGCTACAACTGAATCGATTTTTAATTGTGTATCCTGAATTTGCAACTCAAGCTGTTCAATTTTGGCATTAAAAATCGCCAACTGATTTTCCAGATTAATCGCCTCACTCTTTTTTTGTTCCACCAGACCATTCAACTCATCAATCCGATGTTTTATTTGTTCTTGCTGATCCCTCAACTCATTAACAGTCACAGCCCTAACAGCGCCTATATCAGCCCACAACAAAAATGCAATTAAAATGTAACCCAATATTCTCATTATTACCCTAATAAAGTTTAGAGTTCAAAATTTCAAGTCAAAAATAATTCTTATATTTTTTTACTTGATACTTGAAACTTGTTACTTGATGTTTATCTAAACATGTTTTCTAATCGCAAAAAAACCACTGGAAACACTAATAATTAACCCCATTAAAAACTGGAAGATTATCACAAAAACCATGTATTCATTAAAATATTCCATTAACGAGTCTGTCGATACCGACAAATATGCCGTCGCTGCCGCTGAGACATAATAAAAAATCGCTGCCAAAAAAGCAAAACCGAAAATCGCTGCCAAAATGCCATATAATGCACTTTCAATCATAAAAGGCCCATGCACAAACCAATCAGTCGCACCCACCAATTTCATAATTTCAATCTCATCTTTTCTGGTATATATTGCCACTCTAACGATACTAAAAACAACCGTAACTGATATAACAATAAAAACCAAACCAATTACTATACCGGCTTTCTCAACAAAATCAATAATATTCAATAAACGCACAATCACTTCCCTGTTTCTCGAATAACTACTACTATGAACCATTGATGCAAATTCCGCTTGTTTTAAAACATCATTCAACCTTTCCAAATCAGCTGGATCATTAGCTCTTATAATCAAACTTTCTTTTAAAGGATTTTCCTGTTCAATATAGTTGATCAAACTTTCCTTGTCACCAAAAATCTCTTTATATCTCTCAACTGCTTTTTGCTTGTCAATATATTCAATCTCCTTTACTTCGACTTTTTCCGAAATTACTTTTTTTAAAGAATCAATCCCCTGTTGTCCCACATCATCATTCAAAAATATCTCGTAATCAATACGAGATTTAACATTTTCAATTTCACTATTAATAACAAAAGCAGACAAGGCTAAAAAAGTAATGGTCATCAAAGTTAAAGACATAACAAAAGTTGCAATCAAACTTAACCATAGATTACGCCAAAAATTTATCCAACCAAATTTCATCAATCTAATAGTTCGTATCAAAAACATTTTTAAATCCCATTTCTATAGTATATATTTTCCATCTTTTTTTTGATCTCGAATAATCTTTCCGCTTTCAATCGTCACCACCCGTTTCTTCAATGAATTTACTATTTCCCGATCATGCGTTGCCAAAAAAACTGTCGTACCCAAACTATTTATTTTCAATAACAACTGCATAATTTCCCAGGAATTAACCGGATCCAAATTGCCGGTCGGCTCATCGGCAATCAATAATTTTGGCTTATTTACCAAGGCCCTCGCAATTGCCACCCTTTGCATCTCCCCTGCCGACAATTTATGAGACAAATTTTTGGATCTGGTTGACAGACCAACCATATCCAAAATCTGCGGCACCCTGTTTTTTATTGTCGCATTCGTTCGATCGCAAACCTCCAAGGCAAAAGCAACATTTTCAAATACTGTTTTTTGCGGCAAAAGCTTAAAATCCTGAAATATCACCCCCAAGCCCCGACGATAAAAAGGAATATCACCCTTATACAACTTTGCAATATCAAATCCACGAACATATATTTGCCCTCTTGATGGCTTTTCTTCGGCTATCAACAATCTTATCAAAGTTGATTTTCCTGCTCCGGAAGGACCAACCAAAGAAACAAAATTTCCCTCGGACACACTCAAATTGATGTCTTCCAACACCAAATTATTATCATACTTTTTGTAAACATGATCGAGACGAATCATTTTTAAAAAAATAAACTTATCAAACTTAGCAAACATAGCAAACTGCATAATTAAAAAAGTTTGATACGTTTGATATGTTTGTTACGTTTGATATGTTTTTCTCAAAGCTGCCTCAATAAACTCTTCTATCTCGCCATTTAAAACACCATGAGTGTCACTCGTCTCAAAATCTGTTCTATGGTCTTTTACCATCTGATAAGGATGCAAGACATATGACCTAATCTGATTACCCCAACTTCCCTGCTTGACTTCACCTTTGATCTTTTTTTCTTTCTCTCGATTCTCTTGTTCTCGCAATAACATCAATTTACTCTTGAGAATATTCATCGCCGTTTCTTTATTTTGCATCTGAGAACGCTCACTCTGACAAGCTACCACTAAACCAGAAGGTAAATGTGTAATCCTAACTGCCGAATCGGTTTTATTTACCTTTTGACCCCCATGACCAGAAGCTCGAAAAGTATCTATTCTCAAATCATCTTTTTTTATTTCCAGATTAATGGTCTTATCAAAAATTGGCATCACTTCAACCAAAGCAAAAGAAGTTTGACGCAAAGCTTTCGCATTGAAAGGAGATTGCCTGACCAAACGATGAACACCATGCTCAGTTTTTAAGTAACCATAGGCATCTTCGCCAACAATCTTGACCATAGCACTCTTTATCCCCGCCTCTTCTCCAGAAGAAATATTGACAATTTCAGCCTTGTAATCACTTATTTCACAGTATCTCAAATACATTCTCAGCAACATTTCTGCCCAATCCTGTGCATCCACCCCTCCCGTACCCGAATGAATCGACAAAAATGCATCACAATGATCATAAGAACCTGTCAGCAGCAACTCGATCTCTGCTCTCTTGAATCTATGTTCCAATAAATAATAATCAGAGACTAACTGTTTTAATTCATCTTCTTGGGTTTCCTCATTGGTCATTTTTATCAACTCAGCCAAATCCGAAACCTCTCGACTCATATCTAACCAAATTTGCCACTTTTTTTTGGCCACCGACAAACCAGACAACACAGACTCCGCTTCGTCCCTATCGAGCCAGAAATCTTCAGCCATCGTCTTACTTTCCAAATCAGCAATATTTTTTAATATGCCAGTACCCTCAAAGATACTCCTTATTTTTGTTTACTTCAGATTGCAATATCTCAACTTGTTTTTCCAAATCATGAATCATTTTTCTCAATATAAAGCTTATATTACTTTATAAAGTATAACACAAACCCAAGGTCGGAATTAATACAATTAACTGTTAATTATTCATTGTTAATTTGGACAAAAAAAGAGCTCTCAAAAACATGAGAACTCTTTTTGCGATAAAGTAGCGTATTCTTACATATTGTTTACATCATCTGTGAAGTCAACAACCATTTCTCTCTCAAAAACCAAACCCCAGCCGAAATTGCCATAAAAATAAATCCTGCTAAAGCAACACCGGGACCAGATTTGGGAAGTTCCTGAGGTTGGGCTATTTGCGTAAATGAAGTACTAGCAGTGGCTTGTGCATTGATATTTTGATCAGCTACCACATTGACTGTATTCACTAAGGTTGAATTGGCAGCAATATCAGTTTTTGATTTTACCTTAAACACCAAAGTGAAAATATCATTGACATTCATATCCGGCAGCAACACTCCACCTTGTTCCACAATCTTGTTCCAATCACCAGAAATGTCATAGTTATTCATACTGGCTTTAGCAGTACCACCCAAATACATCAAACCATTTGGCAAAATATCATTCAATTTGACACCAGTCAAACGACTACTTCCATTATTGGTCAAGGCAATCTTGTATTCCATAACATTCCCGGGATCAGAAGTATTTGATTGATTAAACGTTGATTCACCCTTGGTCTCATTGCGAACCAACTTTGACAACTTGAAACTCGGTTGCAAAACATTGGCGCCAATATAAGTAGAAGCAACGTCCCTATCACTCAATCCATCATCAGCAGTCACTCGTGCCACATTATCCAGAGTCATATCATTAGTAATATCACTTCGAATCTTGGCTCTAAAAGTAATATTAATTTCATCATTTCTTTCCAGATAACTGGCTCGAACATAATTGTCAAACAAATCGCTGGAAGAAATATGATCACCGGAAACACTCAGGCTGCCACTTACCACTTCGACATAACTTGGCAAATCATCATAAACTCTGACATTTGTCGCATTGGCATAACCAGTATTTCGAACTGTTATTGTATAACGCAACTCATCGCCGGGATTGGCCCTTGACTTGTCAACTTGCTTGTCAATATCCAAATATGCCTCATCCTGCTCAATTTCTGTCACCACTTCATCCTCTGCTCGATCACCTTGATCATCACGAGCTATAGCCACATTCTCCAAAGTCATATTACCTGTTATGTCACTATCGACACGAGCCGTAAAACGAATCAAGACATCATCTCCGGGTTCCAATCTATCAATAATCACACCATCATCAAACAAATCATCATCTTCAACATCGCCATCTCCTGTTATAGTCAACGAACCAGAAACATAGCGAACTCTTTCCGGTAAATCATCAACTATACGAACATTGGTAGCCTCACCAGAGCCAGTGTTTCGAACTCGAATAGTATATCTCAATTCGTCACCTGGATCTGCAACTGCCTGATCAACTTCTTTGGTAATTTCCAAATATGGATCACTATCAGAACCGTTGGCCTGAACTTGCGCTGTATCCCTGACCAAAGTCGCATTATCCGATGTAACAGTAGCTTCATTGGTAATAGTCGAATTGGACGAAGTATTGACTCGAGCATTGAAAGTAACAGTACGACTTACACCCGGATCCATATTACTCAAATCCAAACGACTGGAAGTTATAGTATCATTTTGTCTTACCCCATCGAGGTAAGTAGAATTAGACACATAAGTCAAGCCACTTGGTAAATTATCGGCAATTTGTACATTGTCGGCTCTAACATTACCGGTATTTCGCACCACCATACGGAAACGAACATATTCACTATTTTCTGCCGAAACACTTTCATAATAAGAAGTTCCATTTTCACCTCGAGCAACTTGCTTGTCTAAAGACAAGGTAGTATTACTCGCTCCACCCACCACTACAGTAGCTGGATCTTCCACTTGGCTAGTCCCATTGATATTGGCTCGGCCATAGTTGGTCAAAGTAGCACTATTGGAATTAACTCGAGCATTGAAAATAACTGTATGAGTTGAACCATTGGTCATCGTACCCAAAGTAATACCACTATTTACAATCGCATTGCCAGATTGTGCCGCTCCATCCAAAGTAGTTGAATTGTCGATGTAAGTTAAACCACTTGGCAAATCATCCCAAACTTTTACATTGTCAGCGGAAACTCCGCTATTATTACTTACAATCAAACGAAAACGTACTATATCGTTATTGACCGCGTTGACACTTTCAATAAAATTGCTGGATCCATCACCCAAAGACACTGTCTTGGCGATAGTGATTACGGGTTGGCCAGCTTGTTGAACTGTTACAGTTGCCGTATCACCAACCTGATTAACACTTTCCGCCCTGGCTGTACCAGTATTGGTAATAGTCTGAGCCAAAGTAGCCGAAACAGTCGCTTCAAAAGTAACCGTTTTGGAAGCTCCAGCGGCAATATTGGCAATATTTAAACCATTCCCGGTGATCGCATTGGTATTGTCCGCCACTCCATCCACCTTGGTAGAACCGCTGACATAAGCCAATCCGGCCGGAACCTGATCAGCCACCACCACATTCTTGGCCTCAGACTGACCGGTATTACTTACAATCAACTTGAAAGTCACGGTTTCACCAGTCTTAGCATTGGCATTTTCAGCAAAAGTGCCGCCAACTAAACTATTATTTAAAACAGTTTTAGCAATACCCAAAGCCGGTTGCAAAACTTGTTGAATAGTCACAGTAGCAGTATCACTTACCTGTCCCAAACTATCTGCCGTCGCCGTGCCCGTATTTGTCAAAACACCAGGTGTACTTGCAGTCACTTTCGCTTGGAAAGTAATAGAAGGTACTGCGCCAACAGCTAAACTATCAATTTTGACACCGGTCGTAAACAAAGTATCGGCTACAGGATTACCATTCAATTTGGTAGATCCGGAAATAAATTCCAATCCGCTAGGTAATACATCTTTAACCACAACATTGGTAGCAGCACTGCCTCCGGTATTGGTCAAACCCAAACTAAAAGAAACGGTATCGCCATTTTTAGCAGTGACATTTTCAACATATGGATTACCACCAGCAGTAACCAAAGCCACTTGTTTATTAATTCCAATAACCGCAGGTTGAACAGGCTGAGCCTCAACATTGAAAACATATGTAACATACTGTATCCACTGCCAACAACCATTCACATCACGAATATCTATTCCGCCATTCAAAATAGTATTTGGCATAACCTCATATTGGACATATTGCATTGAGGCATCAGTAAACCACCATCTTCGAGTCGTATTATCAACAAACGTCAATTTAACCGGTTGACTTGAAGTTATAGTTGCACTCCCAGAAACACTCGCCGCATTACTGGCCGAAATTGTCGCAGTTCCGGTATGACTAGTATTATATCCATTAGTAATAGTTGCCAATACTCTCGTTGCATACGCAACAGTATCAGGCTCATTATTATGAATATATACTTTAAAAGCTACCTGGTCTCCCGGCTTAACAGAAGTCGACAAACCATACCCATCAGGATTAGTTGTATAATTTGTCACCTGAAGAGTTGGTCTATCTTGAGCATTATCGTTAAAATGAGGACCAGCTGCCATTGCCATATTTCCCAATCCAGGCAAAATAGTCGGCAGTAACATGCCCATTGCCATCACCCCAACCAAAAAGGATTTAACCTTTTTAGGAACACTTGCAAATAAATTTTTCATTTTGTTCACCATAAAATTATTTTATTTCCTCTAGATATATGATAAAGTTTTATCCCACCATATCACGTGAAAAGCCAATTGTCAAGAGTATTTGCAGAAAAATGGGCCAGAAACCAACATAACATTTGGGCACAAAAAAAACAACCTCATCAAAGGTTATTTTTATTAAAGTAGAAACAAAAAATTTATTTCCGATCTGAATTATCTATGCGTTGCCAAACAAGCACATTTTCTTTTATCCAATCCAATATTTCTTTAAAAGTACTACTCTTACCAATCCGATCATTTAAACCCTTGTACCTTTTCTCAGGAAACAAAGTCGAAATATTGGAAACCAAAGCCGAAACCAGATTTTTCCTTTCTTGATCATTTGAGAGTTTTTTCAACTCTTCTTGAGCAGATTTTATACACTTTTCCATCTCAGAAGGAAAAATACCTTTTTCAAGAGAAAAAACGTCTTCTTTTTTCTCTAGTAGATAATTGATTGTATCGTTGACTAAAGGATTATTTATTTCAGGCTGCGCTCGCCTAAGACCAGGAAGTGCATAGTTCCTGGAAAAATCAGGTTTCTCAGGTTTCTTTGGAAAAACATTTACTCCAAAAGAATTGCCTTCAAATTTTTGTAAACCTCTTTCCATTTTTTTATTATATTTCCTACCTTCAAAATATCATTTTTTTACCAATATGTAAAGACAAAAGGAGATTAAATCAACAATTTTACCACCTGATTGTAATCACGATACAAATCCCTAATCCTTCTGACCAAATCACGTAAATCGCTCGTCATTAAATCAACCACCACCTCATTGTTTCTATCAAAATTTCTCTCTTTCACAATACTTTCGAATCTCATAACCAGATTGTCAATTTGTTGGCAATCACCACTGGAAATCCTATCTTTTAATTTGCAGAAATCAGCAAAATCACCTACTTTATCATATTTTTCAACCAATTGAATAATATCCGGCCGTTCAAACAAAGACAGTATTTTTTCCAAATATTTCAGACTCAAAGAATATTTCAGATATTTCCTATATCCATGAATATCCAAAAAACCAGGTAACTCGCTACTGGAATAATCAACCACCACTTTTTCATATTCAACATCCCTGATTGATCGACAAGTTACCAAATCACCAATATATTTATGCATTGATGACTTGTGACGGAAACTATCATAAGTATTTCTCAGTAAAAATTCCAAACTAAACAAATCAACATCTTCGTATTCAGTCGGGATATAATTTCTGTCCAAAAATTTGAACTTACTGTAATCTCGTGAATCATTTTGATAAAAATAACCCGCCGAAAACAATTGTTCTATAACCTTTTCTTTTGCCAATTCATATTCATTTCTACCCGGATTCATGTCCAACCCAACAGCATGCATATCCTGACCAAACCTTTCAAAATCAATCTGATCTTTAAAAACATCAAGCCTGATACACATCTCCACCAATTTATCAGTCAAAATAGGCATCTTTTCCCCTACTCTTGACTTCGATGACAATCCATATATCAACTCACCCAAAACATATTTTTCTCTCTTGTACAAATCATTGGCTGGTAATTGCCTTTCGGCAACTTGTATCTCAGAGATAATCGCATCTATCACCTCTCGATAATTTTCAATGTTTTGGATCCAATCGGCTCTCGACAAT
>DAIRGB010000022.1:0-14574 GCA_036794765.1 Patescibacteria group bacterium | reverse complement strand
TTTTGGGAAAAAGGTCAGTCATTTTTTGAGAAAAAACTTCAACCCTCTGATCCCAAGAATTGTTTTTAGCAATTTTGATTCTTTTTTTCACAATCATTTCTTTTTTTTCTGATAGAGCCTGTTTTATATTAGCAACAAATTCCGCGGGAGTGTTGGAAAAATAACAAACGTCTTGATACTCTTTCAATTCGGGCAGGGCCACCGTCACGACCGGTTTGCCGCTGCACATATATTCATAAAATTTAACCGGATTGGTGGCCAAGGTTAAGTTATTGATTATAAAAGGAATTAGACAGACGTCAAAATGATATAAATATTTGGGTAATTGATCATATTTTATTTCGCCGAGCAAATGAATATTTTTGAGATTGGCCAGAGGTGACAAATTGGCGCCGCGAGTATTGCCGATCAAAACAAAGTTGCAATCCGGGTATGCCCGAGCACAATCAGCAACCAATTGACTGTCAAACCAGGAGGAAATAGCGCCATAATAACCAATGATCGGGTGTTTAAGTTTGATTAATTGATTGGCTGATAATTTATTGAAATGACGGAAATCGGCGCCATTTTTTAATAGGGCAACATTTTTACTTAATAGTTTGGCTTTAGCAAACAAGGAATCGGAACTGGTCAATACCAGGTCTGCCGTGGTGAGTAGTTTTTTTTCATCAGCTAGGACGGATGGTGAATCAGTAAAACCCGCATGTTCATCCATACAATCATAGATAATTTTATTATTTTCCAATTTTTTAACCAGTGAGATCCAAAAAGGCTGATCGATTTTATTAATTGTGAAATTGATGTAATATTTCTTTTTAACCAAATTGATGGAGCGCAAAAGGAGATTGATATCGTCCGAATCGGTCAAAGAAGAATTGTATATGTCCAAATCGCGGGTGGCGGCCAAAGTCACCAAAAATATCCGATCGGATATTGGTTTGACTTGAATTTTTGTTAGTAACTCGACATCGCTATCATCCGGCTGCGCAAGATTGTTGGTGGTACGAAAATAAAAAATACGAAAACCAAAATCGGCCAAACGGCAGGCAATTTGTTGAGGACGTTGGAAGCGATGTTCCCAGTCAATAATGGGGAAAACAAAAATATCGCCAAGATGATCAGAAAATAACCCATTTTGATAATTATCGGCCTGGGGCAGAGTGCGTCCAAAGTCAATTTGAAATGGATTGGGATCGGTTTTTAGACTGAGAAAATATTTGTAATACCAGGGGCGCAAGAGATTTTTGATCGAATTTGGTACATGCGGGGCTAAAGTTTGAATATTGTTTTTGGTACGAACAAGCAAGTTATTTTTTTGGGATTTGACATAGTCTAGTGATTGGCGCAAAGGCTTGGTGGAACGCCAAAAAAAAGCGTTTTCTAATGATTTTATTTTTTCTTTGAGTTCCTGGTTTTTTATCTTCAAAAAATCATTCTCAGTTTGAACAGTTTTGGTGGCAATGGTATTGATCAAATTTTTCCTGGGGGAAGGCGGAATATTTTCCAACAAGTTTAGATAAGGTTGCCGGTAGTACTGATAATCTTTAATAACGTTGTCTTGCAAAATTTGTTTTTGAAAATGATATTCCGCTTGGATATATTTTTCAATCGAATCGAGTGGGATAGAAAGCGCTTCGAGGGAGTGGGAAAAACTGGTATTTTGGGAAGTGAGATAGTCGTGGTTTTGAAAATAGAAAGAGGAGAGCGCGCGAAAAAAAATATAGTTGATAGGAATAGGAAACTCAAATGTCCATTCATAGTCTGATAGATAAAAAGTATGGTTGGTTTGATCAAAGAAAAAATTATCAAAGTTTAGATCCAGACAGCCGTAAGTCAGACATGGTTCTGTTTGGTCCCAGTTGGGACCAAAGAGACGAGCGTAACTATCAGAAGGCTTGATGTCGTAGATGAGATGCTCAGAGAATAATTTTTTGTACCTTTGCAACAAAGATAAAAAATCTTCTTGATTATGATTTTTCAAGGCTAGCTGTAATATAGAAAATAAGCTTGGATGCGGGTTGTAAGTAAATTTTATTCCTGAAGGAGTAGCGACGGGTGGCAAAATTTCGTAGGGTAAATTGTTTTTCTTTAAATACTCGTATTTGCCAATCAGCCCGGAAACAAATTTTTTGGCGGCCGGGACAGATGCTTGTTTGCAAACAAAAAATTTTCCATCCTCTTTAACTATCGACGTTTCAAGTTGATATTGTTCTTTTCGTAAGGGATTATAACGAACGTATATTTTCATATTTTGGCAAAGATTAAATAGGAGTTGGCAAAAAAGGAAAATTGAGCGTTGTCGATAATATTGTGTTGAACAGTTTTTTCATTGAATAATATTTCTCTGGTTCGGGCAAAATCTGGGGCGGGATAGAGATTTGATTTCGGCAAATGATTGGCAGAAGGTAAATATTGGTCGGAGAATACTTCTTCCGGCAGTTTGTAATCAGGCAAGGGATAATAATATTCCAGTTTGGTAAATCCGGCTTGTTGCAATAAATTATTTAGCTCCAGTTTGGAGAAAGTAACAATTTTTTTCTGATAAGGATATCCTTCGATTGATTCAAAAAAATGACCGGTATGATCTTCCGCACAACCCGACCAGTATTTTAAACCAAATTTATTTTCAATCGCCAAAATAAAGGTTCCGCCCGGTTTTAGATATTTTTTGGCTGCAAGTAAAAAATCCAGGTAAGGATTTTGGGATTCGATATATTTGCCAGAATATTCCAAGACGCCGATGGCAGTGATGTAATCGTAGGTATCGGGAAGTTTTGAGGAAATAATATTGTCGGAAATGATTGAAAGGCGGGAGTCGTTTGAAAAACGATTTTTAATGATCTCTGCACGTCTTGGACTAAGCTCAACTGCGGTAACTGCCAATTTTTTTTCCAGAAATAACCCGGTTAGAGCACCACAACCGGCTCCGATCTCCAACAATTTTTCACCCGGCGCAAAATCATACCATGACAGAAGTTGATGACGGACCGGAGAAAGATGATAACGTAGGGCCCAGGCGGGATTATTGTCGATAATATCTTGAATTTTGGCCAAATGATTTGGTTGTTTGAACAATAATAATAATTCATCTTCAACCGGGCCGTCGGAATAGATTTGGGTTTTTTTATTGGTCATTGAGACAAAATATTTTTATAATACAAGTGATGACTATTTAATTATTTTAATGAAACCGATATTATCGATTGTTGTCGTTATTTATAATATGAGAAGGGAGATTGAACGAACTCTGCACTCATTAAGTATAGAATACCAGCGCGGGATAGACAAAAATGACTACGAAGTGCTGGTGATTGACAATGGATCACAGCAAGGGTTGGAGGCGGATTTTTTTTCCAGATTCAAAGCCAACACCAAGTACCACTACCTGAAGAATGCCAAAAGTTCGCCGGCGGAGGCAATGAATTTTGGCGCAAAAAATGCGGAAGGTCAATATTTGGGGTTGATGATTGATGGGGCCAGGTTGCTTACTCCGGGGATTTTGGCAAAAGCAAAAAATATTTTGTTGGCAAATAAGATGGCGACTGTCACCGTTTTGGGTTGGCATCTCGGCCCGAAATTACAAAAAGATTCGGTACTTGATGGCTACAATCAAGAAGTCGAAGATAAGTTATTGAAAAAAATTGATTGGCCAAACGATGGTTACGGATTATTCGATATCGCGACCCGAGCCGGTTCAAATATGGACGGTTGGCAGGGACAAATTGCTGAGAGTAATTGTTTTTTTGTGAACAAGAAAAAATATGAGGAATTGGGCGGATTGAACGAAAAATTTGTTACTCCGGGCGGTGGAATCGTGAATTTAGATTTTTATAAACGGGCGGTGGAGAGTCCGGATGGAAAAAATTTTGGTTTGATAGATGAAGGGACTTTTCACCAGATACATAGCCAGGCAATTTCGAGCAACACTTCGATACAAAAAAATAATCCGTTTCAGGATTATTTAGTCGAATACAAAAAAATCTATGGCTGCGATTATGTTGTACCAACGGTCAAATATGAATATTATTGATAATCGTTTAATCGATCTTGCGACCAAGCAGACGATAATATTTGTCCCGCATCTTCCAAAATTTGGATGATTTCATGGTGGCGATTTCTTTTTGCAATTGCTTAATTTGAGCTTTTATTTTTTTGTCGTTAGCGGCGTTTTCTTTCTCGATTTTTTGAATAGCTTCTTGATATTGATTGGCAAGTTTATGACGGCTTTCGATTTGATATTTCTCCTTTAAAGAGTAATTTTTGTAATAATCTTCTAGGTCGAGAGCGACAAAATCGGCGAGAGGGTTATTTTGTCCCAAAAAGACCACTCCCAAACCATGAGAATGGGAAAATTGGTAGGTTGGATATTTCTTTTGAAGTATTTTCCAAAGTTTGTAAACACCAAAGTCGGATCTTTTTTCAATTATGTCATGAAATAAAATAATTCCGTTGGCGGACATTTTGGGAAGCCAGGTTTGGTAGTCATGGGCGACGGCTTCGTAGGTGTGATAGCCGTCGATATGCAACAAATCAATGCCGGAGTCGGTAAATTTGGGGACAGCTTTGTCAAATGTTTGTTTGAAGAAAGAAGTATTCAACTTGGGGTAATAGGTTGAGTTGATATTTTTTACTTGGGCAAATATTTTTTGATCATATTGGCCGGTATGTTTATCGCCTTCCCAGGTGTCGATGCCGTAAATTTTGGTTTTTAATTTTGAATCTTTGATCGCCTGACAGAAGGCAAAAAAGGAAATTCCCCGGGCAACACCAAGTTCGACAATTACTTTGGGTTTGGTATTGGCGACCAGATCGTAGGCAAAATATACATGACCCAACCAAGGATAAGATGATTGATTGAGATTTTTTTGATATTCAAAAATGGGATGAAAGAAATGCCAATTCATAAAGGAAAATTATAAGGAAAGAATTTTTTTAGCTAAATAATTTTTTAATTTTTTTTTAATTTTTTCAGAGAGATTATAATCAGGTTTTTGCATAACGATCATACTATCTTTCCAGGTGTTATCCGGATCATTATTCCAGTCGGTGGCGACTGATAATATTTGGAAGTCGGAATATTTGGCCAGGGCCGTCAGACCATCGGAAAAAAAACGATAGCAATCGACCGGATAGCGGTGAGCGGGACCGGATGAAGGTGCAATCAAACAGCACAAACCATGGCTTTTTAAGACGCGAGAAATTTCCATGATGGTAATCCAAAAATATTCGATATGTTCCAGAGCCTGACCGGAAATTATAACATCATAAGAATTGGAGGGAATCTCTTGCCAATCGTAAATATCGGCCACCACCACATCGACATTTTTGCCGGCAGTAACGTCTAAACCGGTGTATTGCCATTTTGGTTGGTCAAACAATTGTTTGTAAGATCCATTTACATCCTGACTGCCGACATCCAGAATTCGAAGGGGCTGACCAATTTTTTCCGGCAGGAATTTATCGACAAAGGATTTCATTTTTTGCAAAGAAGAAGAGTGCATGTTGAGAGATTAATGAATTTTTATTTCATGCGAAAAATCAACCAATCCATGGGAATCAAAGGCAGAGTTTTTGATATGAAAGAGAGCGCAATTATCCTGAAGCAGGTAAAAATTGCTTTTGGTTTGATCGCAGATGGACAGGGATATGGAAAATGTGCCGGAAGCCAAGGTTTGGTTGATGATAAATTCAACCGATATTTTTCCCGGTTTGATCAGGCCGGTGTCGATTTTTTGCAAAGCGGTATTGGTAACAAAAATATTGTGATTATCGCTATCGCGCACAAAGAGACCAAAGATCGGTTTTTCCAGCGGGGAAACAACGTCAAAATCGCAACTGATTTTGATTGGTTTGCCCGACTCAAAAACTAGTTGAGGGTTGTTTTTATCATCTCGCACTTCAGCCCGCAGCAGTTTTAATTCAGCCGAGGTGACCAATATATTATCGCGTTTGATAGAACGAACCTCTACTTCTTGCCGATAACGAGAGAGTACATTGCCGACTGAGTCATCTTGTTTGAGAGCCCCCTGCTCCAACCAAAGACATCGGTCGCAGATTTTTTCGATATTGGACAGGCTGTGACTGACAAACAAGACCGTTTTTTTCTTGGACTTGAATTCATAAAATTTTTTGAAACATTTTTTTTGAAAATCAAGATCGCCTACTGCCAAAACTTCATCAAGAAGAAGAATGTCGAAATCGGCTTGGATGGCAATAGAAAAAGCCAGGCGGACAAACATACCTGAAGAGAAATTTTTGATTTTTGTGTCCAAGAATTTTTCCAATTCGGCGAAACTGATGATTTCAGGTAATTTTTTGGCAATCTGTTTTTGATTGAGACCAAGCAGAGTGCCATAAAGAAAAATGTTTTCATAAGCAGTCAATTGGGGTTGAAAGCCGACGCCCAATTCGAGAAAGGGGCTGAGACGGCCGGCGATTTTGATTGTGCCGCAAGTAGGAGTATAGATACTGGCCAAGATTTTCAACAAAGTGCTTTTGCCACTGCCATTGCGGCCAATAATGCCGACAAATTCACCAGCTTCGACCGAAAAACTAATATCATCCAATACAGTCAACAATTCTTGGTTGCTTTTAAAGCTAGCTAGCAGACTTTGTTTCAACGTATTGTGTCGCTCATGATTGATAACAAATTGCTTACATAAATTTTTGACTTCAATGACGGGCATGGGGGGGGTTTAATTTTTAATTTATAACTTTTTATTTTTAAATGAAGCGAGTGGATAATTTAATATTTTATTTAAATTTGCTTGGAAATTGGAAATTCTTTCAGATCTGTTCGGCGAATTTTTTTTGCTGGGTTTGGAAGAGAAAGAGGCCGGTGACGAAGATTAGCAAGACTAGGGCAAACTGAGACCAGGGGTAATACCAGTTTGGTTGATGGGAGAAATCCAGAAAGACGGCGCGGAAATCAGTGATGATCTGAGCCAGGGGATTTAACATAACCAAGTTTAGATATTGTGCTGGGATGAGACTGAGAGCATAGATGATCGGAGTCAGATAAAATAAAATTTGTAAAAATAACTCCCAGATATAGTTGAAGTCACGCCAATAAACAAACAGGACAGACAAAATCAAGGCGGAGCCGAAACTCAATAGCCACAATTCGATGATATAAAGGACAATCAAAAACGTTTTGGCTTGAAAAACATCGACTTGAAAAAAGGACATGAGGAGAATCAAAACGAGGAGGTTAAAAAATAAGTTAACCAAAGCGTTCAAGGAAGAAACAATGACGACAATAATGCGCGGAAAATAGATTTTTTTGATCAGATGGCTTTTGCTGACTACCGCTTGCATACCGTTGGTAGTAGTTTCAGCAAAAAAACTCCAAAGCATGATGCCGATCAGGAGATAACTGGCAAAATTTTCGATATTGCCGCCGAGTTTAAGCATTTTACCGAAAACGATATAGAGGACCAGGAAAAAGACCAAGGGCTTAAGTAGTGACCAGAGATAACCCAGTACTGACCCGGAGTAGCGAAGTTTAAAATCAGCAACAGTGAGTTGCTTGATGATTTGTATATTTTGTTGCCAGTTGTTCATTTAGAAATTGAAAATTGAGATCATATTCCTCCCCGATCGACAAACAACATTCTTATCGTGCGTAAAATTATTATGAGGTCGAGAAAAATAGACCGGTTCTTGATATAGTATAAATCATATTGCAGCTTTTCGTCAGAGTCGGAAAAGCTACGACCGTAGCCCATCATGACTTGCGCCCACCCGGTGAGACCGGGTTTAACCAAATGTCTTTTGTAATAAAACTTCTCTCGTTTAGTGAGTTTGGCAATAAATTCGGGGCGTTCGGGGCGGGGTCCAACCAGGCTCATTTCACCAATCAATATATTGTAGAGTTGTGGTATCTCGTCCAAACTGGTCTTGCGCAGCCAATAGCCGACAGCTGTTACTCTTTTGTCTCCCCTACTGGCCCATATTGCTTTTTTGCCCTCGCTGTCTTGATACATAGTTCTAATTTTGTAGAGAGAGAAAACTTTGCCTTTAGCGCCCATCCGTTTTTGAGTATAAAAAAATGGTCCGGGCGAATCCAGTTTGACTATTAGGTATAACAGCGGCAAAAAAGGTAGAAATATAAACAAGCCGCAGATGGCGGCGAAAATATCAATCAAACGTTTAAAAATCAAGGTAGATTTGTTGACGGGTTGATTGAGGTTGGCGAACCAGATTTGACGAATATTAGTCAAAGGAATGCGTCCGCTTATTTTTTCATAGAGAAAAAACAAATCGACAACTTCAGAATTTTGACTGATACAATAATCAGTCATTTTTTGCCAGGTCAAATCGTCTACACGAGCATTGTCAATATCAACAACAATTGTATTGGGAAGATGAGTTTGAAGAATACGAGACAGATCTTCGATCCGACCCAGATTTTTGATTTTGTTTCTTTGTTCGTTCCCGTCAGATATTATTCCCAAAAGTTCGTAACCATAGGCAGTATTTTTTTGCAGTTCTTTAGCTAGATTTATTTCCTTTTTTAGATTGCCGATGATGACAGTTTTTTTCAGTAGAATACGATGACTAAAGATGTGCCAGAATATTAGTCGCCAAAAAAAGGTAAATAATAAAGAAAAAAAGACCATGATCAACAAAATCGTTTTTGGAGTAATCGTCAATTTTGGTATGATATAGAAAAATACGGCTGTCAGGCCGAAATTGATCAGGATCGAGCGAGAAGTGGCGTATAGCAAAAATATCCGGTCACCAAAGCGGAAGTAGTCATAGATTTGATTCATATAAAACACCAAGATCCAGAGAGCAAAAACGGGCAGAAAGATGGCTGCGTGTTCCCAGAAGTCATATTCTATTCCCCGAGCTTGATATCTCAAATTTAAAGCAATAGCCAGGGTGGCAAAACTTAAAAGCAGATCAACCAGCAGCAATAGTATTTTTTTGTTTTGACTCATAAAATCATTCTTTATCTTTTATTTTAAATCATTTTCAAGTGAAATTCTAAATTATTTCATATTATTATAAATACTATAATCTACTGTCATCTAAGGAACTGGAAGGTAATCCGTTCCAATATCCAGGATCCATAACGAAATATAAATTATTTTTTCAAGTAATTTTTTCTGGATCCTGGATGTCGAAACGCTTCGCTTTCGGCTCCAGGATGACACAATTTTTAATTGAGAAATAAATTTTAAACATGAAAAACGATTCCTGGGTTCTCGATAAAATTATCTTTTTCTTCATTGCCTTGGCGCTATTTGCTGTACCAGCTTTTTTTTCGACGACAATTGCCAATGCTTTTACTATCGAGAAACATACGATTTTTAGAATGTGTGTTTTGGTCTGTTTGGCCTTGACGGCGGTTAAAATGGTTTACTTTCCGATAAAAATGGATTGGCCAAAGGTCTTTTGGTTGATTCCCCTATTTTGGTTGGTGGCTTTGTTTTCAACCTTGTTTTCTCCTTCGCCCACAGTAAGTTTATGGGGAATACATCTACGTTTGGACGGACTGGTAACACTAAGTTTTTTTGTGACATTTTATTTTTTGATTTTTATCAATATCAGGGGGCAAAAGAATATTCGTGATTTGGCTTGGGTAATTGCTTTGACCAGTTTGATCCCGGTAATCTATGCTTTGGTGCAAAAAACCGGAAACGATCCGATTGACTGGAAAGGGGTGGTGTCGGCGGAAAGAGTATTTGGTACTACCGGAAATCCGGCATATCTGGCCGCATATCTGATGTTTGTTATCCCGGTTACTTTTTATCTATTTGGGACTGTCAAAAATATTTTAATCAAATACTTTTTACTTGCCTTGTTTGTAGCGCAAATTTTGACGGTAATATTTACCATGACGCGCGCCTCTTACCTGGGGTTGTTTTTGGAAATATTTTTGTTGTTGGCCGGATATTTTTATCTTACCAATCAGAAAAAATATAGCTTGTATTTATTGATCGGCTTTGTGGTCGCCAGTTTATTTTTGACTTATATCAATCTAGTGCCGTCGGCCAATAAATATTTTTCCGGTAACAAATATTTACAAAGAGTTACGGAAATTGCTCAATTTGATAGTGGCACCGGTCGGGACAGATTGGAAATGTGGAAGATCGCTTTAAAAGCCCTAAGAGCAAATCCACTTTTGGGAACCGGTTTGACTAGCTACGCTACGGCTTTTAACCAATATTATCCCAATTACATGGACGGCCGGCCGGAGAAAGACCGTTATTCCAACTATCCGCATAATTTGATTTTGGATTACAATGTTTCATTTGGCATGCTGGGGGTGGGAGTGTTGTTAGCGACAATTTTTTTGGTTCTTTATCTAGTAGTGAAAAAAATATTGGCGACCAAAAATTTTTACCATCAAATGTTGTTGCTGGGGGTGGGAGTGGCGGTGGCTGGCTATTTTGTCCAGGCGCTGTTTAACATTGAAACTATAATCACTTGGACGTATTTTTATACCTTTTTGGCTTTGATTTTAGTGGCAATATATTTTTACGAACCTGCGGAGCAAAAGAGTCTGCCGACTTCAATTTCGGCGGTAAAACAAATTGGTCTAACTGTGGTAATAATTGCCTGCCTGACTGGAACAAAGATACTGGCTATCGATCCGGCCCGAGCTGATTTGATATATTTTGACCTTTCATCAAATCCCAAATTGACCGCTGATCAAAAGTTGGAGATGGTTAAAAAGGCGGATTCTCTAACACCATACTATGAGTACGCTAAAATGAAAATTTCCGATTGGTATTTGGCGTCGATTGATAATTCAAATTCCAACAGCGCCAATCAGTCTTACCGTCAAGCCACGGAACAAATTCAGAAAGCTATAGGAATAAATCCGAGTAATTTCAAAAATTATTACTCTCTAGGTTTGGTTTATGGCAACTGGAGCAAAATTGATTCGCAAAAGTTGGCATTGGCTGAGGAAAATTTGTTGAAAGCCCAAGAACTGTCCCCCAACCGCCTGGGAATACATTTTGGCTGGGGTGATATGTATCTGGAATTGGGTTTGATCGAAAAAGCTTACGGACAGTACGAGCAGGCTCGTAAACTAAATCCGGAAATTGGCGAGACATACTACAATTTGGCAAAAGTCGCCGTATTGCAAAACAATGGCGATTTGGTGAGAAAAAATTTGAATCTGGCGATCGAGAAAGGGTTTGTTTTTGATGAGGCGGAGTTTTGGCAAAAGATGAGTTTACTGGCTTTGCAAATTGACAAACCAAAAATTGCCGGCCTGGCGGCCAATACTGCTAATCAGTTTGAACCGACGGAGAAACAGGTTTTGATAGAAATTCAAGCGCAACTGGATTTAGGAAATACGGCGCAGGCACAGGTGTTGGCAGAAAAATACGTGAAGGCTTTTCCGGAGATCAAGTCGAAGGTAGAGAGTTTGTTGAAATAAGGAAATACAAACACCAAGAATACAAACTCTTTAAAACACTTAAAAACCCTTACAAACCCTTTAAAACTATTATATACATTTTAGTTTTTAAGAGTTTAAAAGGGTTTTTAAGGATTTATAAGAGTTTTCTTAATTGTCATCACCCAGTATTCTAAGCAAATCCAAGAAGAGATTAATAATGTCTAAATAGATGTTAACGGCTATATCGACCGCGGTGCCCCAGGATTTGTCGTTGGCCATTTGCTCCAGGCGGCTAAAATCAAATAATAAGTATAGCGTAAAAATCACGACACCAAAGTATGCTCGAATCAATGAAAAAAATGGGGAGCGGAAAAAGAAGACATTGATAAGCCCCATAATCACTAAAATAATAAGACAAATAAATAAAAAACCACCCAAAAAGCTAAAATTGAGATTGGTAAAAAAGACCATGCCGGCGGTGGCAAAAACTGCCAGGGCGGTGGCCAACATGGCTTGAAAAACGACGTTTTGAGATTCTAGTTGACTGGGGGCATTTACCATACTATTTTCAAATTCTTGAATCAGTTCGGGGTTTGGTTTTTGACCTTTTTTTAGAACCACTCCTTTGTCTTTGAGAAATTTTTTCAGACGGGAATTTTTGTCATAATACGCGACTACCGGACCGATCTGCCAGCCAATGAGACCGGAAAAAATCGCGACCAAAAATAGATTAATGGGAAACATGTTCGCAAAAAAGATGATAGCAAACAGAAAAATAAAAGTGCCGCCGAAAGTGATCAATATTTCCCGACCCGTTTCAAAAGCTTTGTTGAAACGAGAGGTGATGGCAGTAATAAGCAACATCCCGCCGACAATGAGAAAGGTGCGAGTGAAAAGGAGGTCGAACATGTTTTTTTGTTATTTGATAAATTTATAATTTTTCCATAATTTTTTCGTTGTTTACTCCGAGAATGAAATAGGGATTTTGACTGGAAGTACGTTTCATTATTATCCAAAAAGGTTTGTTCAAAATCAGATTTTTGGGTTTCGGCTGATCAAACTCAATACTGGTGAGCATTGGCAATAAAACTGCCTGATTTTCCACCCGAGCGCCTTTGTAATCCATGTCGAACTTAATATCCTCAACCATGGTATTAATATAATATTCTTTAAAATTGGGGTTGGCCAATGGAATATCAATTAATTCATCGTATTGGCGATTATGATCGAGATGAATGTTGGGTATTTCAAATGTATCAATCGTGCTGATGCCGGTGAAATTTTCCGGTTGGTATTTTTTTATTTCCTCTACTATAGATTGAGGGGAAGTCATATCGTAGCCTTTAGCCACAATCAATTGGTCGGAACCATCTTTCAATTCCAGAGAAATAATAAATTTGTCGTCGTTTTCGTATTTTATTATTTTTATATTATCCTTTTGTTCCCTATTCTCAGCAGAGAATCCTTTGACATCGTTATTTTGAAATTTAACGTTTTTTTCGGTAAATTGGGTGAGATACTCGACCTCTTTTAGAAAATAGGCGTAGGAAATAATATCTTTCGGATTGAGCCGGATTTGCAGATCAGGAAAACTTTTATTGGGGAATTTGAGTTTTGATTCTTGATTGATTTTATTGATCGTTTCTTGCCCGTATCCACTTTTAACATAATAACTATTTTCGTCCAAGTCATTCTTGGAAAATGTGTGTTCATTGAATTTTTGAACCATTTCTATTGCGACTGGATTAGTGGTTTCCAATTGCAATTTGTCATGCAAAATATTTTCATTGAGATCATTCCAAGCCAGGTTCATGGCTCCACCCCAAACATAATTATCCTCATAATAGCTTCCGAGATAATTTCCGGTATTGTTTTTGGTGGTGAAGACATCAAAGACAAAACATCCGGAAACAGGAATTGCCAATAGGACGATCAGGATTGAGAAAATTAATTTTTTCATCTTTTGTTATTTTTGATTGAATATATTTTTTAAATACTATTATAAATCTTCTTTCTTTATTATATTCAAAAATCTGGTGATGGAAATATAGCGGTCGGCCAAGAGTTGACCGTCTTTGATTAGATTAAAAACAGAATATATTCCCGGGGCGGATTGAGCTGCTTTGGCCGAGTCGATTTCGGTAACGTTTATCTTGATCTTTTTTTGTTGCAAGATTGGTTTGACTTCTTCGACAAATCTGGCAACCCAAGGGCATTGTTTGGAGTAAATAATATGCCAGTCCTGATATTGTTTTAATTTATCTTGGTTGATTATTAGTTTTGGTGAATTATTTTTGGCGGCAAATTTTTTGGCAAATAGTTGAAAATTACTAAACTCTTCAACAACTTCAAAACCATTTTTGACAAATAATTCTTTTTTGGCCATAAAAGGGCCGTTACTGGTTATTACAGCGACTCCGGATTTTTTTATTTTTTTTGCATCTTTGAGAGCTTCTTCAATCAGGACTGTTCCCAAACCGTGCAGGCGATTTTTATTGGGACTGACCCAGAGACAATGGATAAATAAATAGTCTATGGCGTTTACTGCTCGCCAGGCTTCTTCTCCCGGTAAGTATTCGATAAAACCAATAATTTTCTTGGTTTGTTTTAATTTTAATAATTTTATAACTAAACCTTTTTTGAATTGTTTTTTGAGCCAAGCAATTTTGAGATTATAATATTCATTTTTGGGATTGATAAAACAAATTGCTTGCGGATAATCGCCGAGATTATCGGCGTTGACGGTAATTATTTCGTAAGTATCGGTTGTCATTTTATTTCTCCTTAGCCATGGCTTTAGTTTTTAATTCCGGAGGCATTTTTTCGATTGCGTAACGCAAAGCAGTGCGGGGCATGTTATTTTTGTTTTTCATAACATAGTCAAAGACTTCTTTTTGGTGAGCCTGACTGGCGACTTTGAGCATCCAGCCGTAACCTTTTTGGACCATGTCGTCGGAATCGGTGAGCAGCGAATCGGCGATTTGGAAAACTTCCGGTAAAAATAGGCCGCGTTTAGCAGGGACGATTAACGAGACAGCGGCGGCGCGGCGTAGCCAGCGATTTTTGGATTTGGTCCAGACCAATAATTGCGGCAGATATTTTGGGTAACTTTCGACGAATGATCCGACGGTATGATTGCAAAAAGTATCGCAAGAATCCCAGTTGTTGATATATTTTTTGATCCAATCTTCAAAAATTTTAAAATCCGGCGT
>DAIRGB010000090.1:0-2692 GCA_036794765.1 Patescibacteria group bacterium | reverse complement strand
AATTAAGATAAGGATAAAGTAATAATTTTTGACAAAAAAGAGGCAATTCGTTTCGAGGGAGAGACAGGTCCATATTTACTTTATACTTATGCCAGAATAAATAGTATTTTGCAGAAATGCCATCACGATGTTTTCTTTTGTCCAGAGGATATCAAAGAGTTTAATAATCCGGAATTGAATGATCTTTTGTTTGAGATTGCTTTTTTTTATCGAAAGGTTGAACAAGCAGCAATGTCTTATAATCCGGCAGTGATAAGTAAGTATTGTTATGTATTATGTCAGAGCTTTAATAACTTTTATCACAAACATCATGTGTTGGCTGCAGAAAATGCTGATCTTGTTCGTTCAAGATTACAATTGTTGTTGATTGTAAGACAGGTTTTGAAAAATGGTTTGGGTTTGTTGGGGATTGAGTTGTTGGAAAAAATGTAGCATTTTGATGATAATAAAAAAACCTCGGAACAATATTCGAGGTTTTTAATTTTTTGTAGATTTTAAAGTGGACTTAGGTGTTGACGGTATATATTTTGTTATCGGACAAAATATAAATTGTTTTTATTTTGGCGTTGACGGTGAAATTGTCTATTGATCCTAGATCTTCACCGACAAATTGTTTGGAGTATTCACCAGTTTCTTTATTGAATTCAAGTATCCTTTTATTGTCTGAATCAGCAATGTATAAGTAATCAAGTTCTTCTTCGGTGTAGATTTGGCTGGGGTTGGCGAGTCGGGAATATGGCTCGGGAATGTTTTTGAGCTGATAATCAACTTTATCTCCTTTGTTGAATAAGGTAACTGATCCATCTTTTTTGAGTAGATAGATTGAACCATCAATTGTAAATGATATAGCGTTACTGAGATCGATGTCGTTGGGATTGTTGAGGTAGCCGGCGGCAGAAGAATAGTCTGTTCCGCCAAGGGTGGAGTATTTAAATATTTGGTTTTCTTTGGGTGATAAAAGGTAGAGGTTGTTGTAATATGTTTGCAAGTCGATAGCTGGTTTCCAGTTGGAATCAAGAGTGGAAAGGTCTTGAACGGTATTTCCAGATGGGTCGAATTTTTGAATTAAGTCGTTTTGGTAGAAGATCAAATTGTTGGCCTCATTGATAGTACTGGAGGCGACAAGATTTTTTATATCAAAGCCAGTTATGTTGGTGATCTTTCCTGTTTTCAAGCTAATACTGGCAAGATTGTTGGAGAAGGAAAATAGGTTGTCGCCAATTTTTTGCAGTTGGGAATATTTATTGGTTCCGACTGTAGAAAGGTCGGCCAGGGGTTTACTGACGTCGATACGAATGATGTTGTCAACTTCGTCAATTTTTGAATAGATTTTGCTGTCGAGATTTTTGATTTCTTCAGAAAAATAGGGTGAAGTTTTGATTTGAGTTAAAGAGGTTTGGCTTTGCGATAATAATTCTTTGGCTTTTCCTTTATCTCCGATGATTAGAGAATTTTCTGCTTGACCATAGAAAGAGTTGGCCTCATCAAGTGTCTTTTGAACTGCCAATTGTTTGTTTTTTAAATTTTGATTACCGCGAATGTAAGTGATGCTGACAACAAAGATTATTATTAAAAAAATTATTGCGCCAAAAAAAATGTAAGCTTTATAGGGCGATTTGTTGTTAATTTTTTCCAGGATATTGTTGGTGGATTTTTTGTTTTCTAGACGGGAGTTTGGTTTGGAGACATTATTGATTTTTTTGGGTATTGGTTTGGCTTTGCGAATATTTTTGTCATTTTCCGGTTTGGATATTTTTTTCTTTGGAATAAGTGATTTGATGTTTTGAAAAAATGATGATATTCCCGAAAAATATTTTTCAGATTGTTTGACCATTACTGAAAATTTTGTTCCTTCGAATTTTCGATCTTGGAGAATAATTTCTTCGGGTTGAGGTCGGATTACTTCTTTGGCTAATCTTTCTTCGGTAGTTGCTTCGAAGATAATTGCGCCAATGCTGCGTATGTTTTCTTGGGCCAGAATACGTGCCAGTTCGGCAGCGCAAGTGGTTGGACTATGTTGAACAGATAGACGGCGAATGCGGTCGAGAGATATGTTATTGAAAAGATGTTCAGTGGACATAACCACTCTGTCTCCGATGATCATTTGTCCGCTGGAAATATTGGCAAATGTATTGAGTGGATGTTTGGTATCGTTTTTTTCTGATAGTCCTTCAGAGATGTGACTGATGATTTTATTGCGTATCAAAAAAGCTTCGGCGGTGCCGATTTGGGTGATGTGAATATCGTGATCGTTGATGACAGCAATGAGGCTATTTATATTGTCAATCCAACTTGTGTTGCCTTGTTCGGCAAGTTCAGCCATTTTTTCGTTAACGTGTCTAAGTGCTATTTCAAACGATCCTAGAGTGTCATCCAAATTTTTATAAAAATATTTTACAGTTGTCTCAATAATACTATCGACTACTTTTTGGGAGTCTTTATTGGGATGGTTGATATCGATTACAAAATAAAGATTGCCGTGATTTTTATGAGTTGATTTTTGAGGTTTATAGTCAAAAACGTGTATTAATCTATCTTGCCCGGACAATTTGCTGAGTAACTTACCTATGCGAACAGTTTTATGTTCGGAAGTATTGTTCATATTATTTTTTCCCTCTTTGGATAAATTGTCTCAAGGATATTATACATAATCGATATGGAAAAAAAATCGGAAAACTGGTAAATATTTTTA
>DAIRGB010000021.1:0-14608 GCA_036794765.1 Patescibacteria group bacterium | reverse complement strand
ATAATTGCAGGCCACTCCTCGCTAAGGAGACAGAAATCCTTTCCGGGAAGCCACTTTTTCTTCTATTTTTTTCCAATCATTACCATCCTTCCACAAAAGCACAATCGAACCACTTCTTTTTTGAATTACAAATGGCAAATCACACTTATCTTTATTCGGCATATCAATATTTACCATTCCCAGCCAAATCTCGTCCTTCTCTCCATACAAAAAAGTCTCTTGCAACTTTCCGGCAATTTTCTTGATATAATATACTTCTGAAACTCTCTTTTCTTTATTCCATAACCCCACTCTTACTTCTCCAGTGCCCACATAAGTCAAAAATGCCTGTTTTGTTCTAGTCAATCTAATACTCTCCACCTTCTTTTCAATCAACTCCCCTTGGTTGACATCCGTCATTTCTATCAAATTTCCCAAATCATCATACAGCCAGCTCTTATTCACCCCAGCCACCAGTCTAGTTTTAATATCAACTATTTTCCGACCATACACTCCTCCAAATCCTTCCATTTTTTCTTCTTTTTTCTGATTATAAAAAACAGTCGAACAATCAACCAAATTTTTTACCCTGCCATAGCGATACACATCTACCAAAGAATACTTTTTGTCACTAGCCAAACTTTCCCTTATCTTCCTCATTTTGGACAAAAAATCATCTTTCTTCCTATCAGCATCACTTTTCCATTCAAAATTCCGATTTTCCATAATTATTTTTTCTACAAATCTTGTCTTTTACTTCAATATAACAGACACATCAAACCAAAAACAATTATAAACACTACGTTTTAGCATAATTTATTCCAAACACTATGTCCATTTTCAGCCCAAACAACCCCAAAATAAAAAATATTATTAAGCTATACAAAAAAAGAGAACGAAATAAATCCGGTCTCTTTATCATTGAAGGATATCGAGAAATATCCCGCGCCCTGGAAAACAAATTGACAATAGAAAGTTTGTATCTCTGTCCGGATTTCTTTTCCAAAAATAAATCCAATCTTCTCCCCTCAAAAACCTATCACCCTGAACCAAAAACCTATTATCTAACCCCCCAGCTCTTTACCAAAATTTCCTACCGTGAACACCCCGACGGTTATCTCGCCATTTTTCGTCAACCAAACACCCAACTTCCCGACAATTTATTCCTGGCAACTAAAATCAATCCCCTAGAAACCACAGTTCCACTATTTTTGATCCTAGAATCCCCAGAAAAACCAGGAAATCTCGGCGCCATCCTAAGAACTGCCGACGCCACCCAAGTAAATGCCATCATAATCTGCGACCCCAAACTAGATTTATTCAATCCCAACGTCATCCGATCCGCCTGTGGTACTTTTTTTTCCCGTCCAATCTATCTTGCCTCCTCCACCGAAACCATCAAACAACTCCAACAAAATCAAATTCAAATTATTTCCACCACTCCTCACACCAACAAATATTACTATGAGATCGATTTCATCAAGCCATCCGCTATCATAATTGGCACCGAACATGAAGGCCTTTCACCTCTTTGGCTAAAAAATAGTACACACAAAACAAAAATTCCCATGCTCGGACAAGCAGATAGTCTCAATCTTTCCGTCTCCTCCGCCATCATTCTCTACGAAGCCTTAAGACAAAGGCGATAATTTTTCATTAGCAAATAATCATCATATTTCACTCTCTCGATACCGCAATTATTTTCCCACTTCATCGATATACTCCCGCGCCTCCCGACTTTCTTCCACTGCACGCCTTGCCCCGCCCTCCAGATTTTTGAGTTTTCTCTCCAAAAAAGACAAATCCAATTCCCGTTGCATTTTTTTTATCATTTTTTTCACTAAACCCACTTCCCTAAATATTAATCTCGACACCATCTTTATCGTCTTATTCCAAAAAATCAGTTGTAATTTCTCTTTCTTTTCCTTTAAATCAATCACTTTTTCTTGATTGATTTTCTGATAATCCTTCAAAACCATTGCCCCCACCGCATTTATCTGTCCCCGCTGTAAATCATCCTCCCAATCATGAGAATCGTCATGCAACTGTCGAGCAATCAAATAACTACGAAACAACATCAAATAATCTTCTACCAAATTTTTGCCCTTACTAGTCATCCCCAGCACCGCTACCCCCGCCAACGCATGGCCCAACGACTTTCTCGCCAACATTTCCATCTGTCCATACTGTGGTATCTTTCGTAAATCAAACTTACTATTTGGATCAAACCGACAATTTTTTACCTCCCAGATATTTGCTCCCTCCATCTCATCCATAATTTTTTCAAACCATTGGTCCAAACCTTCGATATTCAAATTTTGATAAATCTTTATCAATTCACGAAACCATAGATTTGCCAACGGCAAATATTTTTTTTCACCTTCGTCATCCAAAAAATCATCATAAATCGTATAAGCCATCCAACCATACAGACTAGCCAAACAAAGAGCACCAATCTCCTTCTGTCCTATTTTTGCCACACAATTTTTTGCCAAAATATATGGCAACAACACAATCTCTCCATCCTCATCTTTTTGCCTAAATTTTTCCAGATAACATTCTCCGCTCTTTCTTAAATCAACGTTCAAATCCCGCAACCTCTTTTTTGCCACTGCAAACACTTGATTGTATTCAGCCGGACGAACCTTGATCTTTTTTTGTAAATTTTTTTCATTTTTTTTTCCTAATAATTGCATATATTCATTCAATGCTAACAAACAAAATGAATAAGTCAAAACTTCAGACCCATGATAATATTTTTCCCGGCCGATCATCGGATCCAAACAAAACGCCTGCCAACCCCAACCATCATTTTTATACTGATTGAGCAAATATTTAATACCTTCTTTTACTATCGGCCCCCGATAACCAAAATTCATCAAAGCCAAAATCACCAAGGAAACATCCAAACAATTTTTCTTACTACTCATAACCGAATATTCTTTCAACAAAATATCCACCAATATCTGCCAATTTTTACCCTTATAAAAACGAGACCAAAAATAAATAACCGGTAAAATAGTCGGGTAATATTTTGATTGCAATTTCCCTCTCAAAACAAGAGAATCAAAATAATCTGACAAATTGGGAAGTTCGATTTCATTCAAAAACAAAAAATATCCGACATTACCGTTTACCGCCACATCCACCTCCAACCACCTCTTGTCTTTTGTCTCACCCACCAACCAAGTTCGATACGGACCACCCTCCTGATCTTCACAAGCAACCAATAAATTTGTTATCTTGGCATAATCTTTGGGATCAAATTTATAATTATTCTCCTGCAAAGCTGCTAAAACAACAAAGGTATCATCCAAATCATCCGGCAAATGAATTTCTTTTTCCGCTCGAGAATTTTTTACCCAATAATTATATGACCAATTTTCACTTCCCTCCCGCAGCAAAAAATCTTGCATTTTCTTCTTCGTCAACTCCAATTTATTATTTTTTATCCTGGCAACATTCGCCAAAACCAACCCGACATTAAAAACAGTCTGATATTCTCGCGCCCCTTTTACCCTATCTTTATTATTTGAAGAAACACCAAATCCAATCCCAACCCCCCTTTGCAGATCCACAAATCTATCAACCGCCATAATAAAAATATTTTTTATATCATTCATCGTCGATCTTTATTTTATTATTTGGAATAGTTACATAAAAAATTGTCCCTTGATCAACTTCACTCTCTACTTCAATCGAACCACCAAAATCATCCTCAACAATATGTTTCACAATAGTCAATCCTATTCCGACTCCATCATTTTCTTTCTTTGTTGTAAAAAATTCCTGAAATATTTTCTCCCTCACTTCTTCTTCAATACCCGGGCCATTATCCTTGACCTGCAATTGAATCATTTTATTAAATATATTTGCCTTTATTATTATCTTTTTTTCCATCTGCTTTTTAAAAACTTTCAAAGCATCAATTGCATTACTAATCAAATTTCCTAGAATTTGATCAAATTTAGCTGGATCACCAACCAAAAATATTTTTTCTGTTTCAATCTTTAAAACTATACCTTCTCTCTTTAGTTTGTATATAAACAATCCTGCCACCTCCTCAATCTCTCGATCAACCGAAAACCTTCTCACATCACGTTTATCTCTAATTTTATTTTTACTAGCCACCACAAAGGCTTCCATTTTCTCAGCTGCCCTCAATGCACGATCAGCATAAGATACAATTTCCCCAACATTACTTTTTTTCTTCTTTAAAAGATCTATTTGCTTCAAATTCAAAGAAATCGCTGTCACCGGATTTACCAAATCATGCAGTAATCCGGACATTGAGCGACCATATTCCACAAATTTTGCCAACTGAGATATTTGCTCTATTTGAGCTTTTTTCAACTCTTGTGTCCTCTGTTCCACCCGATACTCCAATAAATCTCTTTCTTTCTTCAGATCAACTTGTGATTTCTTCAATTTTTCCAGTGACTTTGATAATTCTTTATTAAACAACCAAGCCGACAAAGCAATAATCGCCAAAACAGTTATATATGCCACTCCGTTTTCCCAATCCAAATCCCGCATCCTCCACCCCAAATACGGTTTGAGCCAACCGTTCAATTGCGCCACCAAAACCAAGAAAATCGAACCAAACATTATCCAAAATACTTTCCCCCAATATTTTATATCGATCAAAATACTTCCCATAGTAATCACAAAAGCCCAAAACAATAAAGCTATCTGATTTTCCACCCCCGACACAATCATCAAGCCCAAAGCCACCGCCCACAAAACCAACAACAAAAAATTTGAAACAAATAAAACCCAGCCCCTTTTAAGTAAAAAAAATAATTTAATCAATATCAAAAAAAATACCAACGCCAACACCGGAGACGCCCCATTAAAATCATTGCCCAATTTCAGATAATAATAAAACAAAATAACATTATTAACCAAAGCCACTATCAAAGCTCCCAATAAAAAAACATTGAGCAGATATTCCTTTCTTCTCAATGCTTCATCATTGGCCCTAGGGTCAATCAACCATTTTAGTATCTTGATGTATTTTTCCTTTAACAACATTTTGTCTAAATAAATAGACAAAACCACCGGCACACAAAAGGCCGGTGGTTTGTACAAAAAACTAATTCAGCCAATAGGTGTATGTCCCTTCAGTATTTTTTATTGCCGTTTTCAACAAAGATTTCTTTGTCCTTTTCTTCTTCGCAATTAACACTTTCTTCATCAATGATCTCATAAAACCTCCTAAAAACAAATAAATCCACCTCGAATATACCAAATCAATTCTTAAGAAAATATTAATTTTTACTTAATTTTTTATTAATTCCAATTTATATCCTCGGCCGGAAACAGTATGAATCAACGGAGTATGACCACGCAAATTAATTTTTCGCCGCAAATTAAAGACATGTACTTCTATCGAATTGGAAAACAAATCCGCATTCATATCCCAAACATTTTCAATAATCCTTGAACGAGAAACAACATAGCCATAATTTCGCGCCAAATACTCTAAAAGAGAAAACTCTTTATTGGTCAAAACAATTTCCTTCTCTCCCCGACAAACCTGATGTTTGGCCACATCAATTACCAAATTATCAATTTGTAAAACTTGGTTTTCCAGTACAACAGGCCTCCGAAGCAAAGCCTGCATTCTCGCCAACAATTCTTCCAAAGAAAACGGCTTAGTGAGATAATCATCCGCCCCCAAATTCAATAATTCAACAATATTGTTTACTTCGTCTTTAACCGACAAACACAAAATCGGCACCGTCTTTTTTTCCTGTCGCAACAACTCACAAACTTTATCACCATTCAACTTTGGCAAAATATAATCAAGCAAGATCAAACCATAATCATGAGATCTCGCCATATTCAATCCATCCATTCCATTGGCGGCAACATCAACTTCAAAACCTTCGGACTTCAAAGCAACCTGCAAATATTCTCTCAACTCATCATCGTCTTCTACCACTAATATTTTCATAACTCTTGTAAATTATATTAAACAATAAAAAATAAAATCCCAAGAAATAAACACATATTTAATATACTAAAAAAAAATTTGAAAAAAAGGCAAGAAAATTAAAAAATTCTTCATCTCTGGTTAAAAAAAGATTAATCCATCAATCAATACCCAATCCACTAAAGATACTTCGGCAAAGCCAAATTTTTCTTTTCCGCCGACAAATCACAAAAATTTTCAACCAATATTCTTGATCTGCTCTTTTCCACACCTCTTTCGTACAAAAATATTTTCCCAAAACCTCCATCGTCAAGAATCTTTTTCAATTCTTTATTGATTTCCCCTACAATAAAAATATTTTTATCCTCCTGTTTCAAAAAATCAATCGCCTCCCCATGAAAAAAATCAGATACCGGATCAATCATATTATTATGAAAGAAATATTTTCTTGCATATACTCTTCCAAAACCAGCTGATATCAGACTAATAATTTCTTTTTTATTTTTCTTATTTTGTTCTTTCCGATCTATCGAGTCAACCAGAATCAATACCTGAGCACACAAAGTATCCATTGTTTTTATTGGAATCCTGCAAAACTGAGCCATTGTATTAGCCACACTCACTCCAATCCTAATACCCGTATAAGAACCGGGACCAATAATCACTCCCACTCCGCCCAGAACGGAAAAATCTATCCTATTTTCTTCCATCAATTTTTCAATTTTTTTCAACAACTCACTTGACTGTCTACGTTCCCCTTGCCACAACAGATCACTACTACCAACCGCCACGCTACTAATTTCCGATACCGTATCCACCGCCAATATTATTTTTTCTTTCTTTTTTTTTCCAATATCCATATATTTCGTCCCTCAATTCTCCAAAATACAAATTTTACGACCACCAGTCACATGTTCAAATCTTACAACTATATCCACTCGGGGAAGTATATTTTCTATCAGATGATACCACTCAACTACTATAATCGCCCGATCAAAATAATCGCCCAAACCCAAGTCATCATTTCTTATCCCATCCAATCTGTAGGCATCAACATGTACAAGTAATCCTTTTTTTCCACTATATTCCTTCAATAAGACAAAAGTTGGGCTCTTGATATTTTGATCAACACCCATCGCTTTGGCCCAACCCTTCACAAAAGTAGTTTTTCCCGCACCCAACTCCCCCTCCAATCCAACTACCTTGTTTTTTCCCAACCATTTATTGCCCAGCCGAAAGCCAAGCTCCATTGTCTCTTCTTTTGTATTTGTTATTACACAGTTTTCCATTTGCCATCATTATAAAATTACCACCATAAACTTACAAGACGAGGCCAATCCGAACCAACTTGCGGCAAAACCCCTTCTCCAACCAAAACAATGTCTTTTTTTTCAGTAGGATACAATTTATATCCATCGACTGTCATAACCACAATTCCACTCACTTCCAACCAATTTCCAATTTTTACTATCTCTTTATCAACCCCAATCCTATCTTTTATCAACACCTTAACCTCACCACCTCCGTCATTTAAAACAAAACTTTCCGATGTCGTCTTCTGTTTTATTTTTCCCGCAACCTTCACCAATCTATCCTGAAACTTATCCATCGCCGAAATTGCAATTTTATTTAATTGTAACTGATCTACATCAACTGTCTTTGCTTCTTCCACTCTGATAATTTTCTGATACTTCAAACTATCTACTTCGCCTGAAACCAAGATCCCTTCACTTTTTTTAAATTCTTGCAAAACCTCACCCTTCAACATTAATCCCGCCGTTTCATCCCCTATCCACAAAGAATCTTGATTAATCAAACCATAGTCAACCAAAACCACCCCTTTTACCTGCACTTTATCGCCATCCGTCATACCTCTGATTAGTTCCAAAGAACCAGTCAAACCATTTTCCGATCCCTTGTCTTGTCTCAATTCTTCATCATCTGCTTGCATTTGGTTTTTTTCTTCATTTTCGAAAGTATTTTTACCACCTGGGCTCGAAAAATTGGTATCCAACCACTGTATGCCCGACCACGACAACGATCCACCCTCTTGTCCATTATAATCATATTCCATCGCATCCACCCAATTATGATTTGGATCATACAAAAAAATCTTGTCTGTATCATTATTCAAATTGATACCACTCTCCGTTTTTTTTATCAGCCCAAAACCCTTTCCTGGCATTTTCATTTTACCTATTCTGTAACCACCCTCCACCGCATCCAAAGCACATTTACTATCACATAGATACCAACCCTCCAAATCAATCTCACGATCCGTATTATTCGCCAACTCTATCCATTCATCTCTATCGTCTCCCATCGGATTAATCATCAATTCATTGATTTTAAGCGGTATTTCCCCATCCTGCCACCAACGCAACCATTTTTCATCTTTAATCCCCAAATCATCATTTTCTTCCTCTTCTTCTTTTACCTCAACCCCCTTAACCCAACCCATACTATGACCAATACCCGAATCATTAACAACCAAACCTCCTCCCCGATATTCCAATGACTTTCCATCAACCAAGGCTATTCCCCAACTAAAGTTCACCAACACATTTTTATCTTTATCAAAAATTTTCATCTCCTCGCCATTGTTATTTAAACCGTTACCAATATCCAAGTCATCAACCGTCATTATTACTACTTTGCTTATTTCTACTTCTTCCGTCTTCCACCAATCACCATAAATATCAAAACCTTCCGGATCAATCACAATCAATAAATCACCAGCCGAAATCCTCCAGTCAGTTCTCCCAACCGGATCAATATTGTCCCGAATTATCAAATTATCAGTATCTTGATTGTCTCCAATCGACAAACCCGACAAATCCATCTCGTCTCCAAAATACTGTATTTCTAAAAATTCTCCCTTTTTTTCATCCTGAGCATTGGCCATCACCTCTGTCAACAACCACCCTCCATCATCTGCCCGCAAATAACCAAATATCAACCAAAAACAAAACAAAATCATACTACTCAAAAAAACCAACCACCAAATTTTCTCTTCAATTTTTTTCATTCCGATAGATTTCAATAATTTCTATCAGAATATCAAAACCAAATTAACTCCCAATAAATAAAAAATTACAAAAATATTAAATTCCCTAACATTTTATCAAAAACACATTTTTTTCAATTCCTACAGAAACAGGGAAGAATAATTATTTATTTTTATCTATGCATCCTAACTGGTCATTTTCCGACAGCAACGATTTTACAAACAACACATTTTTTTCAATTCTTACAGAAATAGGGGAGAATAATTACTTGTTTTTATCTAAGCGTCCCTACTGATCATTTTCCAACAGCAGCGATTTTAAAAACAAGTAATTATTCTCCCCTATTTCTGTCCACCCCTCAACCACATCCCCTCCCCGAAACTAAAAAACCGCCACTTTTTTTCAATCGCCTTCTTGTATGTCATAACTAAAAAATTCACTGCTTCCATCTCACTATCAAATCTACCTTTATCAAATAAAAATGCCGCTACCAACATCAATAACGTCGATTTCGGTAAATGAAAATTAGTAATCATTTCATCAACAAATTCAAATTTATAACCAGGGAAAATAAACAAATTGGTCAGCAAATTACTTTTAGATATTTTCCCCTTCGCCAACGACTCCAAAAATCTAACCGTCGTCGTTCCCACCGCCAATATTTTTTTTCCCGCTTTCTTATATTTCAATAACCTTTCCCATACCTCAAAATCCAATTCCACCGCTTCGCTATGCATATTATGACCTCTAATATCATCCGTCTTTACAGGTAAAAACGTACCCAAACCGACATGTAATGTTACCTCTTCAAATACCACCCCCTTAGACTTTAAATCATTGATCAATTCTTCTGTAAAATGCAAACCAGCCGTCGGCGCCGCCACCGACCCCTCCCTCTTGGCAAAAACTGTCTGATAATCATCCCGATAATCAATTTTTTCATCTTCACGAACGTAAGGCGGCAAAGGCATTTTTCCATATCTCCACAACACCTCTTGCCATTGAGCCTTAGACTTTCCAACCATAACCGACCTCAAACCATTTTCGCCCAAACCCACCACTTCTATTTTCCAATCTGTTCCCTCAACCAAAAAAACGTCTCCCATTCGCACCCGTTTCGCCTTTGGTGTCACAACTTCCCATATTTTATCCTCAACTTCTCCCAAAAATAACATCTCCCATATTCCTCCAGTTTCATTTTTTATCAATCGCAAAGACGCCGGATACACTTTGGTATTATTCAAAACCACCACATATTCATCACTCAAAAATTTTCGCAAATCCTCAAAACATAAATCCAAATCATACTCTTTCTCTGGACAATTTATTATCATCATCCTCGACGCATCTCTTGGTTGTTCCAATTTGCCCGCAATCAAACCGGAAGGCAAATCGTAATCATATTTTTTTAAATCAAAAATACTTTCCATAAAAATAAAAGGGCAAAAACCCTCCAAATATTACTTTTAAACCAAACATAAATCAACCATCCCCCTATCAACAACTTCAAAAAAACACATTCCTCTTTACGCTTCAAGGAAACAATCGAAATAATTCATTTTAATTTAAACCCGAACATCAAATAATTTGTATAATCTGTCAGCACCTTTCAAAAGCAACACCTTCTTTTTTATACCTCAAGAAAATAATCTGGATGATTTATTTTACTTTAAACTCGAACGTTAAATAATCAACGTCATCTATTAACGATTTTCAAAAGCAACACATTCTTTTTGATACCTCAGAGAAACAATCTGGATAATTTATTTTGCTTTTAACTCGAGCGTTCAATAATCAACGTCATCTATTAGCGATTTTCAAAAGCAAAATAAATTATCCAGATTGTTTCTCCCCCTAACCCACCACCACCGAATCATCCACCGGATTTTTCCTTTCAATCAAAGCCTCCTGCAAATCGACTATTTTTCTTGCCACTTGATAACTATCAGATACATGATCAATCACAAAATTATTTTTTTCACCCGCAGTTTGAATTATTACATCGCCAAAATTAAAAATACTTTGCAATACCCCATTTTGTTTCCCAGTCACATCCTGGATCTGCTGCAAATACAGTTCTGAGACCGTCCGATGAAACAAACCGGCCTGCTGAATATCTATAATTCTTTCATTGGTCACAATCGTAATATCAAAATAATAATCAAGCCATAAAATCAAAAAATAACTAGCTACAAAAAAATAATAAGCCGAAAAAAGAAAAATTATCAATTGTTTCGCCCGCAAATCAGGATAAGGACTTTCCAGTCCCCGAAAAACCGATTGTAAAATTTGATTGATATCGAAATTTAAAAACGAAAAAAACACCCAAACCATTATTGGCAAAACCACCATCAATAAAACCACCAAAGCCAAACCAACAAAACTGATCCAATGTCTTCTCAAAAAAAGAAAAACCCTCTCATCACTCTGTTGACCGGGAAATTTGATCGCATCTAAATCAATTGGACTCATATTTTTATCCTCCTACCACACCACCCAAACTTAAAGCCAATAAAGAAAAAGTGGTCAGAAATATTAATACTGCCACTACAATCACATATCCCAACAAAATTGCCATCGAGGCATCGCCCTTAAATCGATACTTTAAAATATGCCGTATCGCCATCACATTAAAAACTAGCAACACCAGCACCAAAATAGCGTAAATCAATAATATGATCAAAAACATTGTATCCATTGTCTAAATTATACAATTATCTGCTATTATTTTCTAATCCCGGAAATCACTTCTCGTGCTTTCTTGGTTACCCTCCTCCCTTTCGCCGTTCTCTCAATCAAACCCAATCTCAACATATAAGGTTCACACACTTCTTCAATTGTCTGAATATCCTCACTAGTTGCCGCCGCTAAAGTTTTTAAACCGACCGGATTTCCACCAAAATCTTCCAACATTATTCTTAAAATTTCTCGATCCAAAATATCCAGTCCCCACCGATCAATCCCCAAAGATTTCAGCGCCCCTTCAACCACCTTCTCGTCTGTTACTTTCTTTCCCATCACTGACGCAAAATCCCTCACTCTTTTCAACAATCTATTGGCAATTCTGGGAGTACCTCTAGCAGCAACAGCAATTTTTTTCAAAGCCGCATCCGACAAATCAATCTTCAATTTTTTAGCCGAATTCACCAATATTAGATTAATATCTTCATCATCATAATATTCCAATCTCTCCACCACCCCAAACCTATCTCGCAACGGAGAAGATAAATTTGCCAACTTGGTCGTCGCCCCAATCAAAGTAAAAGGTTGAATCTCCAATCTCACCACCTTTGCTCCCGGCCCCTTACCCAGTGTCAAATCAACCACATAATCTTCCATCGCTGCATACAAAATCTCTTCTACCACTTTTGACAAACGATGAATTTCATCAATAAACAATAAATCGCCTTTTTTCAAATTAGTCAAAATCGCCGCCAAATCACCAGCCCTGGTAATCGCCGGCCCGCTGGTACTCCTCAAAAAACCTCCGGTTTCTCTGGCAATGATATTGGCCAAAGTTGTCTTTCCCAAACCGGGCGGCCCATACAACAAAACGTGATCCACCACCTCCCCCCGTTTATTAGCCGCTTCCACGCAAATCATCAAATTTGCTTTTACCCTTTTTTGACCAATATATTCACCAAAATCAACAGGTCTCAAACCAGTTTCAATTTCCCCATCTTCTCCATTCTCTTTTGGATCCAATAATTTTTTACTTGATAACACAATCATAAAACGCCATTTTTTCTTATTTTCTATTTTATTTATTCACATTTCTCAACAACCATTGAGTCTTCTCTTCAACCGTTTGCATCCTTTCCGGCATTTTTTTCATCAATTTCTCATACTCCTTTCTCGTAAAACCCAAACTCTTCATTATTTCCACCAACTCTTCATCCTCTTTTGATTTTACCTCATCCACTACCAATTTTCCTCTCAGTTCCACGATTATTCTCTGAGCAGTTTTTTTACCAATCCCTTTGGCCCGACTTATCCATTCCACCTGTGCATCATCAATCGCTTGCCCAATTTTTTTTGCTTCCGCCAAATCCATAATACTCAGAGCCCCTTTCGGACCAACTCCCGAAACCGATATCAATACCTTAAACAACTCCAAATCTTCTTTACTTTCAAATCCATACAAAATCATTTCTTCTTCATATATTCTCAACCACGACCAAAGCTTTATCTTTTTTCCAATCTTAGCAACCATATTTCCCAACACCTGTTTCGAACACTTTATTTCCAAAGACCAATCACCCACTACCAAAACACAAGCATCCATTGCCACTTCTTCCAAAATTCCAACCACACTTTTTATCATATCAAACCTTCTTAATTTTATTTGGATCAACTAAAAATCCCGTCAAATCCTTACGACCAATTATCGCCAAATATGTCAAACCCCTCCGGTCTGCCACAGATACATTGGTCTTAATCTTCTTTTTTCCAATCAAAACCTCAATCTCATACACATCTCTCCACTCCTCACCCAGAGAAGACAAAGCTTTTCTCCGTTTTTTCGACTTTTCCAAACCCAATTTTTCCGCTACTTTGTTATCAATCGAAGTCATAAATGCTCCCGTATCCACCTTGGCCAACACTTTTTCCTTTTTCTCTTTTTTACCAAAAAATACAACCTCCTCCACCGCTCCCACTACCGGTTTTTCATTATCCTTTTCTAGATCCAAACCAATTTCTTCACCAAAAAGTTCTCTAGCAATTCTAACCGCTTTTGTTGGACTATTCACCTTCAGACCAGACACCCTCTCCAATCTACTTTTCAAAAAATCAACGTTAGCATTTTGAATACCCAAACCAGGCCGTGCATTCAACTCCAAAACCATTGGTCCCTTCTTGGCATCAATCACAATATCTACCCCCGCATAACCCAAACCTGATACTTTTTGGCACAAAGAAGAAATTTCTAAGATTTCTCGCCAATATGGTATTTTTACCCCATTTAACTTTTGTTTGGTCCCCGGATAACGAGTAATAAATTTATCCTTGCTTTCCCAAAACGCTTTTGTCGTTATTCCCGAGGCTATTTCGATTCCAACTCCAATTCCGCCCTGTCGCAAATTTGCTTTTCCTTTTGACATTTCTGTTGGCAATCTCAACATCGCCATCACCGGAATCATGTTATAAACCACTACCCGAACATCAGGAATTCCGCCCCCATAAGTAAATTTTTTGAATCTAGTATGCAATCTTACTTTCTCCTCAATATACGCCACATCGGGCTCATTTCCTAAACTATAATTTCCATCAAAAATGTCAAAAATATGCTCTTTTATTTCATCAATACCTACTATTACCCCTTCGCTCAACTTCCAACCATTTTTCGTTAAACCCTTTACCACCCATATTCCTTCTCCGCCAAATCCCCGACAAGGTTTTACTACAAAACTACTAGGCAAAACCGTCCAATCGAAATCCTCAAAATCATATACACTCTCAAAAACATCAATCATTGGCACAATCGGAATTTTATGTTTTTTCAACAATTTCTTTGTCGCCAGCTTATCATCCGCCAACCTCACTGCGGATCCAGGATTATTTGGCTTAATATAAAGTAAATTTCTGGCATTCATTCCTAATATTTTTTTTGTACCGGAAAAAAACATAAGACTTACTGCTCTTTAAACAAATAAAATATGTTAAATTAAAATTAATATCCAAA
>DAIRGB010000020.1:0-14649 GCA_036794765.1 Patescibacteria group bacterium | reverse complement strand
TGATCTTGAGGGGGCGAAGAGGATTAATGAGACGGCGGATTGCAGGATGATTGGCTTGACGATTGAGACCAGGCCGGATTGGGTGACGCCAACTGAAGTCAAGAGATTGAGGTATTTTGGAGTGACCAGGGTTGAATTGGGAGTACAGAGTGTTTTTGATGATGTATTATTGGGGGTCAAGAGGGGGCATGATGTGGCAAAAATCAAGAAAGCGACGAAACTTTTGCGACAGGCTGGTTTTAAAATTGTTTATCATATTATGCCGGGTTTGCCTGGAAGTAGTGTCGAGCGGGATATCGAAATGTTTAAATTGTTATTTTCCGACTCGGGATTTTTTCCCGATCATTTGAAAATTTATCCGACAGTAGTGTTAAAAGATAGTCAGTTGTATAAGATTTGGCAAAAGGGCGGATATAAACCCTACAAAAATAAACAAGTTATACGAGTTTTGCAAGAAGCTAAAAAACTTGTACCACCTTGGGTACGTATTGTTCGGATTATGCGTGATATACCGCAAGAATCGATTGTGGATGGGGTGAAGGTATCCAATTTACGGCAACAGTTGGAAGAGGCGGGAGCGGTTTGTCAATGTATCAGATGTCGCGAACCCAAGGGAAAATTTGTCAAAAAATTAAAAATGATTAAAAGAAGTTATATGGTTTTGGGAGGGCGGGAAATATTTTTAAGTTATGAGTCGATTGATGGAAAAAATATTTTGGCTTTAGTAAGACTGTTTATTCCTGATGGAAAGACAAACTTGGTGGTCAAAAAAATCCACGAAATAAAAGATTGTGCTTTGATAAGAGAATTGCACACTTACGGAACCGTTATTGGTGTGGACAAGAAAGAAAATAATCGTAGCCAGCATCGTGGTTTAGGAAAAAAACTAATGGGAAAGGCGGAATTGGAGGCCAAAAAAAACGGTTTAACAAAAATGGCTGTAATTGCAGGAGTGGGGGTGAGGGAGTATTATAAAAAAACAGGATATAAATTGATTGGCGAATATATGATTAAAGATTTGGTATAATATAAAGGAAATTTTTAATTTTCAATTTTTAATTTTCAAACGATATTGTTTAGAAATTAAAAATTAGAAATTAAAAATTCTATTATGGAAAATGAAAACAAGGGTAGTGACATAGAAATAAAGATGGGCAACGATGATCGCAAGGACGAGTTGGCCAATCGATTGAAACAAAGATTGGAAAAGGATAAAAAGGATGAATTGGGAGATGTAGTTTTTCATGCTACTGATCCTCGCTTAAAATACAATGCTTGGTGGACTGTTTTGATGGTGACTTTGATCACGGTTGCACTTGGTGTGATAGTTTTTTTGGTGGTCAAAGGAGCGCCAAATACTTCTGTTGTTAAGGAACAGGAGAGATTGGCCGGTTTCAATCAGGTTAAAGTAAAATATGATCAGGCTTTGGTGGCTGCCACCAATGAGTTAATAAAGGCGGAAAATAGTTTTAATAATGGTAATTTTTCGGAGGCCAATGATACATCAAAAATAGCCGAAGATGATTTTAATCAGCTTATTGACTATGCCTATGAATTGGGAGGGGTTGATCTGGGAGATCAAAATCAAACCTTCAAGAGTTATTTTGCCAATTTGGAAGAAGCTGCCAAACTTGGAGAAAAAATGTCTAAATCTTTAGCATATGCTTCGAGATCAGCCGATAGGGGACAAGAAGTTGAAGCAAAAAAGTCATTATCCGAATACGAGGGATATGCGCAGGATTTAGAGTTGGTGATAAAAAAAGTACAAGCGTTTAAAAACAGTCAGGGGGAGTTTTTTAAGACAAACACGTAAAAAAATTTCTAATTTCTAATTTTTAATTTTTAAACAAAAGTGTCATTCTGGAGCCGAAAGCGTAATCGCGCTTCGACATCCAGAATCCAGAAAGAAAAAAATGTATTAAAATATGGAAATGGATCCTGGATATTGAAGCGGATTACCTTTCAGTTCCAGGATGACACTTTTTTATGTTTGAAAATTAAGAATTAAAAATTAAGAATTATAGTATGTCCAATGAAATCGTAATTTTTTCCGATGGTGGTTCACGTGGTAATCCCGGACCGGGTGCGGGGGCGGCGATGGTATTTTTTGACAATCAAAAGCAGTGCTTGGCCAAGTCAAAATATTATGGCCCTTGTACCAACAATCAGGCTGAATATCAGGCCTTGTTGGATGGAATAAAAGTGGTTGAGTCAAAAATAAAAGATGAAGATCTGCATGAAATTGATCTGAAGATTTTTCTGGATAGTGAATTGATGGTCAAACAGATCAACGGGGAATACAAGGTTAAAAGTGAAGGCTTGGTGCCTTTTTACGAGCAGATTCAACAAAAACTTTCCAAATTTGGCAAAGCGACTGTGACTCATGTTGTGCGTTCCAACAACAAATTGGCCGACATGATGTTAAATGCAGTGCTGGATAGGTGGGAAGGGAAGTAAAAACCTAGCAAACTTAGCAAACGTATCAAACTTATCAAACAGTTTTTGTTGTTTGTTAGGTTTGTTAGGTTTGATATGTTTGTTAAGTTTAGAAAATTGACTACTTTTCAAAACGAATATAACAAATTGAATCCTCGCCAGAAGGAAGCGGTTGACACCATCTATGGTCCCGTTATGGTTATAGCTGGTCCGGGGACTGGTAAGACGCAGACTTTGGCGGTGAGGATTGCCAATATTTTACAAAAGACGGATAGTATGCCGTCTAGTATTTTGTGTCTGACTTTCACCAACTCTGGTGTCAAGGCGATGCGAGAACGCTTGGTAAAAATAATCGGTCCTGACGCCTATCGGATTGATGTTCACACTTTTCATTCTTTTTGCAATGAGGTGATAACTTTTCATCCCGAGCGTTTTTTGTTTGCCAAAAAAATGCAGCAGATTACGGATCTGGAACAAATACAGTATGTGATGAAAATATTGAATGAGGGGGATTTCAAATTGTTGCGACCGCCCAAATCGGCGGATTTTTATCTTAAAAGTATTATCAAGGCGATCAGCGATTTGAAAATGGAGGGTTTAACGCCCAAGGAATATGGGAAAATTGTTCGGCAAAGGTATCAGGAATATGAAATATATTTAGCTGAAAGAGAAAAGAAGCCGACACAAAAAGAGTTGTCGGAAAAAACTTCCATTGAAAAAAATCTGGAACTGGCGGATTTATACCAAAATTATCAAAATGCAATGCGAGAAAATGGCCGATATGACTACAATGATATGATTTTATTTGTTTTAAATGAGTTTAAAAAAGATGTAAATTTTCTAGCTGGATATCAGGAAAAATATTTATTTATTTTGGTTGACGAATATCAGGATACCAATGGGGCTCAAAATGAATTGATCAAATTGATGGGGGCCAAGGTGGATCAGCCTAATATCATGGTGGTTGGCGATGATGAACAGTCGATTTATCGTTTTCAAGGTGCCAGTTTGGAAAACCTGTTATTTTTTAACGATTTGTTTTCAAAAACAAAAAAGATTGTTTTAAATATAAATTATCGTAGTCCAAAAAATCTGGTTAAAGCCGCCAGATCGATGATTATTCATGCTGAGGTCAATGCTCAACAGGTTTTAGCTATAGATAAAGGGATTGAGGCGGCAGATCAGAATGATGTACCCGGAGTGCAGTTAGTGAAACTTGAGAGTGATGATCTGGAACAAAGTTGGATTATGGAAAAAATAAAAAAATTATCGCGGAGTGGTGTAGATCTGTCGGACATTGCTTTGATCTTTCGTACCAATGACGAGATGGAGGATTATAAAAAATTATTTTTGGCAGCTGGTGTTGACTGGCGATTTTTGACCGGAGCCAATATTTTGCAAGAGAAGATCATATCACAGTTGGTTGATTTGATACGAGTGATTATCAATCCGTTCAATGACGAGTTGTTGTTTAAGGTAATGTATTTTTCCTGGCTCAAAATAGATGAAGTGGATCATTATCGCTTATTGAGTTTTGGTCGTCGAAAAATATTTGCTTGGTTAGTGGAAAATAAAGATACTGATTTGACTGACAAGTTTAAAGATTGGCCCGGATTGGTGAAATTTACCAATTTTGTTTTAACGATCAGAAAAGAAAATGCCAATCAAACTTTGCCAGATGTGTTAGAAAAGTTGATAAAGCAAAGTGGTCTTTTAAAATGGGTAGTGGAAGACAAAAAGAGGGTAGGGGATTTGCCAAAATTGAAGAGCTTTTTCAAATTTGCCAAGTCGGCTGCCGCCAATCGGGTCGAATATGATTTGAGTGAGTTTATAAATACTTTGGCGGAAATGAAAGATCATGATCTACCGATTCGTTTCAATGAGATGGATTTTACCAAGTCGGCAGTAGTTATGACGACTGCCCATGGTAGTAAAGGCTTGGAGTTTGACTATGTTTTTATTGTCAAAGCAGTGGACAAACATTGGAGCAATAAGACTACGCGGGAATTAATAAAAATAGTGCCAGGAGTGATCAAAAAACAACCAGAAAAAACCGAAACAGTGGATGAAGAAAGAAGACTATTTTATGTTGCTATGACACGAGCCAAAAAAGAATTGTATATCACTTGGGCGAAAAAATATGGTCTTGGCAAAGATGAAAAAGAGACAATTGAATCAATGTTTTTGGCCGAAATAGATCAAAATTTTTCTCGGTCTGTCGATAGCGGATTGTCAGAGCAAAAAAATATAGAATTGATTGCTGATTATTTTGACAAGAAGCCGGAGGCAGTTTTTTCAGTTGAATTGACTGATTATTTGCGACATTTAGTTAACGAATTTGTTCTTAGTCCAACGGCCTTGAATAAATATTTGGATTGTCCCAGAAAATTTCTGTACGAAAGTTTGCTGCGGGTGCCGATGGCCAAGAAATTACCATTGCAATATGGGTCAGCGATACATTATGCGCTAGAAATGTTTTATGGTGAGTATAAAAATACCAAACAATTGCCTGAAAAAGAGGTTTTGTTGCAATATTTTGAGGCTGGTTTAAAGAAAGAAGTTTTAGCCGAGCATGATCTGAAACATCTCAGACAAAATGGCCGGGAAAATCTGGCAAAGTATTATGATTTCTATCGTGATAAATTCAAGATCCCGATTTACAATGAGTTCAATTTTGGTAGCAAGAAAATATTATTGGATCAGCAAATTCCGATCACTGGCAAGGTTGACCGGGTGGAGTTGTTGGAAGATAGTGATGGCGAGACTGTGAGGGTGATTGATTACAAAACCGGACAACCAAAAAGTAGCAATGATATTTTGGGTAAAACTAAAACTTCAACCGGCGATTATCACCGGCAGTTGATATTTTATAAGTTGTTAGGTAGACTTTCCTCTAGTTTTATTTTTAAAATCAAAGAAGTGGAGTTGGATTTTGTCGAACCCAAAAAAGGTTCAGGAAAATTTGTCCGAGAATCTTTTATGATCGAATTGGAACAGTTGAATCAATTAAAAAAAATGATTCGAGAAGTCTGGGTCAAAATTCAAGCTTTAGAATTCCCCTGCCTGCCGGAAAAAAATAAATGCAAAGATTGCGATTATCGGGATTTGTGCGATAAATAAATTGTCAATCGTAGGGGCATGCCATGGCATGCCCCTACTTTGGTGAATCATTTTATTTTCTGTTCCAACGTGGTGACGCGTTTTTCCAAGGAATTATGTTTTGTTTTAGACACAAAAGATTGTTGATTTTTTGTGATCGAGTTGAGTTTGAGATTGATAAGACGAGTATGCTCGAGAATTGCGTAGAGACCTTGAGTGACTGAGGTAAATCCTCGATTTACCATGCGAGCCATTTCTTCAAACTTTTCATCAGTTTTTTTCTCGGCAGCGATAAATTTTTGATCCATTTTTTCTTCAAAAATACTGAATCGATCATCAAGGATGTTTTTTAGATCTTGTCTGGTTACGATATCTAACTGTTCATTATTCATAAAATTTGAATTATTTTTTACTGTATTTTTATTATACCAATGGCCAAGCAAGTGATGTCAAAAGATTTAAAATAAAATTAATAATACTTTTAAGAAATATTAATAGCCACTTATTTATACTGATATTGTTTATTAAATAATTCCATGGAGGTGGATTATGAAAGATGAAAAAATGTCAGTAAAAAACAAAAATGACGATTGGTTGGAAGAGATCAATCAAAGATTGGATTGTCTACGCGATGATCAGGCCAGTTTTTTTGAAAGGCAGTCAATGAAGATGGTTAATATTGAAGTGAAATTGTACGAGTTGCAAAAGAGGCAAGCGACAATTTGGCGTTTGATGGACAAAATGGCAAAAAAGAAATAATTGTACGTAGGGGCGGGGTTTCCCCGCCCTGATTAATTAAATGTTTTTGTGTTTTGTTTTGTAGGGGCGGACCCATGTGTCCGCCCGTTTTTAATGTAGGGGCGGTTCATGAACCGCCCATACGATAATGAATGGCAAAAAATTTTGGTCTATGATATATTTATTTCTCACGTCTTTAACACGAAAATACCCTTGACAATTATGTTTTTGCGTGATACGGTGAGACCTGATTTTGAAACCATTAATTTTGTAATATGACAAATAGTTTGGAAAAAAATGGCTTGGATAAAAGGGTTATTGATTCCCCGGTGGAAAAAATGTCGGCGGAACAGATAAAAAAATTGCTTTTTCAGTTGGATCCCAAGGATCGGATTACCAAAAACCCGGTTGATGTTATGTCGCCAAAAATGACCCGAGAGTTAAAAGAAAAATATGTGAAAATTGATAAACCCGTAGAATCGCTGTCTCCGCGCCCGGAAATGGCAGAAAAGGTCGAATCTGTTTCGGAAACATTAACGATGGAATCAATTGAAAAAGATTGGGCGCAGTCTGAATTTGTAGAGGCGGGGTTTCCCCGCCCGGATGAGATCGATTTCGTAGAGGCAGGTCGCGACCTGTCTGCTAAAAATAAAGGTTGGAAATCTTGGTTTAAAAATGCCGGTGAACAATTGAAAAACGTTGGTCAAAAGATCAAAAATTTCTTTTTTCTACCTGAAGAAGAAAAATTAACCGCTCTCAAAAGAGAAGACGATAAAATCACTATTGATTCTCGATTGCAAACTGAATTAAAAGATCAAATCAGAAAAGAAGGACAAAAAGAACAGGAAAAATACGAAAAAAACAGTTGGGTGGTGCGTTATCCTTGGCTAAAAAATACTTTGCAAAAAGTAGAAGACATGAAAGCTTCTGTTGAGGGATTTACTGTTGGTGTCTTAATACCGGCTGTTTCTCGAATTGTTTTGCATGATCCGATCTTGACCTCATTGGCTGGCGGAACAACCGGGATGTTTTTGAAGTTTAAGTTGAGCCAAAAGTTTGAACGTGCTTATTATTCAGTTGAACAGGTTAATACGGTCGTGGAGGAAAAATTAAAAAATAACGATATTTTGTCGGTAGCGGCTTGCGCGGCTTTTTTAGATAAACTGGCCAGCAAAAATAAAATTTTAGCTGACAAGTCTGATATGCAATATTTTATTCAGTTAAGAAATGGAATAAACAACCGCTTGATTGATTTGCTGGCCAAGGCAGATAGTCGTGATGAATCTTGCGGTATCTGGGTTTTTCAGGATAAACAGGGAAATAAAGTTATCCGTTCTCGGGTTGATATTAGTCGATTACTGGAAAAAGATGTTCAAGGGATGATGTTTGGTATGAACGCTGAAGATCGTGCCAGATTTGAGAAAAGGTATTCTCAAGGTTTGTTGGCCGGTGTTTTGGGTAATCTGGCGACTGCGGTTTGGGGTTGTTCTCCACAAGATCAAGATCATCCAGGCAGTAAAAAAGACGATACCGACAATCATTTGCATCAAAATAAACCGACCAAGATACCAAAGCCGGAAGATATTGAGTTGGACAAACATCGGATTATCAAACCAACTGCGGACTCAATTTTTGACCGCCATGATTTGAAACCTTTTGATTTACAGGAAAGAATTAATAGCGAATCTACTCGTATTGTTGCCGAAAACACAGTAACAAATTCGGCCACAGTCACACCGACGCCAACCGAGAATGCCGGTTCGGGGAATCATATATATACCACGACTGATGAGAATGGACACAAGACTTATCATAGTGAAGGGGGATATTACGGTGTGAAAGAAACAGATCCCAATGCCAATACTTATAATCTGAAGCCAACTGATCCCAATAGTAATCTTTATCATTTGAAAGACAGTGATCCCAATACCAATGAGTATCATCTTGATTCCAAACAGGATATTAAAACTCAAGCTGGTTTCCATCCGTTTGAACCGAGTTCGGATAATGTCAAGCATGATTCTTTCGGCAATGGTGACAATAATCAACCTGGTATGGGTGGGGTAAATAAAAATCAGGATACTGATTATGGCAATGCAGAATCCGATCAATCTACTTCCGATCAAAAACCGGTGTTACATCATAGTACTGAAGGCAAGAAGAATTTTGATGAATTTTTAAATGAAAAACCGGAATACAGCGGATCAATAAAACCGGTTGTTGACGAGAAACCAATTGATGCCAGTAAGTTGTTTCATACCGAGAAGGGCCTGAAAAATTTTCAGGAAAATTGGGGCAGTCATCCTGAAGGAGCGAAAAATCAAAATAATTTTGAATTCAATTCTGATAATTCTGGAAATCAGCCTGCTGGGGGAGAGAAAAGTAATAATTATGATTTTGCGCCATATCAACCTGGTAGTAAACCGGATAATACAGTTCAACAGAACAATTCTGAATTCAACTCTTATATTTCAGAAAGTCACCTAACTGATCAGGTAAAAACCAATAATTTTGAATTTGCACCATATCAATCCGGAAACAAGCCGGAAACACCTGTTCAGCAAAATGATTCTGACTTTGACTCTTATACTTCTTCGGGAAGTCATCCTACTGATCAAGTAAAGAGTAATAATTTTGAATTTAGTCCTTATCAGCAAGATGGCGGGCAAGTGCCTGATTTGAAAGAAAATAATGCGACGTTTGAAACTTATCAGCCGAGCACACAGGAAAAGTCCAATGATTCTGATTTTGCGCCTTATCAGGGAGAATAAAGATGAAAATAGCTGTCGAAAGTAATCTTGTTTGATTATTTTGGCAGCTTTTTTTATTATAATTCAGGATAAAAGTATTGACTATTTTGTTATTTAATGATATTGTTTTGTTAAGATGTTTGAAACAAAAAGTAGTGGAATGTTGGTTTGGGTAATGATTTTGGGGAAGTTGGTAGAAGTGAGGAATGAAGATAGATGAAGGCTTCATTCCCGATTTGTGCCAATTTGAGGGAAATTTTTGTGGGAAAGGAAGTGAAAAATAAAAAACACAAATCCCAAAAGTTAGGCTTGTTCTTTAAAAATCATAATAATCACCCTTAAGCTGCATGTAGCAGCGGGGTGTTAAAATATAAAAATTTCGAAAGGAAAGGAATGATTTTTCATGAAGAATTTTGACAAAGTAGTAATCATATTGATGTTTTTGACTATATTTTTTATAGGCCAAAATGAAAAACAGGCAAGGGCGGATGTAGGTGGTAGCTTGGCATTTTCCCTCACAAAGGGAGATGCAAAAGTTACTCCAGGAATGATCTCATGTGGAAATGCAAGATTAATTGATGGATCGACTGTAAGTTTTTTTCCAAATGATCAGGTAATTGGATTAACAACTGGTTCGCAGGTCAATATATTTATGTCATTTATTCCAGGGGATGAGGAAAACGATTTGAGACTCGTCGAAAAGGGCGAGTTGAGAATCGAGGGATATTTACAGGGCAGCACAAATATACCAATGAGGTGGGTGCCATCTGTAGAAGATTATTTCGTTGGGCATTATGAAGTTACTTCAGGCAATATTGGTGCATATAATGTTGTCGTGAAGTTGTGGAGCACGCGAGGTGTCACGGAATGGGTAGTCGTTTTTATTCCGTTTGATACTCATCAGGAGGGGAATACATTGTTTTCTCCTTATTCCATTAATATTTCTGCTCCAACAGAAAAAGACTGGGAAAAACATCCTGTTGACTACTGCGGGAATGTTTTTGCTACTGATGGTAGCGGGTACTATTCTTGGACAGACGCTAAACAACAAAAATTTATTAAGAGCACGCAACAGCAGTCTGTTCAAAGCTCCCAACAGCCCACTACTTCTGCTCTTTTCCAGCAGTTTTTGGAAATAAAAACAGCTGGAGGAAAAGCAGTGAAGGAGACGAACGGTTTCTTTTTCATTTGTGAAAAACCTTTTTGTTTTCTTACTGTTGTAACTGATCCCTCGGATAGCAGGAAAGAATTGTTCAGGGGGAAAGTGAAACTTGAAGAGTGGAAGGAAGTCGCTGATGGTTTATTTGTATTTGTTCCAACTTTTTCGAATTCTGGAAGAGTTTTTATTGATGAAAAAACTGTTTTTGTACAGAACTCTTCCCAAGTGACAGAAAAAGTGGGGGAAATGACTACCTTCCTTCACGATTTCAGCAAGTACCAGGTAGTCGAAATTTTTTCGAAAGGGGGTAATTAGTGTGAAATTTTTTCTGGTTTTTTTGACATTTTTCTTGTTTACTGCTCCCACATGGGGATACGATTTTACAGACAAGAAAATCAACGTAAATCCTGTGTCAACTCAGGAATGGAAGAGCGACCAGGATTTTGTGAAAAATTTTACAACAAACGAATCCATTCGGATTCAGACTTCGGCGATGGCCGGGGAGCCCATATATCTGGTGTTTAAAAATGCCGTGCTAGCTGGTGACTTTAAAAGGGGCGTACAGGCCCCAAGCAGTATGAATTACGGGATGATAGCCAAGGATGGCTACATCCGCGAGGTTATTAATAACAAGGTTACCGGTTTAACTGGCACTCGAATACCCAAGGATGGGTACTTCGAGCTTAATGGTAAATTGTTTTTTGGGTTTGTTCCGGAGAAATGGTCCGGAGGGATTGGGTGCTATAATTTGCAGATTAATTTAGAAAAAGCACCTCCTTCCGAGCCTAATGTTCCTGTCTCCCCACCGACTACCGAACCTCCTTATAAGGAGAAAATTGTTGAAAAAACTTATAAGGAGTATAAAGAGACAATTGTCCAGCAGACAATCGTGGCTGGCAATATGTCTGCAAATCCTCCTCTGATTCACCACATCCAGCCAATTTATCAACCTGGGTTGGTGTTGACTTCTGTGTTTGGGTCGTTATTTTGGTATAATCCGATAAATTGCAGTGACACTGAAAAACCAAATAATGATCCAAACGGTTGCGGATCGATTCCGCCAGGGTTGGTGGATGACGACGGGGGGCCTCCGGATATTGATGATGTGCCTGATGGTATCATTAATACCCCAGAGCCAGTGGGCACTATATCGGATCCAATTCCGGTAAACCCTACTGGTGGAACCCCTACTCCTCCATCCAATCCCGTTGCACCTCCCGCAAACCAGAATACCCCTCCAGGGGGTATTGTTCCGGATATTCCTTCTGGTATCTTAAAGTCCCGTTAGGGGAAAACTAGGAGGAACTTTAGGGCCAAATAAAAATAAAAATAAAAATTCAAATTAAATTTGGCCATTTTGAGCGTTGTCTCTATTTTTTAATCTATATTAAAAAAGAGCAACGCTCTTTTTTTGCCCTTTTTTCGGTTGTTATAAACTATTGATTTATTTTATATATTATGTTACAAACAGTATCAATAAATAGGAGGAATTATGGAAATAAAAAATGAAAATAGACTTGGTAAGTTAATTGCATTTGAAGGTATTGATAATGTTGGAAAAAGTAGTCATGTCGAAGAGTTGGCCAAGAAATTGAAGATGATGAATGTACCTTGCGAAGTGGTAAAAGAAATGACATCACCATTTGGAAAATTATTAGGGAAAATTTAAAGAAATCCAATTTTTCATCCCATTTAAAAACATTGTTATTTGCGGCTGATCGGGTGGAGTTGGTGGAAAGAATGGTCAAGCCGTGCTTGGAAAAAAATGGGATTGTATTGGCGGATCGTTGGACGATGTCGGCGATCGTGTATCGAACTGTGGAAGGATTTGATGTCGATTATGTAGCGATGGTCAATTCAAAAACTATAAAACCAGATCATATTTTCTTGATTGATTTACCGGCGGAACTGTCAATTAAGAGAGGGGAATTAGCTGGTAAATTTACGCCGTATAGTTCCGATTTTTTGCATAAGGCACGAGGTGAATATTTACGATTGGCAAAATTAGATAATAATATTGAGATAATTGATGGTAGTGAGGATTTTAAAAAAATTAATTCTCATTTGTTCGAAAGAATTTTGGAAATTAGTGGGTTTAAAAAATAGATCAATCAATAAGTTTAATGATGTCTTCTTTGGTTTTTGGTTTACCTTCTGAACCGAGTAACCACAATGCTCGATCAAAACTGATCCAATCTACTTTTGCTTTTTGACAGGCTTCTTGCCAGAGTTTTTTGATAGAATCAATATCAGTTTCTGTTGGGTTATTTTCGGGAACGCTGGAGAAACCAAGGAAACGGGCTATTCGGATGTCGTGCACGTCGACTGGTTGTAGGATATCATCGAGATCAGGGAATTCCAGTTTGAAGTGTGAAGTCATGGCTCGGAAAAATAAGTTGCCAATTTTTGGTCCCATGCCGCGAAACTCGCGGATTTTTTTGATAATATTCGTAGCAGAATTTGTTTCGGAGAATATATTTAACGGATTATTTTCGTATTTTTGTTGTAGCAGATGAGAATTTTGTTGGAAACGGATAACGGCTTCGTTGGGATAGCGTGGTTTGAAATAGGTAGTAATAATTTGAAATAATTGTTGATCGGTTTGATTGAGGATATAGTTGGGAGTGAAAAATTGTGGCGTTTGTTGGTGGAGAATAATTGAGCCTTGGTATAAAATTTGTCCTTTCATGGCGTAATCGAGTTGCACAGTATAAAATGTCCAGTTGGCTTGTTCTATAGGAGTGATATTTTTTGGAATGTAGTCTTCGATGTTCTTGGTATTGGTAAATAAACCTTCACGTTTTAAAAATTTAGAAGTTAGTTTGTCAGCAAATTCAGAGGGAGTGATTGACGGTTGAAATTTTTCAATAAAATTTAAATTTTTCATAAGTGTTTTATTATTTTTTGATTTACATTATTATTTTACCTTATTATTTAAGGTTTGTTTTGTGATTTATAAATGATGGAGTGACATGACATTTTTCTTTACCTGGATTTAATGCGGGTTATATTACATTAAAGATAATTTAGAGTTATAATAGAATTGTTGATTGGATATTAATATTTTTTTTATGACTTATCGTTTTACAACTATTATTACCAAAGAAGGCAAATGGTATGTGGCGCGCTGTTTGGAGCTGGAAGTGGTTAGTCAGGGGAAGACGGTGGAAGAGTCGCAGAAGAATCTGAAGGAAGCGGTGGAGCTGTTTTTGGAGGATCAACCGAATCCCCGGAAATTTGCTACAAAATCTTATCCAATTGTGACTACGTTGGAATTGAATCATGCCTAAAACTATTTCGGGAAAAAAATTGGTGCGGATTTTATGTCGTTATTGGGGTTTTGTTTCGGTTTCACAAAGAGGCAGTCATATAAAATTGAAGTTTTGCGATAAAAACAAAGATATTGTTGTGATTGTGCCTTTGCATTCGGAATTGGCGCGGGGAACTTTGAAGGGGATTTTAAAGCAGGCTCGGATTGGTGAAAAAGAGATTAGGGGGTATTTTTGATTAAATCTTTTTTTTGTGATTGTACTGAAACGATTTTTGGATAAAATCGTCTTTTTTTTGTGTTGGGCTACCGTAATGGTCGCCCTTACTGATGGGGTGGATGCATGGTCATGTGTTGTTTTGTATCGTAGGGGCGGTTCATGAACCGCCCCTACAAAAAATGATCATATAATCTTGATATTTTCTTAATTTTATTTTATAATATTAGGATATTTTTATTTTTAGTGAGTACATATGGGAAATGGTAATACAGATGATAATATTAGACTAAATGCTTTGGAACAACCAGGTGTCAAACAGAGAATTGATGCTTTTTTTCGAGAAAATCGCAATAGTATCAATCGCCTTTTGCCAAAAGAGTGGTATCGAGGGCCGGATATATATGCTGATTGTGATTTTGATAAAAAAACCAGAGAATTAATAGATATTCAGGTTGTATTTGAGGTTGATTTGGACTTGCCAATTAGGCCTGAATATAGAGGAACCTATATCGAAGCAAAGTTATATGAATATTTTTTTAGATATATTGTTGAGTACAAACATAACAATGATTTTAATGATTATGTCCAGGAAAAACCTGAAGCCGGTTCAAACCCGAGAAAATTACTGAGTTGGGCGAGAAATGAAGCCGAGGGATTGTATAGATTGCATGGGAAAAATCTCGTTGCGGTGATGGTAAAAGCCGAAGAAGATGTCAAAGAATTGCAAGCCGAATGCGAAAAAAATAATATTGCGGAAATGGATTTGTTGGATCAGGAGAAATGGATAAATAGAGTTTTTTTGGAGAAGTTTAAAGAAAACAAAAATATTAGTTCATATGCCGATTTGATGGTATTGAAAGAAAGATATCAGGAGGTGTTGGGTTGGTTAAAGTTGCTTGTCGGCTATCGTTGGCAAAATGCCAATCCGGGACTGGAGAGCGTTTTTTTGGAAAAAGACGTTTTTGAACGATCGGCCAGA
>DAIRGB010000089.1:0-2709 GCA_036794765.1 Patescibacteria group bacterium | reverse complement strand
CCGGCAAAAACTTTGGGTGGAATTTCCGAATATCCGGGGAGGGGAGTCTGGGAGGGATTATTGATGGTGGTAATGGTATCACCGACACGACATTCGCCCACGCTTTTCAAACCGGTAGCAATGTATCCGATCTCGCCGGTACTCAATTGTTGTTGTTCTTCGTATTGTGGTCTGAGAAAACCAAGTTGGGAAATATCGGTTTGATGTTGGGTGGCGAGAAGGTTGATAATATTTGAACGATTGATCTGACCATTGACGATACGAACGTAGGCGATAACACCCAGATAGGAGTCGTATTTAGAGTCAAAAATTAGAGCTTGGGTGGCTTGTTGATTATCTCCAGTGGGACAGGGAATTTTTTCGATAATTGTTTGCAACAGTAGTTCGACATTTTCGCCGGTTTTGGCGCTGACCAAAATTATTTCTTCTGGTTTGAAACCAAAAGCGGTACATATTTCTTGACTGACTTTTTCTGGTTGGGCGGCGGGTAGATCTATTTTATTGATAACTGGAATGATATTCAGATTGTGTTCGAGGGCGAGATAGGTATTGGCGATGGTTTGTGCTTGAATGCCTTGGGTAGCGTCAACTAACAACAGAGCTCCTTCTACAGCCGCTAGACTACGTGATACTTCATAAGCAAAATCAACATGACCAGGAGTGTCGATTAAATTGAGAATGTGGTTTTGGTATTCCATACGAGCTGGAGTGAGCTTGATGGTTATGCCTCTTTCTTGTTCGATATCCATTTGATCCAGTATCTGGTTGCGCATTTTTCTTTTTTCGATAGTTCCGGTGATTTCTAGTAGTCTGTCGGCTAAGGTAGATTTGCCGTGATCAATGTGGGCGATAATGCAAAAGTTTCTGATTTTATCCAAGGAATAATTCATGATAGATTAAGATTAGTAGATTGTTTTAATTGTGAATAAGGAAGGGTAAGGGATATGTTGATTAGAGAGTTTGTTGGAGCTGATTGCATGATTGCCAAACAAGAAGTTTTGGTGGGAAAAGTGGTGGAAGTAGTGGTAGATCCCAATCGGCCAAAAATTGTAGCCTTGATTGTGGGTCAGGATGAGAAGAAATCAAAGAGGAAAATTGTAAAAATTGCTAGTGTGATTGACGGATGGAACGGATTGGTTTGGATTAAATCTCGAGAAAATCTGCTTGATTTTGATAAAGCAAAAATTATTGCTGATATTGTTGGGCGAGGATATCTGGTGTTGGATCGTTGGGCTTTGAATAAAAATTTGGATAGAATCGGAAGAATAATGGATTTTGATTTTGATTTGTTGACAGGAATGATTAATAATTTTCATCTGGAAAAAGGGATAGGCTGGTGGAAACAAAAAAGGATTATTGGCGCACGGCTGTTTATTGAGATAATTGCTAAAGGTGTGGTATTTGATCTGGAAAGTTCGGCCGATTTGCGTTTGCAAAAAATTCAAGAGGTGGAATTGGTTATTCAATGATTTTTTTGACGGTGGTATTTTTGGTGTACTTCTTTAAGATGTTTATCCGTGAGGTGGGTATATATTTGGGTGGTAGTGATTGAACTGTGTCCGAGTAAGCTTTGGACAGAGCGAAGATCCGCGCCATTGATTAGTAAATCGGTAGCAAATGAATGTCTTAGGGTGTGGGGGGTAACTTTTTTGACTAGGCCGGCTTTTTTGGCGGTTTTACGGATAATTCTTTGGATAGAACGGGCAGTTAGGACGCTGGTGTTTTGGTTCTTTTTATGATGACTGACAAATAAATATGGATTGATGTCTTTTCGGATAGCGAGATATCTTTTTATTGTTTGAAAACAATTGTCTGAGAGAAAAACTACTCTTGTTTTACCACCTTTGCCAGTGACTGATATTTCTTGGCGGTCAAATCCTAAATTTTCTTTTGTTAGTTTTATCAATTCACTGACTCGCAATCCTGTGCTGAAGAGTGTTTGTAATATTGCGTTATCGCGAAGGTTTTGGATATCTTGAGCGTCTTTAAACGTGGTCAAGAGTTGGTCAATTTCTTCTTGTTCCAAAAATTCCGGTGGTTCTTTTTTTTCTTTTATTAGTTCAATTTTTTCCGGACTAAATGAAGGAATGTCTTTTTTTTGGAGAAATTTTAAAAAGGAGCGGAGGGCGATAAGATGGTAATTTTGGGTTTTTTGACTAATGCTTTCTTGGTGTGTGTTTTTGTGTGTCAGTAGGTGGAGCCGAAAAGTACGAATTTTTTTTTCATCAATTTCGGATACATTGATATTTTTGGTAAAATTGAGAAAACGACCAAGATAGTGAGAGTAGTTTTCGATTGTTTTTTTACTTTTGCCTTTTTCAAGTTGGCAATACTCGATAAATTGATCGATGCTTTGGCTTAGTTTCATAGTGATATTTATTGTGCGACTTTTTTATTATAGTTGAATTTGTTTTTTTATTGAATTATTTTTTGAGGAAAAATTTGGTTTATTTGGGCAAGTAATAAGTTGAATATGTTATTTACTCCTCATTTATTGGCAGGGGCAGCGATTGGTTTAGTATTTGAAGATTGGTGGTGGATTATTTTTTTGTCGTTGTTGTTTCATTTGTTGTTTGATTTGATCCCGCATTTTGATCCACCGTATGAGCGAAGCAAAAAGTATTATTTGTGGTCTTCGTTGGATTTATTGATAGGATGGTTGGTGGTGATGTGGATAACAAATGAAGTATTTTCTCCCTCGGTTTTGCT
>DAIRGB010000088.1:0-2779 GCA_036794765.1 Patescibacteria group bacterium | reverse complement strand
CCAACCACCACTGGTCGATCTGGAATCAGAATTGATAAAAAATGACTGGCAAAAAATCTACGAAGACAATCTGATTGTTATTCTCCGTCAAAGTACCCCCAATCAATAATTATTTTTTCTCCCAGTGCCAATGCCAAGGTTCAAATCCCACACCATATTGATTGTCTCGAGGATAGGATAGATAAAAATTATATTTCTGGGCGTTTTTCAACATCCATTCATACTCAGGTAATTTTTCAAAATCTTCCGGCACCTGATTTTCATCCCCTCCACTAATTCCTTCCTGATTGATAAAATCAATCGCCGTCCCTTCATATCTATTATGTTCACTATAACCTGGCATAGCTACCCATTTGGCATTTTCTCTCAACGACCAATTGTTTTCTTTTTCCAAATAATCAAAAAATAACCTGGCAGATAAACCCGGGGTACGATAAGCATTCTCAATTTCCAATATCTTACCTATCTCTGCCGCCATCGCTTCGTTCATCTTCAAATAATCTTCATGGATTTTCGGAGAAACAAAATTTACTCCACTCTCAATTTCTACTCCCCGAAAATTGTAGTTTTTATTGGGAATCGTAACCAACTCACCCGGACTTTCAATCCCAAAGTATGGTCCCATAAACCCCAGATTCTTTGGTTCTATCGCCAATATTTTTTCAATCAAACCTCGTTCAACCGGATTTAGCACAGACAACAAAGCATTCAAATCCGGAATATTTTGTTTTTCCACCGGTAAATTCTCTATATACTTATCCCATTCTTTATTGACCTCACTTATCAACCATCTCTGAACAAAATTTAAGCGATCAAAATTAGCCGGCCGAGAATACAAATATCCAGCCACGCCAAAAGACAAAATTGCTCCCGAAAAAAATATCAAACCAAACAATTTTAATATTTTCATAATTATCAAATAATCTATCAAATATTACTCATAAAAACTACTATTTCTTTACCAAAACCAAAGCCAACCCATGCTGCAACAAAATCTTACACCATTTTATCTTCTTTCTATCCAACAAATCTTCCCATATCTGCAAAGGCACCGGATATTGACCTTTTGCTATATTTTTATTTTTCCCTTCAATTTCCTCCCGATCAAAAATATGAATCGCCAACCCACCTTTTTTTAAAGCCGCAAAAGAATTAATCAAAACGTCATACTGCTTTCCCGTCTCAATAAATTTCAACAAAACATGACCATAGGTTACATCAAAACCACGATGAGGCAAAGACAAAGTGCAATCGTGTTGAAAAATATTTTTTTCGCCCTGCAAGTGATCAACAGAAATATCATAAGTAATCAATTTTATCTCTTTATTAAACAAATCATGAAAAATATCCTGGTGGTGACTAACCATCCGCAAGTCTCCGCAACCCAACACCCCAACTTTAATTTGTTTGCTTTTTGTCTTCAAAACCATCCGGCTAAAAATCAAATCCAGTTCCTGCTTTTTTTCAAATGCTTTTTGTAACACTTCAATATCTGTCTGATTTTGGTACTGTCTATGATAATCCGATAATTCCATGAAAATATTTTTTAAAAAATCTTATCTATCTTTGAAAATTTCTTTAATATCCAAATGAGTAGTTTCTTTTTTCACGTCTTTGGTAATCTTCAATTCTCGTCGGTAATTCATGTATTCAAAAACCATCGGCAAAACCGATAAGCCAACGATCGCAAAAATTGCATATTCAAAATTAGCCTTCACAAAAGGTAAACCTCCCAAATAAAAACCAGCCAAAACCAAAGAAGTAACCCAAGTAAAACCACCTAAAACATTATAGAAAAGAAAAGTACGATAATTCATCCTGCCCACACCGGCAACAAATGGAGCAAACGTACGAACAATCGGCACAAATCTGGCAATAATTATTGTTTTGCCACCATATTTTTCATAAAAACCACGCGTCTTTTCCAAATATTCCTTTTTAAAAAATAAGGACTTTTCTTTTTTAAACACCTTGGGACCAACATAATGACCAATCCAATAATTGATCGTATCGCCCAAAATCGCTGCCAACAACAATACAAAATACGAAGTCCAAATATTCAACAAACCTCCACCGGCAATCGTCCCAACCGCAAAAAGCAACGAATCACCGGGCAAAAACGGAGTAACTACCAAACCGGTCTCGGCAAAAATAACTACAAACAACAACAAATACACCCACCCACCAAAAAATACAATCGCATCCGCCAAATACTCATCGACATGCAAAATAAAATCAAAAATTTCCATATATGCCAATTCCAATACTACAAAAATTAATAACTAACCAACATTTTCATACAACATAAACAATGATAACAAAAATATCTGTCAATAAAAAACAAAAAAAGATATCAAAAATATCTTTTTTAAGACATATTAACCAAAAAAAATTAATCAATACAATATTCTCCCAACCTTTTTGAAGTGTCAAACAAGGGTTTCAAGGAAACATTTTCCACCAAACTATCCTCATCACTATAACCAAACGGATTATCCAAATCTTTAATAAAATAGATCATATAAATCAAAATAAAACTAACAAAAGAAATGAAAAATATACTCTCATAAAATGGATCCATTTTGATAAATACAAAACCCAAAACCAAAATCAAAGTAATATTTTCCGCTATCGCATAACCTGTACCCAAAAATGAAGTTTCCCTGATAGTATGAATTCGATTAATCATTTTTCGAATAGTATTTTGTTCTTGCTTAAGACGAACAATAAAATTTGCCTGAGTTTGACTTTCAAAAACTAAAAAATCATCATTGAAAGC
>DAIRGB010000019.1:0-15603 GCA_036794765.1 Patescibacteria group bacterium | reverse complement strand
TATTTGTAACAATTTGGGCCCGACCGGAATATTCGGTGGAGTTTGTTGAAATGTTGGCAAGGATTATTTTTTGCTGGTTGTTTTTTTGTATAGGGGGATCGGAGATTGTCCCGGTAATGGTTTTGTTGGTTTTAGCTAGTATTTGAACGTTATTGGTGATGATAGGTTGGAGAAAAAAATTAAAGTTAAATATTGCTAGTTGCAAACTGGTCAAGGCGAGAAAGAAATAGAATAGTTTGTTTTTACTTATCCAGGATAAAAGGGCAAGAATAGAAAAAAGATAAAAAATCGATTGAGGGATGGGAAAAAAATTTGGGGATAGGAAAGTCCCGATGATAAATGATAGGCAAAAAACCAGAGTAGATATTGATTTTGACATAATAATTTTATCTTAAAATAAAGATTATTATGTCAAATTAAAATTTTTATTAAATATAAATAAATTCAACCATTATGGTTGAATTTATTGGGTAAAAAAATGTTGTTGGGGGAGTTGTTAGCAGCCACCGCCGATACAGGGATTCCAACAGGGCGAATTCTGTCCGTATGTTGCCCAGTCGGGATTGCCAGCGGCTTTTTGAATCATTTTTTGAAAACTACAATCAACTTCCTCTTTTCCGTGCATCATACTATCCAGGAAGTGAAGATCAAAATGACCGGGGAAGTCATTGTCGGTGATTCCGCCATCAATATCATGAGCACAGCCATCGATAGCGGCAGCAATTTGGCGTTTTTGAGGATCGGATTCAATTTCGACAATGACCGCATCTGGTTGCCACAAGATCCAGTCATCTCCTGGGCACCAGGGAGTGAAACTTTTGCGAAAATTGTAAATATTGCGGATTACTTCTGTATCTGCTTTGGTGAGAGGAACAACGTCGCTATGCCATCGGTCCATACCGAGGGATTTAACGTGAAAAGATTGTCCGAGCGTCAAATCGGTGATTTTGATTGTATGGCCTGAATCTAGAAATTGATCTATCTCGTTATTTTTGACAAGAATTCCGTATTTGGGGTCTTTATGTCGAATAGTTATTTGATAATCGATGTTGAAATCTTGAAACCAGGTAATATTTTCTGCGACAGATTGAAAACTTTCATTGTATATTCCTGGTTTAATGGAATCGGGTGCTTTAACGGAAAAGGAATAGGTGCCAATTTGAGATGGAGATACTTGCGATTGATTAATACTCGTCACTCGGTTTTGACTTAGCCAGTCTGAGGTGAAAAAAAGACTACTGCGATCCCAATCTTTGGCTGTGGCTAGTCTAACTGGTGCGTGGCCGTAATTATACCAATCGGCGGTTCCGATATTTTTTATGGAAATTTCCAAATTTTTGTTTTCTCCTTGGGAGAGTATAAATGAGGAAGATTCTTGAGATATTAATTCGCTGCGATAAATGCCGTCGGTGGCATAATTTGTTTCTGGATTTTGGGGGACATTAGCAACGCTTTCAACTGATTTGACGGTAATTTTCCAAAATATTCCATAATCTTCGAGCCAGGAGATATTTTCTACGACGGGACGGAAATATTCCAGATAGTCTCCTGGTTGATTGGGGGCGGTAATTTCAAACATAAATACTGCTCTTTCATTGGGTTTTATAATTGTATCCTCGGTTAGCCAGGCGGAACGGTTGGGTGAAAGCCAGTCTGATGAAGAGAAAAAGATACTGTCTCGATCAGCTGGGTGATCTGTGGCCAAGTGGATGGGGACATTTTTGTTCCATGATTTTGTCCCGGTGTTTTCAACCAAGACCCAAAGACGGGCTTTTTCCCCAGGGAATAGTGATGGGTAGCTGCTTTGCGAAACCCATTGGTAGGAGTATTCCGGTGTGGCTTGAGCGATAGTGTTAGCGAAAAATTGGTTTGAAATCAAAATGGTCAATATTAGAAAAATTATTTTTTTTGTCATAAGAAAATTATTTTAATGTTTTTTTATTGCAAATATATTTTATCATTTTTTAGTTTAATGATATTAGCACTTGACAGGAAAGACTGCTAAAATTATCATATAATTATGGATTCAATGAATGAAAGACAAAAATCAGTTTTGAGAATGTTGGTTGGCGATTATATCAAGACGGCACGACCGGTTGGTTCGGCTTGGTTGGTAAAGAGACATAAGATGGGTTGCTGTAGTGCGACTGTACGCAATGATATGTCGTTTTTGGAGCAACTTGGGTTTATTGGACAATCTCATTTTTCAGCTGGTCGAGTACCGACAGCGGCAGGTTATCGGTATTATATTGATAATTTGATGACAACAAGAGAAATACCGTCTAGATTTAGGAGAAGAGTGGTTTTGATGTTAAAATCTTTGGATGCCAAAAAGTATTCTCGAGTTGCCAGGACATTGGCGGCGGAGATTGCTAGTGTTACTGGTAATTTGACTATGATAAGTATGCCGCCCGATAGATTGGAAATGAGTGGCATGCAATATTTTTTGTGTCGTCCGGAGTTTAGGGATGAGAAATTGATGCGTAGGACTGGATTGTTGTTGGATAGGATCGGAGAATTAGTTTTTGATTTACGTGGTAAATTGCCGGAGAATTCTTTTCGAGTGTATATTGATGAAGAATTAAATTATGAATTTATGAGAGAGATGGCGGTGGTAGTAAGAAAGTTCCGTGATCCATTTGGAGAAAGTCATGTATTGGGAATGGTAGGTCCAGTTAGGATGGATTATAGTATTTTACCGGATATAATGGATTTTGCTGCGACAACTTTGGAAGGTTTTTAGATGATTTTTTATTTTTTTAATTTATGAAAAAAAATAATAAAGTACAGAAAGATTGTAAGTGTCAGGATATGGGTTTGGAAATAGAGGAGTTGAAGAAAAAATGTTTGGAGTTGGAGGAATCATGGAAACGTTCAGTGGCTGATTTTGCCAATTTTAAAAAGAGAAGTGAAGAAGAAAAAAGATTGATTTTTGATGTAGTTAGAGCCGATGTAGCTTCAAGTTTTTTGCCGGTTTACGATAGTATCAGTAGGGGTTTGCAGTCGGGGTCAAGTAAAGATGATGGTTTGGAAAAAATTATGCGAGTATTTGAAACAGTTTTAAAATCTCATGGGATAGAGAAAGTTACTCTAGATCTAAAGAAATTTGATCCTGAGTTAGCGGAAGCAGTTGGATATATGGACAATGATGACAAAAAGAAGTCCGGTCAGATTGCGGCGGTGGTGGAAGAAGCGTTTGGAATGGGTAGTAAGATTATTCGTCCAGCGAAGGTAATGATTTTCAGATAATTTTAGTATGTTTTATATATTTGATTAATCATTTAGGAGGAAATTATGGCTAGATGGATGGTTCCATGGTTTTCCATGGATGAAGAGTTGAATAAATTTTTTGATGATCCTTTTTCTGGTTCCGGAAAAAATTGGATGACGTGTCCGGCGGCGGATGTGTTTGAAAAGGATGGTAAGGTGTTCGTAAGGTTCGATTTGCCTGGAGTTAAAGAAGACGAAGTAGATGTGGAGATTGGGGAAAAATATGTGGAAATCAAAGGTGAGTCAAAAGAAAAAAAGGAAGTAAAGGATAAAAAGTATTATCGTTTGGAAAGTAGGATGAGCAGTTTTTCTCGTCGAGTGCCTGTGCCTTCTATAGATGCAAAAAAAGCAGAGGCAGTAATGAAGGATGGTGTTTTAGAGATTAGAGCGCCGAAAATCGAGGCGGAAAAATTGACCACCAAATTGAAAGTAAAAAAATTGTCGGATAGTAAGTAGATTTTTTTCCCGGCTATGATTCTGTATATATGAAAAGAGTTGTAGCCGGGAAAATTTCTAATTCTTAATTTTTAATTTTTAAACTAGTTTTGTTTAGAAATTAAAAATTAAGAATTAAAAATTAAAATTAATTCTGTTATTTATCTGTTTTAAATATTTAAGAGGTTTTATGAGTAAAATTATCGGAATTGATTTGGGTACGACAAATAGTTGTATGGCGATTATGGAGGGAGGATCACCAACTGTGATTACCAATGCTGAAGGAAATCGTACAACGCCTTCGATAGTGGCAATAGACAAAAATGGCCAAAGATTAGTTGGTCAAACCGCGAAAAGACAATCCGTAGTTAATCCCGAGGATACACTTTATAGTGTGAAAAGATTTATGGGAAGGCGATTTGATGACGAAGAAGTTTCCCGAGATATCAAAATGGTTCCATTTAAGGTCAAGAAGGGAAAAAATAATTCGGTCATTTTGGAAATGGATGGTAAGGACTATACTCCGCAAGAAATTTCGGCTATGGTATTGCAAAAATTGAAAGAAGATGCGGAAGCGTTTTTGGGGGAAAAGGTGACTGAGGCGGTTATTACAGTTCCGGCATATTTCGATGATGCGCAAAGACAGGCAACCAAAGATGCTGGGAAAATTGCGGGTTTGGAAGTGAAACGTATTATCAACGAGCCGACGGCGGCGGCGTTGGCATATGGGTTGAATAAACATAAAGATGAAAAGATTGTGGTTTATGATTTGGGTGGAGGAACTTTTGATGTATCTGTGTTGGAAGTGAGTCAGGATACGGTGGAAGTTTTGGCGACCAACGGAGATACTCATCTTGGTGGTGATGATTTTGACCAAGTGTTAATAAATTATTTGGCAGATGAATTTTTGAAGTCGGACGGAATTGATTTGCGGAAGGATATTTTGGCTTTACAAAGATTAAAAGATTTTGCTGAAAAAGCTAAAATTGAATTGTCTTCGACGGTGGAGACTCAGATAAATATTCCGTTTATTACCACTACCGCTGAGGGTCCGAAACATTTGGATATTAAGTTGACTAGAGCCAAGTTGGAGGAAATTACGGATGATTTGGTCCAAAAAACTTTGGAGCCTTGCAAAAAAGCTTTGGCGGACGCCAAGTTGGATAAAAATAATATTGATCAGATTGTATTGGTTGGTGGACAGACTCGTATGCCAAAAGTACAACAGGTGGTTAAAGATTTTTTTGGGAAAGAACCTCATAAGGGTATAAATCCGGATGAAGTGGTGGCAATGGGAGCTGCAGTCCAGGGTGGTGTTTTAACTGGCGATGTAAAAGATATTTTACTGTTGGATGTTACTCCTTTGTCTTTAGGAATAGAAACGTTGGGTGGAGTGGCGACGCGTTTGATTGAGCGAAATACGACTGTTCCGACAAAAGCCAGTCAGGTTTTTTCAACTGCGGCTGACAATCAGACCTCGGTGGAGATTCATGTAGTTCAGGGAGAAAGAGAGATGGCAGTCGACAATAAATCATTGGGAAGATTTATTTTGGATGGAATTCCACCTGCTCCTAGAGGAATTCCTCAGGTTGAAGTAACTTTTGATATCGACTCAAATGGAATATTGAATGTTACCGCTTTGGATAAAGCAACCAACAAGAAACAAAATATAGTGATTCAGGGTTCGAGTGGTTTATCGAAAGAAGAAGTGGATAAAATGCAAAAAGAAGCACAAGCTCATGCTGAAGAAGATAAGAAAAAGAAAGAAGCGATTGAAGAAAAAAATAAAGCGGAACAATTGGTCTATGCTAGTGAGAAGTCACTAAAGGATTTTGGTGAAAAAATTTCCAAGGATGATAAGGAGAGCATTGAAAAAGCTATTGCAGACTTGAAAGAGGTAAAGGACAAGGATGATATTGATGCTATAAAGGAGAAGAGTGGAAAATTGAGCGAATTGGTGCAAAAGATAGGGGCAGAAATGTATAAACAAGCTGGAGCGGCAACTGAAGATACAAAAAAAGATGGCAAAGAAGATGAGGTGGTTGATGTAAAAACAAAGAAAAGGGGTGAAAAATAAATTTTCTCCCAAACTCTCTTAATTATTGTTACAATAGTTTTGGGAAATTAGTTTGTTTTTAAAAAAAATAATGAAAAAAATATCTTTGTTTTTGTTGCCTATTGTTTTTGCCGGGATTCTTACTGGATGTAGTTTATGGGGTAGTTCCAATGAGAATTCTGATCAGACTACTGGTGATCAGACAGTAGCGACAGAGCCAGTAAATCAAGGTGACAATCAGAATATTGATTCTCAGGTTGATGCTGATCCTGTCGGTGGTATGTACGTGGTAACCAATCCGGCTGATGTCTTGGAAAAAGCCAAGAAAAGTGCGAATTTGGCCAATGAAAAAGCGAGAAAATGGCAATCGGATGCAAAGTTGATATTACTATCCACCAATTATTTTTCTTCATTAAATGACGAGGGAGTGATTGATAAATTTATTTATTCTTCTGATATAAATACTGAGTTGTACTTTTCAATCGATATAAACAGGAGTGATCAAAAATTTACCAGGACGTTGATATATCGTGATGATTATCGTTTGAAATCAGGAGTGTTGCCGATACCGATTAAATATTGGAAGATTACTTACGCACAAGCATTGGAAAAGGCTGATATGTTGGGGGGTTATCAATTTCGTAAGGATCATCCCAATTATCAGGTGTCACAGATGTTGTCTTTGGCGGATGGAAAGAATTTGGCTTGGTATATCATTTATAGTGCTCCTGGTTCTGATCAGTCTTTTCGTATTACGATTGATTCTAGTACTGGTGAGCAGATTTTATAGTCTAGGTCAGAAATTTGATAGTTGCAGGGCAGAACAGTGTTCTGCCCCTAAGTTTATTTTTTGAATAACAATATGACAAAAGATTATTACTCTACATTGGGTGTAAAAAAAGATTCTTCGTTGGATGAGATAAAAAAGGCATATCGAAAACTGGCTCATAAGTACCATCCGGATAAAGGGGGTGGTAAAGAAGCGGAAGAAAAATTTAAAGAAATCAATGAAGCTTACCAGGTTTTGTCTGATCCGGCTAAAAGAAGTAATTTTGATCGTTTCGGTGCAGCTGGTTTTGCAGGAGGGCAGGCTGGGGGCGGATTTTCTGGTTTTGATCCTAGTGGCTTTTATCGATCTTCTCAGGGTTCTGGCGGTGGATTTAGAATGGACTTTGATATGGGGGAGGATCTGGGTGATATTTTTGATATGTTTTTTGGAGGAGGTTTTACTGGAGGAAGAACTAGAGGAAAAAAGGTTGATACCAGGGGGCGTGACTTGCAGACAACTGTTGATGTTGATTTTGTTCAGTCTGTTTTGGGTGCGGAGATAAATATCTCAATTGAGAAGATGGTGAAATGTAGGGAGTGTAAGGGGACTGGGGCCAAAAGTGAGGAGTTGATAGAGTGCTCTGTTTGTAAGGGTATGGGGTATGTAGAAAAAATTCAAAATACTATATTGGGACAAGTACGACAGAAGAGCGTTTGTGAGAATTGTGGCGGTTTAGGAAAAATGCCCAAGGTTTCATGCTCAGAATGTTTGGGTCAAGGAAGAGTAAAAAAACAAGTGACACAAGTCGTGGATATTCCAGCTGGGGTGGAGGATCAGATGGTTTTAAGATTGAGAGGGGAAGGAGAGGCGGGTTTGAAAGGTGGAGAAGGTGGTGATCTATTGATAAAAATTAGAGTTCAAAAGAGTCGGGATTTTTCTCGGGATGGTAATGATGTTGTTAGTAAAAAAAAGATTTCTTTTGCACAAGCTGCTTTGGGAGCCGAGTTGTCGATAGCGATGGTGGATGGTTCGGAAAAAATTGTGATACCGGCAGGTACACAAAATGGTGAACGATTAAAGATTACCGGGCGGGGTGTACCATATTTGGGTAATGAATCAAAAAGGGGTGATCATATTTTGGAAATTGAAGTGGAAGTACCAAAAAGATTGTCAGAAAAAGAGAAAGAATTGATTCGGGAGTTGGCAGTGTTAAGGGGCGAGGAAATCAAGGAAGAGAATGTATTTCAAAGAGTTAAAAGAAAAATAGGACTTTGATATTGAAAAATAAAAAAAGAATATGAAAAGTGATGGCGATAATTGTAAAGAACAGTTAGGAGAAAATTTAATATTGGATCATGATATTGATTTAGGATCCAACTTAATAAAAGAAAGAAAATTAGATTTTGATTTTAAAAAATTGAGCCAACGGACAGATCGGATGTTGGAAGATGATAGTGAAAAGATTGTTGTGTTGGAAAAAAAGTCAAAATTGATTGAGAAAAATGGAGAGGAAATTGCGCCGGGGATAAAAGTTCAGATGACTGGTTTGAGAATTATTTTCGAACAGAATGTGGATATGTATAAATTGCCAGATAACCAGCGTTATGCCTTGAGATATTTGGATAACAAAAATAAGGTGTACGAGATTTGCTATTTTACCAAAGAGGGGATTGTCAATCTATTCGATGCCGATTGTGGAAACTTGTATGAGTTGAAACTACCGATCGATAGTTTGAAGAAGATTGATGATAAGCATTTTGCGCAGTTGCAGGTGGTTTTGCAGGAAAATATTTCTGGCAAGGGAGAATACAAGGATTTGTTTTATGAAAACTCTGACGTTTTAATGAAATTTATTAATTTTCAAAGAAACGGAATTGATATTTTTGCTGATCGGACGGATAAAATTTTGGTAGAAAAAGATATTCCAAAAGATATGAATGAAAAATTAAATCAGGCGACTGGTTTTTGCTCGGTACTGAATAATTTGATTGATAAAAATGAATATGATGAAAATTATAAAATAAAGCAATTATTATTGCACGATGGCGAGAAGGATGATCAAGTGTTGAAATATTATGATTATTGGGCTTTTCCGGAGCAGGGTAAAATATATGGGAATATAAATTTCTTGGAAAAAGAATATTCTTTATTAACCGTATATCATGAAGCGGCGCATATATTTTATGAATCAATTCCGGAAAATAGTAATGATGGAGTTTGCAAACAAAATATTAAGAATAATTTTTATGATTTGCTAGATGTTTGTGGGTTAGATTCAAAGATGTTGGATTTTAAAACGGAATATCGGCTGGCGTTTGAAAAAAATGAGTTGTTTCAGATAATTGATGAGTCTAGGTATATGAAAAATAATTTGTCAGAAAAAGATAAGAATAAGCTCGGACATCCTTATGATGGTGTTGAGGAAATGTTTGCTAGTATTATTGCAATTACGCAAATTCCCCATTGTAGAGAGCAAATGATTAATAATCTAAAGTTGAGTTCATTGGATGATAAACAAAAAACTGCCTTATTGAAGGCAATTAATGATTGTTTACAGGCGATAAATAAGCCGGGGATTGAGGTGGAATAGAGAGAAGAAAACTCTTATAAACCTTTACAAACTCTTTAAAACTCTTAAAAACTATTATTAATTTTAGTTTGTAAGAGTTTATAAGATTTTAAAAGTGTTTGAAACTTATAAGACTGATTTCTGATAACAATTTTCGCAATATACCTTCTCCGTCCGCTCTGGCGCATAAGTAGTTTCAAATTCATTTGTGCATCTGCCTTGATGTTGACACTCGCTCTTTCTAGTTAATTGTTCATTGTTAATTGTTAATTTCTCCTCACACATGCATTGTCTGTGCCAAAGTTTTCTGGGATTAAGTTTTGCCAGGCGATCGATGTGTCGCTGGTCGGGATGTCGGCGGGGGATTTGGATATTTCTCTCGATATATTGGGCGAGTTCTTGAGGTAGAATTTTGAAGGGTCGGTCGGTAATTTCACATTTTAAAATACCTTTTAGGCAATTGTCTATTTCTGTTTGTGCTTTGGGATTACTTTGGGGGTTGTAAATAGAAATGTCTTTCGGTTCATAGAATGGTCCGTTGTATTTAATTCCAAAATCTTCGTCTAGCCATTTGGCATTTATTTTTTTGGCATGGTCTTTGGTCAACGGATAATATTCCATGGCGACGGTTTCATTGTAGCCGAATGGGGAAATGTTCATGGGAAAAAATTGTCCCCATTCGTTGGTCTTTTCCATATGATTAATAATTTGTGGGACTAATTTTTCGTATTCTTCTTTGCTGTATTGTTTGTTTAGAATGCAATATTGTTTGTGATTGAGGCCGACGCAGCCAAAGAGGTTTTGGCTGTTGAAATTGGCAAATGAATAAAGACAATCTTGACTGGCGACTAGATGGGCGCAAAAGATGCTGCGCGGGATTTGGAAAGCCGAACAGATTTGGTAGTTTAGCTCGCTCCAACCGAGGGAGTTGATATCCATCGAATCTTTGAGTTCGTATCCGATAGAAATATTTTTGCAATTATCAGATTTATCAAAATAAAATCCATGGGAGACATTGCGGCAATTTTTCAAGTGATCTCCAGTACAGTTTTCACAAAAAATAAGATCAGCGAATTTATAACGGAATTTTTTTAGATGATTTTTTGATTCAAGGATGGATTTTTTTATTCCGGAGTAGTTGGACATATATTCATTGACCTTTTCAAAGTATTTGTCTTTGGAAAGAGGTTGATTGAAAAAGTAATATTCTTTGTGAGAAAGATTGGCTGAGGCAAAGCAATTTTTGCATTCCAGGCAGTCTTGGCAAAAATGGCAATTGTCACAACCGGCGCAATCATTTAAATATGAACTATTGTTGCATTTGGCACAATTGACTGAGTTGTATAAGTTTTCGCAATAACTAATCCAATAGTTATCAATGTTATTTTTTCCATTAAGAGAGTAGGTATTGTAATAGCAGTTTTCGTTGTAATGTCCGCCGACATTGAGGTAACAATTTTTGCTTTCGGATTCATGGTTTGTAAAATCACTGTTTTCATTGTTGGTACTAACGAGACTGAGTAGTTTGCTTTCGTGCAATAGTTGATTAAATTGTTTGAAAAATGATTGGTCAAAATCATAATTTTGACCAATATTGATCGGGTCCCATTGGTCGGACCAGAAACATTTGGCGCAGCAGACTTTGTAGTCTTTATCTGGTGAATAAATCGAGACCATTTCTTTTTGGCAAAGATGGCATTTTCTTTTGTATAGTTTTCTTTCATTGCGCCAGACTAGACGCTGTTGTTCTCGACATTGCGGACAGAGAGAGGGGAGAGGAATTGGAAATTTTTTTCCGTTTGTTTCCGGTGATATTTTAGTCAGAAGAGCAATATCTTCGTTGTTGATAGAAAAATTGATTTGGCATTGAGAGCAAATTTTTGATTCCATGCTGAATTTGGTTTATTGTCGTGTTTTTATTTTAACTTTTTTATAATTTTTTTTCTAATTTATGGTTTGAAAATTGGTGTGGGGAGTGTTACGCTATCTATAGGTTTTAAAGGAGGCAAAAATGGTAATGAGTTGGAATATATTTATTGTCTTTTGTATTCTGGTCTCGGTACTCTATGGCTTTATTTTGCAGAGAAATAAAATTATTTTGAGTTTGATAAATGTCTATATTGCTTTGGCGGTGGTGACCGTTGTAGGTCCCAGTTTTAACAATTTGATGCAGAAGGTGGGTTTGGTGATGTTGAATGAAAGTATTTCCGGAAGATTATTTAGTTTGTTTTTGACACAAACTTTTTTGTTTGTTTCTTTAATCTTGTTGTTGTCGATCAGGGCGGAACATGCGCAAGCAATGGCTGACGTTAAAGTTAGTCATCCGATGATATTGTCATTTGTGTATAGTGTTTTGTTTGCTTTGATTGTGGCATCGACAATTATTTCGTTTTTGTCTCCTGAATTACAGGCGAATATCAATTCTCAATCCAATATTATTTCTTGGATTATGGCCCAAAAGTCACTTTGGATTATTTTTCCGGTTATTCTCATGATTATTTCCAGTTATTTTATTGTGCCCGAAGAATAATTTTTGTCTTGCCAAAACTATGTTTTGGTTGTTAAGATGTTATTGTCGCTGTTTTGGGTAAGCAGTGGTGTTTTGATAGCATAAATATAAGTAACAAATATCAACGCTTAAGTTTGAAGTTATTGAATTTTTTTCAAAAAGCAATTTTCCTAACAAAAAAATTGTCGCAGAAATTTTTTTGTAGAGGAGGAGGCGTTCTGGTAGTGAAGTGAGAGACGGTATTCCGGCTCGCACGAAACGTTAAGAACGCCTCCGACGAGAGGGTGCATAGCTCAGTCGGTAGAGCAGCTGCCTTTTAAGCAGAAGGTCGGAGGTTCGAATCCCCCTGCACCCATTTGTGGTTAGTTAATGATAGTTTTTGATAGCGGTTAATAACATATTAACCGTTTTTTTGTTGGTATTTTTTTTGCGAGTATATTGTTATTTTTATCTTTACGAGAAATGTTTATACTAAAATAAGTAATAATTTGATTTGAATAAATTGTAAAAATGAATCATATAAAATGTTTTTTAATAATTGCGTTTTTGTTTTCATTTTATCCTTGGGCTGTTGATGCTGAAGAATTACAGGGGTCTGATTTGGTATTTAAATTGGAAGAAGGAGTGTCACTAGAAGATTTTTTGTTTAGTAATAATTTGAATTATGATCAGGTGAAGGTTGGTAGAAATGGTTATGTTTTGTTAAAAAATGATGATCAAAAAGCCGGATTGATGGAAGCTCGGGATTGGAAAAAAGTGGAGAATGTGGCAAGTGATGGTGTGGCAACAATATTGACTACTCGTCCAAATGATTCGTATTATATTGATTCTGAGGATATGCAGTGGAATTTGAAAAAAATTGGAATGGAGACGGTTTGGGATGACTACAAGGGGACTACTGATCTGGTCGTGGCGGTGATTGATACCGGTTTAAATTTCCGCCATGAAGATATGTCCGATTTAATTTGGGTAAATCAAGATGAAGTTCCAAATAATGACATTGATGATGACGATAATGGTTTCGTGGATGATTACAATGGATATAATTTTATCAGTGCCTCCGGCAATATTGATGACGACAATGATCATGGAACTGCAGTTTCTTCCATAATTGCCGCCAATACCAATAATAGTAAGGGAATGGCCGGGGTTTGTTGGAAGGCTCGTATTATGCCAGTAAAGGTGGCTAATGCCGGTGGTTCGGCCAGTTTGTTTGATATTGCTCAGGCTATATATTATGCGGTGGACAATGGCGCCAAAGTGATCAATTTGAGTTTGGGGGCCATGATTGATCAACAAGATATGAGGGAGTCAGTGGTTTACGCTGAGGAAAAAGGGGTAGTATTGGTTGCGGCGGCCGGTAATTCAGAAAGCAGTGGCCAAAGTGTAAATTCTTTATATTATCCGGCCAATTATCCTTCGGTGATTGCGGTTGGAGCGACTGATATCAATGATGAAATTGCTTCTTTGGGAAATTCTTCTTTTATGTCACATCGGGGAAAGAATCTTGATTTGGTGGCTCCCGGGGTGGATATCTTGGCAGCAACAAGCGGCCGAGATGGTGATTCTTATGCTAAATACGATGGTACTTCCATGTCTGTACCACAAGTGGTTGGTGCGGCTGTTCTTTTGTGGGAAAAAAATAAAAAATTGTCAGGAGATGAAATAGAAGCGGCCATATTGTCTTCCGCTGAAAAAGTGATTGATATGACCGGTGATTTTGATGAGAGATATGGTCATGGTCGTTTGGATGTGCTGGCTGCTTTGGATTCGGTAAAGTCTTACGTTCCTGATGATGATTCAGATGATCCTATACCGGATGACGAAGATGACCAAACAACCCCGGTTGATAATAACGATGATGAAGATTTGGATAATGATTATTATTCAGCTGATTTTGGCAGCAATTTCACTGCCAAGTGGGTCAAACAATCAAATTATTGGTATTTAAAGCCGGGAGAAAAGAGAAAGGTTTGGATTGAATTTCAAAATAACGGTGATGCCTTGTGGCAAATAGAAGGGAATAATGCGGTTCACCTTGGGACGGATAGGAGTCTTGATCGGTCCAGTGGATTTTATGATCAAAATTCGTGGTTAACTAGCAATCGTGTCAAGGCGGTAAATAAAAAAAGTGTTAGACCTGGTGAGATTATGAGATTTGAATTTGAAATTGTGGCACCATATCAAGAAGGTTCTTATAATGAATATTTTCGATTGGTTGCGGAGAATAAAAAGTGGCTAAATGATCTGGGTGCTTTTTGGAATTTTACCGTAACCAACAAAGAAGTTTATTCTTCGGCCTGGGTGGATCAATCGGGTTATTTGACTTTGAAACAAGATGAGAAAGGCAGCAGTTGGTTTGATTTTGTGAACAATGGTACGGCGGTTTGGTACAGAGAGGGCAATAATGCTGTGCATTTGGGAACGGATAGAATAAGGGATAGATATAGTTCATTTTATGATTCTGGTACTTGGTTGGGTCCAAATCGTATATTATTGAAGCAGGTACAGGTAAATCCTGGGGAGGTAGGTCGTTTTGGTTTTGATGTTTTCCCAAAAAACTTGGGTACTTTTACTGAATATTTTAGGCCTTTGGTGGAAAATAAGGAATGGTTGTCTGATCAAGGAGTATTTTTGCAGTATTTGGTGTATTGATAGTATGGTTATGTGTTTGAAAAAGACCGAATTGATTTATTCAATCGGTCTTTTTTGGTGATTTTGATGAGGATACTGATTGCAATTACTCGTTGTCTCGTTTGATAATCTGGATAAAAGCGTCCTGAGGAATTTCTACTTTGCCAAATTTTTGCATGCGTTTTTTTCCTTTTTTCTGCTTTTCCCAAAGTTTGCGTTTACGAGAAATGTCTCCGCCGTAAAGATAGCCGGTTACATCTTTTTTGAGGGCGGGTATGTCTTCTCTGGCGATGATTTTTGTACCAATGGCGGCTTGAATTGGAATTTTTATTTGTTGCCTAGGTATTATCTCTTTCAGTTTTTTTGTAATGTGACGTCCTAAGTATTCAGCTTTTTGCCGGTGGACAATTAGAGATAGAGATTCAATTATGTCGTCGTTGACGATAATATTGAGTTTGATTAGGTCTTCTTGTCGATATCCGATTAGGTCGTAGTTTAATGAAGCATAACCTTGAGAAATAGATTTCAATTGGTCGTAGTAGTCGGTTATGAGTTCTGAGAGTGGAATTTCAAAGATAAGCATCGAACGGTTTTCTCCCAGAAATTGATTATTGATATAATTTCCCCGGTGTTTTTTGGTCATTTCAATGATTGAGCCAATGTATTGATTGGGGGTGATAATTTCGGTTTTTGTCCAGGGTTCTTTGATAATTTTAATATTAGTGGCATCAGGTAGTTCGACCGGGTTTTTTATAGTGATTTCGGTGTTGTCATTGAGAGTGATTTGGTAATTGACGGTAGGAGTGGTTAAGATAACGTTGAGGTCAAATTCTCGAGATAGTCTTTCTTTGATAATTTCGATGTGCAATAACCCTAGAAATCCACAGCGAAAACCTGGTCCGAGAGCGGGGGACATTTCAGGTTGGAAAGTAAAAGAAGCGTCGTTGAGTGACAATTTGTCTACAGCGTCTTTGAGGGTTTGGTATTCTTTTCCTTCTTCGCAATAAATGCCGGCAAAAACTTTGGGTGGAATTTCTGAATATCCGGGGAGAGGAGTTTGGGAAGGATTATTGATGGTAGTGATGGTATCACCGACACGACACTCGCCCACGCTTTTTAAACCAGTAGCAATGTATCCGATTTCACCGGTGTTTAATTGTTGTTGTTCTTCGTATTGTGGTCTAAGAAAACCTAGTTGGGAAATATCGGTTTGGTGTTGGGTAGCAAGAAGATTAATAATATTTGAACGATTGATCCGGCCGTTGACGATACGAACGTAGGCAATAACGCCTAGATAAGAGTCGTATTTTGAATCAAAAATTAGAGCTTGAGTGGCTTGTTGATTATCTCCGGTGGGACAA
>DAIRGB010000018.1:0-15652 GCA_036794765.1 Patescibacteria group bacterium | reverse complement strand
ATAAATATGAAAACAACGATACCTGGCTTGGGAAATGATGGAGGTGACGGTTTTATTTTTTTATGGAATTTGTGGTGGGTGAAGAAACAATTTTTATTGGCGGGGGATTTCTTTTTTACTAAATACATATATTATCCATTGGGAGTTAATCTTGTTTTTCATACTTTGACTTTGGGACAAAGTTTGTTGGGTGCGGTTGTTGGATTGATCTTTTCTCCTGTTCAGATTTTGAATGGTATTTTTTTGTTTTTCATGTGGTTGTCGGCGGTGTTTGGATATCTTCTAGCGAGGGATCTGTGGAAAAATCGTTTTGTAGCCTTATTTTCCGGTTTAATTTTTGCTTTTAGCCCATATTTATTATCGCAAGCTCGTGGTCATTTTAATTTGACGGCGATTTGGCCTTTTCCGGCTTTGACTTGGTTGTGGTTGAGATCTTTTCAGAAAAATAATTTACTGTATTCAATTTTGACAGGATTAATTTTGGCGTTTTTGTGTTTAAATGATTGGCAATATTTTGTATTTGGTTTGATTTTGTTTTTCTTTTTATTGCTATATGCTTTTTCCGACGAAGGAGGAAAAAGTTGGAAAAAATTTATTCTTTGGATGATTAGTATAGCGGTAGCAGCTTTGATATTTGTTCCTTTTTTGATTAAGTCGTTTTTGGTGGCTGATGGTTATTTGCCGAAAGCGTTGTTATCGGAAGTGACTTATTGGTCGGCGGATATAATCAGTTTTTTTATTCCGAGCAATATTAATACTTTTTTTGGAGAAATAGGAAACTATTTTGGTAATAAATATTATGGCGTGGGGATTGAGAGTCAATTATATTTGGGCTGGATTGTGATTGGTTTTTTTCTTTTGTCATTTTTCTTAAAAAAAGAAAAGAAAGATCGTCCAATATATTTTTGGCAGGTGATGACGATTATTTTTGCTTTATTGGCTTTGGGACCTTTATTGAAAGTGTTTGGAAAAACTCAGTTTTTTTTAAATGATACGGAATTTACTGTCGCTTTGCCTTATATGTTGTTGTATAAGGTCCCTTTTTTGGATACTGCTAGGGTGCCGTCGAGGTTTGTTGTTTTATTGATGATGTGTTTGGCGGTAGTTTTTGCTTGGGTGGTTAAGAAAATAATTGAATTGATATGGTTGAGTGTGAATTTTCCAAAATATCTTAGAGGGGGTTTGATTGTGTTGTTTGTGTTGATTGTGAGTGGATTTTTGTTTTTGGAATATTCTTCTTGGCCAATGATTTTTCAGAGAATTTATATTCCTGAGATTTATAAAGAAATAAAAAATGATCCAGACGAATTTACTGTTTTGGAATTGCCGCTATGGTGGGCTAGTGGTCATAGAGCGGTGGGGGATCAGAAGACAATTATTCAATATTGGCAAACGTATCATGAAAAGAGGATTTTGAATGGTTCAGTTTCTAGGGTGCCGGATGCGGTTTTTGATTATTATCTTGAGAAGCCAGGAATAAAATATCTTATTGATGTTGAAAATAATATTTTGGAAAATAGAGACAAAGATAAATTGTTAGTGGAGAAAACTTGGGTTGACGATTTGGGTGTAAAATATATTGTTGTTCATAAAAAATATTATACTGATGATAATTATTATGCAGTAAGAGCCTATTTGGAAAATGTTTTGGGTTATAAAGTATGGTACGAAGATCAGGGAGAATTGGGTTACAAGATAGTATAAAAAAAGGAGTAAAAATGTATCGAGAATTGGAATTTCGAGAGATAATGCGTGATGGAAGGGTGGAGCATGAAGAAATAATTGAAGACAATCAAGAAGTAGTGATTGCAGATATTCAGGAGAGAGTTGATTTTTTGTCTGGTGATAGAAAGATGAAGATCTTGATAGTCGAGGACAATGAGGAATGTGATTTAAAGATTATTAAGTATAATTTGACAAATGTATTGAGTATGGATCGGGTGGAAATGAGACATTGTGTCAACTATCAACAGTTTTCTCGATTGGAGGACAAGGAGGTTGATGTTGCTATTGTCGATTTGAAATTATCGGAGGACGGTGATGAATACGAAGGAATGAGGGTTGTGCATGATTTAAATGTGTTTTGTCCTAGTTGTCAGGTAGTGATTTTGAGTAGTCATTTGAATGATCGAATTGAGTTGGAAAGGGCGTGCGGGTTGGATGTCAGGTGTTTTCAAGTATTAGGAAAAGGAAACGATTGGCGTAAGTTGCCGAAGGTGGTATTGGATGGTTTTTGTCTATCGATGCAAGAAAGATTTTGTCAGGAAAGAAAAAAAATACTTGAGGAGAAAGAAAAAGCGGAGTTGGAACGCAATTTTTTGGCGGAAAAATTGAATCAAAATATACTTACACGTTCTATTGCTGCTGGTTTGATTCATGATTTGAAGGGTCCAGTTACTGGGATCGGAGGGTATGGAGATTTGTTGAAGGAAGAGTTGGAATCTGGGTTTCGAGATAGAGAAAAAAACTTACAATTGCTGATTGAGAAGAAAATTGGTTTGGATGATTATTTTTTGTTTGAGAAAGAACAGATTAAGACTTGCAAGGAAAATATTGGTGATTTATTTTTTGATTATAAAAAAAGTTTGGATGAATTGAAAAGAAGGTTTGATATTGGCATGGATTATCATCGCCCCAAAAACGAAAACGTCGTTTTGTTGGGAGATACGGTGAAAAGAATGCTCGATTTTTTGTGTAAAACAAATAAGGTGTCGTATGAATTTAATATAAATGAAGATTGTTTTTTGACGATTTGCGGAGATGATTTGAGAATGATTGTGGAAAATGCGGTATGTAATTCGATTCAATCAATGATAGAAAAAAGAGGCATTAGTTTGTCTAATGTGGTAAAAGTTAATATATTGAATAATGAGGAAAGTGTTTTGATGGAAATTGAAGACAATGGAGTGGGTTTGCCGGATTACAAAATGGATAAGTTGTTTTCTGGCGGTATTACTACTAAAAAGAATGGGAGTGGTTTGGGATTGATGACTATAAATAGGATTTTGAAATATTATAGTGCCACGATGCATTTGGAAGATATTGCCGGGGGTGGAGCTAGGATGACAATATGGTTTCCAAAACAAGTAAATTCGAAAAATGAGTGAAAACCAAGATATAGAAAAAAGAATAAAAAAATTGAAGGAAACGATAAATTATCATCGTTATCTTTATCATGTCTTGGATAGACAAGAAATTTCTGAAGCAGCATTGGATAGTTTGAAACACGAATTGTATTTGCTTGAACAACAATATCCCGAATTTATTACAAAAGATTCACCTACTCAGAGAGTGGAAGGAAAGGTTTTGGATAAATTTGATAAAGTTGAACACAAAAAGAGAATGATTTCTTTGAATGATATATTTAGTTTTGATGAATTGGAGGTGTGGGAAAAAAGAATTACTAAGTTAACCAAGGATTTTTAGAAAAAGTATTATGTAGAAATAAAAATGGATGGTTTGGCGATTAGTTTGATTTATCGGAATGGTTCGTTGTTTAGAGGAGTAACCAGAGGAGATGGAAAAATTGGTGAAGATGTGACGAATAATATCCGAACAATTGAGAGTATTCCTTTGGAATTGGATTTGTCTGATTTGGATGACCAGGCAAAATTGTTGGCAAGTGGTGAAATTGAGGTAAGAGGCGAGGTGTATATGATGAAAGAGGAATTTGAGAGTTTGAATGCGAGACAAAAAGAAAAGGGTTTGCCATTGTATGCCAATCCAAGAAATATTGCTGCTGGCTCGATTAGACAACTTGATCCGAAAGTTGCCGCCAAGAGGAAGTTAAAATTTATGGGGTATGATTTGGTAACAAATTTGGGACAAAAAAATCATAGTGAGGCCCACGAAATGTTGGTAAAGCTTGGTTTTCCTTCAAATAATTATAATAGGTTATGTTTTGGATTGAATGAAGTGGAAAAACAATATCAAAAAATATTTGATTTGAGAAATAATCTTCCATATCAGATAGATGGAATGGTGGTGGTAGTAGATGATTTGAGCTTTTGGTCTAAGTTGGGTATTGTCGGTAAAGCTCCAAGGTATATGATTGCTTATAAATTTCCGGCTGAGCAGGCGACAACCAAATTATTGAATATTGAAGTTCAAGTGGGAAGAACGGGGGCGATGACGCCAGTGGCGATTTTGGAACCGGTTAATGTAGCTGGTTCGGTGGTGAGTCGGGCAACTCTTCACAATGAAGAGGAAATACATAGAAAGGATATTCGGATAGGGGATACAGTTGTAGTGCAAAAGGCGGGAGATGTGATCCCGGAAATTGTTGAGTCGATAAAAACCATGCGTTTGGGATCGGAAAAAAAGTATATTTTGCCAGATATTTGTCCGGTGTGTGGAACAAAAGTGATAAAAAGCGATAAGGATACTATTGTCAGATGCGGTAACAAAAATTGTTTTGCTCAAGTTAGTCGCAGTATTAAACACTTTGTAGGTAAGGAGGCATTTGATGTTGCCGGGGTTGGTCCAAAGATTATTGATAAGTTGTTGGATGAAGGTTTGATTGCGGATGCGGCGGATTTGTTTTTTTTGACAGAGGGAGATTTGAAGCCGTTGGAGAGAATGGCGGAAAAATCTGCCAAAAATATTGTTGCTTCGATTCAAAGTAGAAAAGAAATTGGACTTGATCGTTTGATTTTTGCTTTGGGTATTAGGCACGTTGGATTGCAAACATCGTATGATTTGGCACTGAAATATGGCTCTTTATCTAGATTATTTGAGGTTGAGTTTGAAGAGTTGATGGGATTGGAGAATATTGGTGAAGTGGTGGCGAGATCGGTTTATGAATATTTTCATGATCCAAAAAATAAGATCTTTATTGATAAGTTATTGAACTCGGGGATAAAATATCGCAGAATAAAAAATGAGGGTGGTTTGAATAACAAAACTTTTTTGATAACAGGTGGCTTGGAGGCAATGTCACGTGCACAAGCTTCCGAGTTGATTAGAAAGAATGGAGGACGGGTTATTTCATCAGTGGCGAAAGATTTGGATTTTTTGGTGGTAGGAGATAAACCCGGGTCAAAATTGGAAAAGGCCAAGAATTTGGGAGTAAAAATTTTGACTGAGGTGGATTTTTTGAAGCTGTTGAAAATATAAATATTATTTTTTTATGTCGCAAGAACGTATTACTATTGATGAAGTAAAGAAAGTAGCTTCTTTGTGTAAGTTGTCTTTTTCTGATGAAGAATTGATTTTGTTGCAAAGCGATTTGTCGAAAATATTGGATTATGTGGCAAGTTTGCAGGAACTAAATGTAAAGGAAGTTGTGCCAACTTTTACAGTTGTTCATAAGAAAAATGTTTTGGAGAATGATTGCGTGTCTTCTTCAATTAAACGAGAAGATGTATTGGCAAATGCTGTCAATAAAGATGTGGCATATATTAGAACTAAAGCTGTGTTATAAATATCGGCATGAAAAATAATTATTTGGACAAAACAATTAAAGAAATTAGAACTGATTTGGAAAGCGGGGAGATTGGGTGTGGGGAGTTGGTTGATTTTTTTTATAAAAAATTGGAGGAAGGTGAAAAGAAAAAAAATTTGAATGCTGTTGTTTTTACTGATAGAAAGTTGATAGAACAACGTGTCAAAATTGTTGAAAAAGAAATCAAAGAAGGAGTAAAAAAAGATTTAACCGGGATACCAGTGTTGGTTAAAGATAATATAGTTAGTAAAGAATATCCGACGACAGCGGCATCAAAAATGTTGTTTAATTATAGGTCGCCATATTCGGCTACAGTAATTGATCGTTTGGAAGATAGTGGGGCGATAATTGTGGGAAAAACAAATTTGGATGAATTTGCCATGGGCAGTTCGGGTGAGAATTCGGTATATGGTCCGACAAAAAATCCATGGGATTTTGATCGAGTAGCCGGAGGGAGTAGTAGTGGATCAACGGTTGGGGTAGCGGCAGGGTATTGTTTGGGAGCGTATGGTTCGGATACGGGCGGATCTATTAGGCAGCCGGCCAGTTTTTGTGGAGTGACCGGACTAAAACCTACTTATGGTCGAGTTAGTAGATATGGATTATTGGCTTTGGGGTCATCTTTGGATCAGATTGGTCCGATTGCTAGAAATGCTGAGGATGCGGCTTTATTATTGAAAGTGATTGCCGGATATGACGAAAAGGATTCTACCAGTTCACGGGAAAGAGTTGAAGAATATGATATTGAAGTGGAAAAAAATGTAAGAGGGATGAAAATAGGCTTGGTAAAGGAATTTTTTGAGCAGGTTGATGATGGATTAAAACGATTGTTGGATGAGGCAGTGAAAAAATTGGTGGAGTTGGGAGTTGTTGTCGAAGAATTGTCTTTGCCAACGATGAAATATGGGTTGCCAGTTTATTATATTATTCAATCTTCTGAGTGTAGCGCGAATTTGGCACGTTATGACGGAGTTAGATATGGTGGGAGAGATTTTGAGGAAGGGGAGTTGACTGGCATGGCTGATATGGTTACCAAGATTAGATCAGGTGGTTTTGGTAGGGAAGTAAAGAGGAGAATTATGTTGGGTACATATTCTTTGTCGAGCGGGTATTATGACCAATATTTTGATAAGGCGGCTAAAGTTCGAACTTTGATAATCAACGAATTCAAAAAAGCCTTTTCTGATTTTGATTTGTTGATTGGATTGACTTCTCCAAGTGTTGCTTTTGCTATAGGGGAAAAGATGACTGATCCATTGCAGATGTATTTGGCAGATATAATGACGGTGCCGGTAAGTTTGGCTGGTTTGCCGGCAATTTCGATACCGATTGGTTTGGAAAAAAAATTACCGGTAGGAATGCAGATTATTGGGAAATGGTTTGATGAATCGTCTGTATTAAAATTGGCAGGTAATTATCAGAAGGTAACTTCATGGCATAAAAATTTACCTTATATTTAATAGATTTGAAATAGAGAGGAATTATGGGAAAAGCAAAAAAGTTTAAATTGGAACGCAAGTTGGAGAGAGTAAATAAGGAAAAAGGGGCAAAAGAAAGGCAGAAATTGTTTTTTGTAACGATAGCTACGGTATTAGTGGTTTTGGTTGGGGGATATTTTATTTCAAATTGGTATTTTAATAATAAAAAAGTGGATAATAGTATGGAAAAACAAGCAATTTTGCATACAAACATGGGAGATATCAAATTGGCATTGTATTCAAAAGATGCTCCTAAAACCGTGGAAAATTTTGTCGGGTTGGCTAAGAAAGATTATTATGATGGAACTTTATGGCATCGAGTAATAAAAGATTTCATGATTCAGGGTGGTGATCCTTTGAGCAAGGATGATGATCCAAGTAATGATGGTACTGGAGGAGAAAGTTTATGGGGAGGAAAATTTGCCGATGAAATCAATGCCAAGAGTTTGGGTTTGACTGATCAACAGATACAAGATTTGGAGAGTCAGGGTTACAAATATGATTTAGGTTTAAATTCTCATAAAATGGAGAAGGGAGTGATTGCGATGGCTAATTCAGGTCCTGACACCAATGGCAGTCAATTTTTTATTGTTTCCAGCCAAAGTCAACCGCATTTGGATGGTCGACATACGGTGTTTGGTAAGGTTTTGGAGGGAATGGATGTGGTGACAAAGATTTCCGAAGTAGAGACTGATGAAAATGACCGACCAAAAAATAATGTAGTTATCAATGATGTTGAGATAGTTGAGGGAAACGACAATAATGATGAAGTTGATCAATCTGTACCGATTAAAGTTGATCAACTGGGTGGAAATACTGATGGTATAAAGATTGAAGATTTGAAAGTGGAGTAAATAATTTCATGGATGTTGTTTTACCAACTTTTTTGTCTGTTTCTTTACTGTTAGGATTGATCGGTTTGTTTTTTGTTTTTTCAAGAAAAAAATCGAAGTTTGATTTAAGGTTGCATGAAGAAGTAAAGAAGGCGGATATTAAGATTAGTGATTTGTTACGAAAAAATAATATCGATTTAAAAAAACAGGCTTTGATTGTGGCTGACAAAACGTTGGATAGTGTTTTAAAGACTGTTGTGACTGGTAAGGATATGGGAGAAAGGTTGAAGAACGCGAGAAGGTTATTTTCTGATAAAAGTTTATATCAACAAATTTGGGAGGCGCACAAGACAAGAAATAAGGTGGTGCATCAAGTTGATTTTTCGCCGAAGTCTGATAGCTTGGTGATTTCGATAAATAGTTTACGTAGAGGGTGGAAATATTTGGGTTATTGAGAATATTTATGAGTGATGATTGGTGGATAAAAATTGGATTGGAAGTGCATGTTCAGGTCAATACGGAATCAAAGATGTATTGTCGCTGTGTTAATGACAATTCGGATGAGAGTCCCAATAGTCGTGTTTGTCCGATTTGTTTGGGATTGCCTGGTAGTTTGCCGGTATTAAATAAAAAAGTTTTAGAGTTGGCACAAATGGTTTCTTTGGGTTTAAATTGTCGTGTGAATCATATAAGTTCGTTTGATAGAAAAAATTATTTTTATCCGGATTTGCCCAAAGGTTATCAGATCACTCAATATTTTCAGCCATTGGCTCAGAACGGAAAAATTGAATTGAGTTGCAAAGGTGAGGCGTTTACGATAGGTATTAATCGGTTGCATTTGGAGGAAGATACAGCCAAGATGATTCATGCTGGGCGGGAGAGTTTGTTGGATTTTAATCGTAGTGGGATTCCGTTGATGGAAATTGTGACTGAACCTGATTTTAGGTCAGCTGATCAAGCTCAGATTTTTTTAGTTAACTTGCGTGATTTGGTAAAGTGGATTGGTGCTTCGAAGGCTAGGATGCAACATGGAGAGATGAGGTGTGACGCCAATATTAGTTTGTGGGAGGGTGAAGAGCAAAGGGGAGAGATAGTAGAGGTAAAAAATCTGAATTCGATTCGTAATGTTCGGGATGCAATAGAGTTTGAATATGACAGACAAAAAGAATTAGTTTTGAGAGGAGAAAAAATTATAAAAGAAACTAGAGGTTGGAATACGGTTATTTCTGAAACAATATCTCAGAGGGAAAAAGAAAAGGTTCATGATTATAGATATTTCCCTGAGCCTGATTTGCCGATAATTGAATTATCCGAAAGTGATTTGATGGAAATAAAAAGCAAGATGCCGATTTTACCGTTGGTTATAAAAAGACAGATGAGAGACCAATATGGCCTTTCTGAGTCAGCAATTGATGTTTTCTTTCAGAATGTTGATTTATTTTATTTTTTTGAAAAAGTAATTTCTGAGTTAATGATTTGGTTGGTACAAAAAGAGATAAAAATTGAAAGCATTGCCAAGAATGAAATTGATATTTTCAATAAGGTTGCCGGTTATGTTTTGACTGATTTGCTGCCGATAGTGAGAGAAAAAGGCGGTTTGTCATTTATAAAGATGACTCCGGAGAATTATGCTGAGTTGATTACGCTTTTTTATGCTAAAAAAATAAATAATCAGACGATGAAGAAAATTTTACCAGAGATGGTAAAAGGTGGTTTGGGGCCGTTGGAGGTGGCGACGAAAAATTGTTGGTTACAACAAGATTCGAGTTTTGATTTGGAAAAAGTTATTGATGAGGTGTTGATGCAAAATGAAAAACAGGTGCTTGAATACAAGAGTGGAAAAATTCAACTATTGGCATATTTTGTGGGGCAGGTAATGAAGAAAACCAATGGAATGATTGATCCAAATGAAGCCAGAGATTTGTTGAATAAAAAAATGTCATCTTAGCATATCTGTAATAATTGGTTTGTAAAAAATATTTATGATATGTTAGTTAGTAGATAAATTGTTTTGGAGGGTAAAGAATATGTTGGAAACAAGTGTTGATTTGTTGTACGTTTCAATATCGGTAGGTGTGTTGGTTTTGGTTGGTTTTATATCCTATGTTTTGTTGAAGGTGGGATATTTGGTGACTGATTTTAGTTCGACGGTAAAGGAAGTAACTCATAAATTGGAATTGATGGATGAGACTGTGAATTTGGCTAATGACTCAATGCGGATGGTTAATGAAACAATAAGAGGGGTGTTGGAGGTTGTGGATAGTATAAAGGGTGCGGTAGGGGATTTGATAGTTGAGTTGCAGAAGATTTCAGGGCTGGTTTCTGGTTTGACCGGGATGATAGGTGGGTTGAGTAGTTCTTTGAGTCTTTTAAAGAAGAAAGGTAAGAAGTAGTTGGAGATATGAAATATAATGAGCGATGATAATAAACATTTTGTTGGTGGGATGCTGGTTGGTAGCGCGATAGGGGTAGTGCTGGGCATACTGATTGCGCCTGATTCTGGGGAAAAAACCAGGCAAAAACTAAAGAATAAGATTTGCCTTTTTAAGGATTATTTGGTTGATGAGGTGATAAATGGTTCGAAAAAAAGAAAGTCTCGTCCTATTAATGGAAAGATAAAGGCGAAAATTAAAAAGGCCAAATAGTTTATTTGCATTTTTTTAAGATTGATTATGTCGTCATTTTCTAAGAGAACAAGCTGTTTGTTTTTTATAGCTGTTTTTTTATTTTCGACTGTTTTCGGTGGTGTGGCTGGTGGTTTGTCTTCATGGTTGATTACAAAAAATTTGAAAATGGAGACTGGTCAAGATGGTTTTAATTTTGGTGGTTCTCAGGTGTATAAAGTGGAAGAAGAGTCTGCTTATATTGATGCGGTAAAAAAAGTATCACCGGCGGTGGTTAGTATTACATTAACAAAAAATGTAACTTCTTTGTTTGGGGATATTTATCAAGAAAGTGGGGGAGGTACCGGATTTATTATTAATTCTGATGGTTTAATATTGACCAACAAGCATGTAGTTTCTGAGCAGAACGCTGAATATAGTGTTATTACTGCTGATGGTAAAAAATATGATGTAAAATCCAAGAGTTTGGATCCGATAGGAGATTTGGCTATTATCAAGATTGATGCCAATGCTTTGCCAGTGGTGGAATTATCTGATTCCGATGCTTTAAAAATTGGGCAGCGGGTGATTGCCATTGGTAACGCTTTGAACGAATATCAGAATACTGTGACAACTGGGATTGTAAGTGCGGTTGACAGGACGGTTGTGGCCGGTGATGGAATGGGACAAAATGAGCAGTTGGAGAATATGATTCAGACTGACGCAGCTATTAATCCCGGAAATAGCGGTGGTCCTTTGTTGGATATTAGTGGACGGGTAATAGGGATAAATACGGCGATCGATTCCCAAGCTTCAGGGATAGGGTTTGCGATTCCGATCAATCAGGCAAAATCGGCAATTGAGAGTTATTTGAAGTCAAATAAAATAGTTAGGCCACGTTTAGGGGTAAGATATATGCCTTTGTCGCCAGAATTTTCCGCTTTAAATCAATTGGATGTTAGTGAAGGCGCTTTGATTTATGCTGGGGAAAAGTTGGGTGAGTTGCCAGTAATTCCAGGTGGCCCAGCGGACAAGGCCGGTTTACAGGTGAACGATATTATTGTTGCGATAAATGGTGAAAAAATTAGTGAAAATCATAGTTTAGCCGGGTTGTTACAGCAGTATCAGCCTGGGGATGAGATCGAGGTCGATTATTTGAGAAAGGGTGAAAAGCAAAAAACTAAAATCATCTTGGATGAGATGAAGTAAAAATGGAGGGAGATGTTTCATGTCAAGTGAGATTGTAACAGGGCTAGATGTCGGGGGGACAAAAGTATGTGTAGTAGTAGGGCATATACTTCCGGATAAAAAATATCCGGAGGTTATTGGTTATGGTTGTGTTCCGTCAGTAGGTTTGAGAAAAGGAGTAGTTGTTGATATCGAAGAGACTGTTAGTGCTATATCGGCAGCGCTGGAGGTGGCAGAGAGAATGTCGGGTGTTCCGATTGATAATGCGGTAGTGGGGGTGGAGAGTACGATGATACAGTCCCAAAATAGTCGTGGGGTGATTGCGGTGGCAAAGTCAGATGGTGAAATATCAGCTTCGGATGTGACGAGAGTGGTTGAAGCGGCCAGAGCGGTTTCTGTTCCGGCTAATCGTGAGATTTTGCATGTTATTCCGAGAAGTTTTAAAGTTGATGATCAAGATGGTGTCCATGATCCAGTTGGAATGACTGGAGTTCGGTTGGAAGTTGAAGCACATGTGGTAACGGCTTCTACTCCGACGATTAAAAATTTGACTAAATGTGTTTATCAAGCAGGATTGGATATTGATGAATTAGTATTAAGTATTTTAGCGTCAAGTAAATCGATTTTGAATAGGAACCAGATGGAAGTTGGGTCGGTGGTAATTGATATTGGTTATTCTACGACGGGGGTGGCGGTATTCGAAGAGGGTAACGTGTTGCATACATGTGTATTACCGGTTGGGGCTTCTCATGTTACCAACGATATTGCTATTGGCCTGCGAACTTCGATTGAAGTGGCGGAAAAAATCAAAATCGAGGAAGGTTGTGCAATACCTTCTGTGGTGGCGGAAAGAGAACGAATTGATTTAAAAAAATACGGGGTGGCTGAGGGAGGATATGTGAGTAAACGAGAGGTGGCGGAGATTGTCGAGGCAAGGATGTTGGAAATTTATGGTATGGTCAATGATGAATTGAGAAGAGTAAAGAGAGATGGAATGTTACCGGCGGGAGCGGTGGTTACTGGAGGTGGGAGTAAGTTGTTGGGAGCGGTGGATTTGGCAAAAGAATCGATGCGTTTACCTGCTCAGTTGGGCTTGCCTATTAATTTGACAGGGATGGTGGAAAAGTTGAGCGATGATCCTCAAATGGTGACTGCGATTGGTTTGATGCAGTGGGCGGGGGAGATATTGGTTAGAGGCGGAAAAAATATTGGTGCTACAACCAAACAAACTCAGGATGCAGGGTGGTCAAAAATAAAAGATTGGTTAGGTCAGTTTTTGCCTTGAGGTTTGATTTTGACAGATGTTTCAGGTATAATTTTATTAAAGTATTCTAATTTTAATAGAAGCTTCATTATTATTAAAATTTGGCATGAATATGAATAAAAATATTAAGGGAGAGACGGATGTGATTGATGGGCGTTCAGCTGAAGATGGAATGGCGAGAATAAAGGTGGTTGGTGTTGGTGGTTCGGGTGGTTCTGCGGTAAATAGGATGATTGAAGCAAAATTAAAAGGGGTTAAATTTATCGCGGTTAATTCTGATTTGCAGGCCTTGCATCGTAGTTTTACTGAGACAAAAATTCAGGTTGGCAAAGAATTGACTAGGGGTTTGGGTTGTGGGGCTGATCCGGAGAAAGGTAGAATGTCGGCTGAGGAAAATAAGGATGAAATATATGAGGAGTTGCGAGATACTGATATGGTTTTTGTGACTGCGGGTATGGGTGGTGGGACCGGAACTGGTGCCGCTCCGATTGTGGCTGGGATTGCCAAGGAGTTGGGTGCTTTGACTGTGGCGGTTGTGACAAAACCTTTTTCCTTTGAGGGTCAAAGAAGAATGAAATTGGCTGAGGCGGGGATAGAAGAGTTGCGAAAAAATGTTGATACTTTGATTGTGATTCCGAATGATCGCTTGTTGCAGGTGGTTGATAAAAAGACTTCTTTGATGGATGCTTTTCAAGTAGTGGATGATGTCTTGCGACAGGGCGTAAAAGGAATCACGGATTTGATAACGCAACATGGTTTGATTAATCTTGATTTTGCTGATGTTAAAGCAATTATGCAGGATAGTGGAACTGCTTTGATGGGTATTGGTCATGGTACCGGTGAGTCGAGAGCGATCGAAGCAGCTAGAGCAGCGATTGATAGCCCATTGTTGGAAGTATCGATAGATGGAGCCAGAGGTATTTTGATGAATGTGACCGGTGGCCCAGATATGGGAATGTATGAAATAGACGAGGCGGCCAAGACTATTACCGAGGCCGCTGATGCTGATGCAAATATTATTTTTGGTGCAGTGATTGATGAGACTATGCAGGGAGAAGTTAGGATTACAGTGGTGGCGACAAATTTTGAGGGAAAAAAGGAAAAAGGAATGGCGAGAGATATGGTGGACAATAGTAGTGTTTTGAATACAATTAATAAATCTTCTTATAAGGGATCTCAGGAGGATGATGAATTGGAAGTACCTGCTTTTATTCGTAGGAAGATGAAGTAAAAAGTATTAAAAATATTATTTATGTTAGTTTCAAGGGGTTCATATTTATGGATCCTTTTGTTATGTTAAAATATTATTTATGGATGTTTTGATAAATTTTATTGAAATATTGAGAGAGATATTGATCGGGCTGCTATTCATACGGGTTATTATGTCTTGGTTTGGTTGGCGTAATAATTTTATTTTTGATATTTCGGATATTTTTTTGAAGCCAATCCAGAAAGTAATTCCGGCGGTTGGTGGTGTTTTTGATTTTAGTCCAATGGTTGCCTATTTATTGATTGAGCTTGTGGCTCAATTGACGATATCTTTTTTGGGAAATATGTAGTCAGTTTTATACAAAAAATGGAAAAAAATGAAAGAAAGGTGATAAAAACGATTAAGGTAAAAGTGATTCCGGGTGCGAGCGAGAACAAGATTGTTGGTGTTCGAAATGATTGCTTGGTCGTGAAGTTGACGTCAAAACCGGAAAAAGATAAGGCAAACAAACATTTGATTGATTTTTTATCTCGAGATTTAAAAGTAAAAAAGAATCAAATAATGATTGCTGCTGGCGCCAGGAGTCGTGTAAAAGAAATAATAATTTTGGATTAACGGTAAAAAAGTAATGTGGACAGGTTTTGCCAAAAAATATATAAAAAATTTTTCTATATCTGAGTGGTTGTTGTGGGTAATTACTTTTTCTTTGGTAGTGGCTGGACAACTTATTTTTTATAGTTTATCTTTGGGTGACAATAATGTTAATTTGTGGTTGAAACAGGCTTTGATTATTTTAATAGCCTGCTTTTTGTATTGGTGGTTTGGAAGGTCAGATTATCGTTTTTTTAAGGGAGTGGCTTGGTATGGTTTGATTATTGCTGCTATTTTATTGATTGCAGTTTTGTTGTTTGGGCGGATTGAATATGGAGCGAGGCGTTGGTTGGATGTGGGAATAGTCGGTTTTCAACCGACGGAGTTGGTAAAGGCGGCATTAATAATTTTTTTGGCTAAATATTTTTCGGAAAAAGGTGATGATTTAAGACTAAAAGATATGATTTTTACATTGGTCTTGGTGGTTATTTTAATGTTTTTTATTGCTCGGCAACCAGATTTGGGTTCCTCATTGGTTTTGTTGGCGATTTGGTTTGGAATGATAGTATGCTCAAGTATTTCGAGAAAATATATAATTGGTTTATTGGTGACAGCATTATTTTTGTTACCTGTTTTTTGGGTAAGTTTGCATGACTACCAGAGAAATAGGGTAATGTCTTTTATTGATCCTACTTTGGATCCTTATGGTGCTGGTTATAATATTTTGCAGTCGCAGATTGCTGTGGGTAGCGGAGGATGGTGGGGTTTAGGTATTGGTCGAGGTTGGCAATCCCAATTGCATTTTTTGCCGGTGGCTTACTCTGATTTTGCTTTCGCGGTTTGGGCGGAAGAATTTGGTTTTGTGGGTGGATTATTACTGCTGATTTTGTTTGCTTTCTTGGTGTGGCAAATGTGGCGTATTGCCTATTTGGCGGCTGATCAGTTTGGATTTTTTTTGGTGGTTGGAGCTGCTACAATGATAGTATTTCAAGTATTTGTAAATACTGGGATGAATTTGGGGATTATGCCGGTAACAGGAATA
>DAIRGB010000017.1:0-15961 GCA_036794765.1 Patescibacteria group bacterium | reverse complement strand
AACATATTATTAGAGTGCTTTGTGAAGGTATTTTTGATGAATTTTTAATTTTTATAATAATTTTTAAATAAAAATAAAAAATAAGGAGAAAGTATGAGTCCAATGGAAAATAATAATGATGGTACAAAAAGTTTTGATGAGATGTTGGAGGAAGCTCAGAAAAATCAAATAAATAGGATTGATTTTCGACCAGAAGCAATTGATCTAAAATTGGAGGAAAGTGAACATAGATTTGATGCGGCGGTACAGGATGCTGCAAAAAGATATGGTTTGAGTGCGGAGAAAATAGATAATTCTGTTCCTATTGGAACTATGGTGGAGGAGGAGAAGTATAAAGATATGACTGTGGAGGAATATCGAAAGAAACAGATTGATGGTTTGGACAAGGCTACGAAAGAATTTTTGGCTGGTAAGAATATCAAAATTGAGGACTTGTATAATAATCCGAATATTCCGGTCGAAAATTTGAATGGAATGAGTTTGGCAATTCAGAAATGGAAGGACAATCCTGCTGATTTTGATAAAAAATTTAAAAATTTACAACTGGCTTCTACTAAAAATTATTCTGATGTATTTTCCAGAATTGAGGGGAAATTGGGAACAGATTTTAGAAAAAATAATCCTGATCTTTTTGAAGTTGGGTTTGTGGGATTGGGTAAGATTAAAGATAAAGATTACACAGAGGCTGGTTTGAAAAAAATGGTAGAGGAGGCTTCTGCTGGCAAGAATGTTACAGCAACCGAACAGTATTATATAGTTAAGGCTTTAATGAATGCACATGGGGTAGATAGGACAGAACCCAAGCCAGAGCCGAAATCGGTGCCGGTGGTTGCTTCGACATTAACTTATGTTTCATCAAGCAGTGGTGAAGACTCGGATAATTTTTCTGGTTTCGGAGGTGGAGATGGGGACTTTATTGGTAGTAATCCTGAGACGGGGGTGAAAGAAAAAACTCAGTTGCAAATAGCCCAAGAAGCACAGAAAGAGGCAGAAATTGCTGCAAAAAATGCTGAAGCCTTGAAACAAAAGGCGCTTAAGACCGGAAACGAAGTAATGGCTGGAACTGGTGATTCGAAGAAAGCCCAAGAAGCACAAAAAGCGTATGAGGCGGCTCAAAAGAAAGCTGAGGAATTGAAACAAAAAGCTATTAAGGAAGGTAACAAAGTGATGTCTGGAGAAGGAAGTAATCCTGAGACGGGGGTGAAAGAAAAAACTCAGTTGCAAATAGCCCAAGAAGCACAGAAAGAGGCAGAAATTGCTGCAAAAAATGCTGAAGCCTTGAAACAAAAGGCGCTTAAGACCGGAAACGAAGTAATGGCTGGAACTGGTGATTCGAAGAAAGCCCAAGAAGCACAAAAAGCGTATGAGGCGGCTCAAAAGAAAGCTGAGGAATTGAAACAAAAAGCTATTAAGGAAGGTAATAAAGTGATGCAATAAGGGAATTTCTATGACCGGAACTGTGCCAGAATATTTGCGAGCTAAACAAACTCCTGAGGTCAAGCAGGAAAAACCGCAGGTGATGAAAGCGAGTGCTGCTCCGGCGCCGAAGCCGAAACCGCAGGCTAGTTTGGATACTCAACAGAATAAGATTAACAAACAGATGAGCGTTTTTGATGAGGAAGAAAAACAGCAGTATGGACCGACTAAAGCCAAGGCTAATAAGTTGGCAGAGAAAAAAGGCGAACCAGTTCCCTATCCCGAAGCGCAACAAAGTGGCAGCAATTATGAGAGCCAGGATTCCGGTTACAATGATCCAAATTATAAACCGGGGCCAAGGGTTGAGAACGTGCAGAGATTGGAGGAATCAAAACAGGCTTTGCAAGGGACGGGATTGGAAAATGATGTGGAAGCTCAACAACGGATGATGCAGCTCAAACCGGAAGAAAGAGAAAAATTTGAAAAATTGAGTCCGGAGGAGAAGGCGAAAGCGATTAGAATATATGAGGGAAAAGACTTGCAAGGTTTGAGCGCAGCGGATAAGGCCAAATTGGAAGAATATGAAAAACAATATCCGGGTATTTCCAAAATGTCGGAAACAGGTTTGAAGGACGAACAGGAATTGATGATGATTTATCGTTTGCATGCTACCAATCCGGAATTGGCTGATGCACTACTCAAAAGAAAAAATATCGATGGTTTTAAAAATTTGCGTTATGACCCGACTAAACATCTGAAACAGTTGGAAAATGCAGAAAAATCTGATGACCCGACGGATGAATTGTATCGATCGATGTTGGAAACAGTGAAGAATGGGGAAAAACCCAGTCCGCAAGCAATGATGTTTTTACGAAATCTTTATCTGAGCGAGGTTGATCCGGTGATGAAAGCAAAATATGAAAGAGAATATAAATTTATGCAAGGGCAGATAAGTTCGCAGGATTATATTGATATTACCAAGACAGAACAGGCGGAGTCGGTACAGATGGTGAAAGGAGCGGTGGAAGCGGAACAGTTTTTGGCAAATGTTTTGCTTGATCCGAAAATGGCGATTGTTGATTGGACCAGGGGACAGGTGGGAGAGGTCAAAGGGAATGTAGTCAAATCGGGAATTGACAGAGCGACGGGAGCGGATCAAAAATTGGAACCATATGTGATGCAGGATGTTCCTTCGACAGGTAATACGAAAGAAGATATTAACAATTTGTTGTTGCAAGAGGCTTTGTATAATACATCGGTTGGAAAGTCATTGACTTCGCAACAGGTGGAAGCGGTTTTGAATAGTCCGGAATACAAGAGTCAAGTGGCGCAGATGAATTTGCAACAAGCGGAAATACAGGCAGCTAAAGATAAAGCGGAAGAATATAAAGGATATTATGATGTGGTGGCGGGTGGATCAGAAGCGGGAAAAGATATTTCGGAGGGATATTCGCAGGGTTTGAATCAAGGTTTGACTAGTCAGGAATCTTTGAAGAGCATGGGAGCGGGAGTTTTGACAAAAATTTTGGGTAAAGTGATCGGTGATGAAATAATCAAAGCAGCTTCGGAAAATGAATACAGGGATGTAAAACCGGTGGAGGAGGTGACGGAGGGGGATGTGGCTATGGCAGAGATGAATTCTTGGAAAAATAGCAGTGTTAAATAAACTTAGTAAACTCTGGAAAACGCTTTTAAACACTTATAAACTCTTAGAAACTGAAATATTAATAAATATAATATAAAAAACAATGACGACTTTTGAACAAAATAAAATGATGGATGACAATAAAGAGATGATGCCGGAGCAGCCTGGTTTTCGCGAGGACAAGAGTGGTTTGGAGACGATTGATGTTTCGAGTAAAAAAAGTGTGGGGAGCGCGGAAAATTTTCAGGATAAATTGGGAGGGATTTTGGATCAGGAGTTTGAAGGAAATAATATGGAGAAGCAAGAGTTGGAATTGGTTGGTTTGGACAAGAAATCGAAGGGGAAGGTGGATAATATGTTTAAACCGGATGAAAATGGTAGGAACGATCTTTATAAAAATTTTGCTCAGTTGGTAAATGCCAGATATCCGGTGGTAAAAGATTTTAAAGATATGAATAAGTTTCGGGAATGGTTCAATAACTTGCCCACTGATTTGCAGGATTCTTATTATCAAGCCTATGAGGAAGGAATGTTGGAAAAAAAGTGGATGACTCCGGAAGAGGCAAAATATCTAAAGCAGAAACTGGGCGAAGAGAGTATTGCCGCAGGTAAAGGGAAAAAGGTTAGTTACTTCAATTTCAAGGATCCGGAGAATCAGGTCAGATATACATTTTATGATCCTGGAAATAAAAAGCCAGTAGTGGAGGGAAATGGTGGGACGGGGTTGACGGATTTGGAGCAGAAAGTGGTTCAGTCGAATATGCAGAAACCTATGTTGGACACGATGAGTGGGACGAATAATAATAAACCGAGTGAGGGGAATTGGTAAAATTAATAATTAACAATTAATAATTAAAAATAAAAATAAATAGAGAGAGGAAAAATGACAAATAATAACATCGAAGATAATAGTACTAGTATGGAACAGGTGGAAATGGCTAATCAATCAGGTGCTGAAAAAGGAATTCAGTTGACGGAAAAATCGGCCGAAGAAGTGGTGCAGGCTTTGAAAAATTCACAGGAAAAATTTCAGAGTTATTTTAGTTCTTTAAAGAAAGAGCAACGGGAAACAATGACGGATGAACATTCGCAGTATTTACAGAAAATACTTAGGAAGGGGGAGACGGGCACGTATGGTAAAGAAATGATGGACTTGATTTATGATCCGGCCAATGGGAAGGAAAATGACAAAATAAACAATTTTTTCGAGAAGGATATTAAATTTTTAGAAGGTTCTCCAGTAATGGGTGATAAGACAAAGCTGATTACTAAATTGTTTTCTGAAACTTCAGTGAATGGTTTGCCCGATGAATTAGGAAAAACAGGTGAAGAAAAAATAATGAATATGTTGAATTTATTCAAAGAGACTGGAATTTCGTCTGATTTTGCGAAGAAATTAGCTTATAAGATAGGTGATAATCGTAATATCGACTTGAGACAGGTAATAAAGGATCCGAAATATCAGAAAGTTTTTGAAAATTGGAGATGGACTGAAGAGGAAGAAAAACAGATGTCGCAAGTTTCGAAATATACCAATCAGGAGTTGAAAGAACAAACTGAGGGTATTTCTTATGATAAGCCAATTGAAAAAGGGTCAGCTGATTTGCCGGATATAAAGGAGGAGAAACCCGAAATTGTGGAAGAAAAAAAGACAGAAGAAATAAAGTCAGAGAAGACAGATTTGTGGTCGGATCAGAAATATGGAGCGGTTATTGATAATTTTCATCAAAGTGTTCCATTGGAGGAACAAAAAAAGTTTACGGAATTGTTTGATCAGAACCCGGAGTTTAAAAATTTTGTTAGAAACGGTAATTTGAAGGAAAACATAAATAAAGAAAATTTTGCAAAAATTGGTAGTCTGATGAAAGAAAAAGGAATGTCGGAATCAACTATTAATGGTTTTTTGTCTCAAATAGAAGAGTTTAATGGTGTAAAAGTGAATTCGGAAACAAGTACGGTGGAAAAGCAGGAAGTTCCAACCGAACAGACGGAGAAGTCATTGGATCCGGAACAGAAGAAGCAAGAGTTTTTGGAAAAGACAATAAATGATTTAAGTTATTATGACATTAATGACAATAGTAATAGCCAGAATGATATGGTTCGTGACTCAATTCAGGTAAGTATTGACCAGGCGCAAGATTCAAATTTGGGTTTAGATGAATTGCAAAAACAGAACCTATATCGAACGGTGGATTTGCTCCGGTATCCTACTGATGAGACTTTAGGGAAATATCAATTTAATGATGAGGTGGATAGAAAAAATGTGGCTGATTTGGTGAGAATTAAGAATCCAAGTTTGGCTGATAAAATATTGCAGGAAGGTAAATTGGCGACTAATAATAAAGCAGAAAAAACGAGTTTTGATGCGGGTCAGAACGGGATTGATTCGACTAAAGAATTTGATCCGATTCAAGGTAACGTTGAAATTTATATGAGAAATAATGGTTTAAAACCGGATAATTGTTATGTTTTACCGGATGGAACATGGATGGTGAATGGAAAAAATTTGGGTTCACGAGTTTTTTATGACGAAACAGGTTTGCAGCAGGTGGGTGTAAGTTATGATGATTTTGTGAAATATTATAATAAGTAGAATATTTAGAATAAAAATATGCAAACAAAACTAAAAAATTTGATTGCGGGGCTTACGATTTCGGATGAACAGAAGGATTATTTGAGCTTGCTGATCAAACAAGAGCAGGAAGATTTGGTGATGAAAATACTAGAGAGTGTGCAGGGGGTGATGAAGGGATTTGGGGACGGCGGAGAGGAGAGAGGAGGGGGAAATATAGCAAACTTATCAAACTTATCAAACGTAACAAACTTAGCAAACGTGGTAAATGTAGAAAACGTAACAAGCGTAGCAAACGTAACAAATGTGGATGAAGAGGTGGATTTGTTGGCGGGGGCGTTTGATTATGCTGAGGAATTGTGGCTTAAAGCAGAGGAAACTTATGACAAGGTGAATTTGTCTTTGAAAAAAAATGATAAATGGCTGGAAAGATTAATTGACAAAGTTGGAAGGTCCAAACAAGATATTAAGGATCGATTTATCCAGTTGTTGACGGAAGCGAGGACCAAGTTGAAGGGGATTGATGAAAAAATGGATAATTATTGGTCGGAAATGCAGAAGAAAAAAAATGATGCCGATTATATTTTGGGGGCGCAGGTGTCGGAGATAAGGTCGGTTTTTGAAAATAATGGCAATGTGGAAGTTCCGGAAAAAGTAACGGAATTTATCAAACGGTTGTGTGATCAACACAAGGAAAAAATTGATAATATGTCGAAGGCTTTTTCAGATATGTTGGATAGTACCGCTAAAGAGATTGATTATCTAACCAATGAGACGTCGGAAAAAATGAAAGATATTGTGAATGAGAGAGAACAGAAGAAACTTATGGAGAAGATTATGGGGGAGGGGGGGAAATAGGTTTAAACTTAGCAAACGTAACAAACTTAGCAAACATAGCAAACACTTTTAAACTCTTTGAAACTCTTATAAACACTCTAAAACAAAAAATATTAAGCAAGAAAATAATTAAAACAAAAATGGAAAGACGGGGAAGTGGAGACAATTTGGGATTTGAACAGTTTGTGCCTTCGGTGGAGGAAAAAACTACTATTGCGGAAGCGGTGGGGGAAGTAGTCGAGAAGTTGCCGGAGAAGCAGATGGAGGAGACAAAACAAAAGATAGATCAAGCTGGAATGGGGTTAATCCATGCGGGGATAACGTTTCAGAAGGTGTTGACCAGGAGGATGCCGCCGATGGGGTGATGGGGGTAATTGATAATGAATAATTGAGAGTGAATAATAAAAAGAAAATAATATTTTAAATAAAAACAAAATAAGGAGAGTTTATGTTTAAGAGAATTGAGAGTCAGGAAAATGAGTCAATGATTCCAGTTGAGAGTGGTGAACAAAAATTCACCAAACAAGGTCCCGATTTCGATAAATCGGTAGCCAATGTCAATGCCAGTTTTGATTGGGATGCGGATACTTGGGAAAAGATGTTGGGATGGGATTTGAGTGGGGGGGATATTATGTATGATTCGGAAAAAGGAATTTGGTTGAATGATAAGTTGAAAAATATTGGTCTAGCTAGTTCAGATTTGACTCATATCGATAAACTAAAAAATTTAATGGGAATTACTGGATGGAAAGATTTTTTGGTTTTAGTCACGGATAAGAATAAGGATAATGTGCCCGCTCGTCTAAATTTACTGAAAAGTGTTTTTTATGTAAGTGCTGATAAAAATTTGTCAGATAATCAATTGAAGAGTATAGCTACTTTGTCGTCTGTGTTTGGTTATGGTACTTATGAGGAGATGTCAAATAAAGCAATGCTTTCCACTGCAAGTCCGGAAGATGCGACAATAAACGCTGGAAAGAAATTTTTTGATAGTGTTTTAGCCCCTTACTACAAATTGAATGGAGTTAATTTTGATCAAAAAACCGTTTATGGCAAGATTGAGAATTATATTAATAGCGCTTCAATATATGATATAGGAATGGATTATAAAACATTTATGAATAAAAATGGTATTGAAGCGGCTGGAAGATTTTAAATTTTAATAAGGAGAAAAAATATGTCAACACAACAAGATTTGGAAGCGTTAAAAAATTTGGATAAGAAGGAAAATTTGCCGGGGGAAGTGCCGGGACAGCAGGCTGGTTTTTCGCCTGATTCCGCTTTGAGTTCTTTGGCTCAAATGGAGACCGGGGTGAATAAACAAGTGGAGGCGGGTTTGACGCCAAAACAAACAGAAATGCTTGGGCAAGAAGTAGTAGGGCAATTGGATGGACAAAAATTATCAACATTGGAAATAAATGATTTAAAAAAAATGAGTCCTTTGGATATTTCCAAGAAGATTGAGGGACTGTCGGAAAAGGGATTGTGGGATTTGGGAAAAAAATTGGATATTGTTTGGGCGAATGAGCAAAATAAAGCTTTGATAAATTCTTTGGCGACGACAGCAGGAATATCCGTGAGCAAGGCTTTGAAAGTAATGATTGAAAACAACGGTTCTTTTTCTCAATTATTTGGAGAAAAAAACGGTCCGTCCAAAAATAATTTATTGGAAAATAAATTTGGTTCCAAAGAAGCTGGTTTTAATTATTTAACAGATAGTTTAAAATTGTTGATTGATCGTGGCTATGCTGATGCCAGTGCAGTTTATTCTGAACAAAATAATGGAGCGGTTTTATCCCAATATGATTATTATAAAAATACATATGAAGCTTTCGCTCCTTTGGTTCATGAGTATTATTTTCAAAATGGAATGACTGGCACTTGGCGAAATGAATATGTAGGGACTTTTATGCCGGCATATCGTGAGGGGTATAAAGATGTTACCAAACAATTTGCCGGGTATTAATTTTTTTCTATGACATACAACCAAAACATCGAGGGGATGGGGCCGAGTGAGTTGGTTGAGATGAGAAAAAACGATAGTAATATCGCGACCGGTGATTTATTCAAAAATTATGATTCTGGATCGGGAAGGATGAAAAAGATTGAGAAAAATGTTTTGGGTTTGGAAAGTGAAGAGGAAGAGAAAAAGAGGCAGGAGGAAATGGGAAAGTTGTTGACTTTGGATGAACAAAAACGAATGGAAGAGTTGGTGGAAACGGGAAGTATTGAAGAAATGCTGGTTGGTTTTGATCAAATATTTTCTTCCAAGATGGGAGTGAATACTATGGATTTGGTTGATGCCAATGGGGTTTTAACCGAGAAAGGGAAAACGATTTGTCAGTATTGTCGGGATTTCAAAAAAGATCGTGATAATTTTAAGCCAAAAGAGTGGTTGGCATTGGTTTTTACCGATATGCGATATGCCGAATCGATGGTCAAGAAACCTGGTGATCTGAAAAACATGATTGACGAAGGGAATGGAGAAAAATATTGGGAAGTATATGATCGAAAAAATTTTGATGATTTGAAAAATGAAGCAATAAATATTTTTGATGGAAAGTATAAAAGTGAAATGCGGGATTTGTTGAAGGAAGAAAAGGCTTTGATTTTGTTTTTGCCTAGTTTAAGTGGGTTGCAAGAAAATCAATGGGAATTGTTGGATGATTATGTTCACACTTTGCGGCGATTTAAGTACAAATCAGTTCCTGAAGGAATAGATAGGGATGAGATGGAAGAGCAGATTAGAGAGCATATTGATAGTATTGGTCGGATCAAGGGGGAAGAGAATCTTTGGGAGAAGTGGGAGAAATATGATGAGATGGAAGGGGGGGAGAAATTTTAAACTTAGCAAACATAACAAACATAACAAACTCATGGAAACGCTTATAAACACTTTGAAACTCTTTTAGGCTGTGGGATTTATTAAAAATTAAAATAAAATTTTAAAAAAAGGAGAGTAAAATGGAATTTGGTAAAGACAACTTGGAAAAAAGTGGATTTAGAAAAATGAATTTAGTTTCTGAGGGTGGTATAGTGGCTGATCCAGCGCAATCGTTGGAAACGGGGGCGAAAAAAATTGACAATATTTCCAGAAAGTTGGAGAATTCTGAATTGAAGCTTGAAGAGAAAGATTTGCCTACTTTGGATCAAAAGAAGATGCTTGAGAAGTATTTGGGAAAATTGGATGACCAATCGCTGTGGTTATTGAGAAATGTTGGTGTAAATTTTTCTTGTGGTTGGGATGATTGGGGATTCAAGTTGCGAGACATGAAAGATCAAGATTTGGTAAAGATGAAAAGTATTATTAATTTGCCGATAACGTCTCCGAAAAAGATTTTGTCCGAGGATCAGTTGGCTCAATTCAGATGGCTGCAAGATAGTTTACAGTCTGAGTATAATGGTTTTCCAAAACAAACCCCAAGCAGATTGTTGCGTTCTTATGAATCTTCTTTATATTTTTACAATCAATATTTAGAAAATAATGGCGTGCAAGATCCTGAAGGGTTAATTTTCAATGAACAATCGAAATATGCCCAAAAATATGGAAAAGAGATAGAAAATGAGACGAAAAATGAGGAAAAAAATAAACCAAATATATCAGGAAAACCACCGGTGTTGTTTGATGAGAAATAGGATTTTTAAAAATTAAGAAAATATTAAATAAAAACAAATAGGGAGAATAAAATGGCAGATGGATTTGAGTTACCAAAGGATTTTAGACCACCAGCGACTTTGGAGGTCAATTGGGACAAGATGACGGATTATGAGAGAAATGAATGGTATCAGCATTATCGAGGTAATACTTTGGATCAGTTTAGTATGAGTGCTTTGACGGGTGGCAAACTGGAGGCGATGGCTATGGCTACTATTGATAATAAAGACGTTACTTTGTCTGATGTGGATAAAGATGTAACCCAGGCTGCTAATACGGTTTTTGGTTGGTTGGAAAAGAAAAATTATGATTTGGTAAAACCAGTGCGAGATTATGGTGTGTCAGTAATGGGAGCTTCTTTCAAAACTATGAAGGAATATTTTGGCGAAAATATGCCGGATGGAAATACTTTGCATAGTATGTTGAATGGATATTTGGGAATTGTGGGAAATGTGCAAGTAGAGGATATTGCCAAATTTGAAAATGCTAATCCGCAGATTGCCAAATTGTTTGACGACAAGACAAAAACAATTGATGCCGATACTTTGAGATTATATTTGAAAAATTTTAATCAAATGGCTTTTAAAGGAAAGGAAACTTCGGTAACAAATTTGCAATATTGGCAGGCCAAAGCATTTGAATATCAGTTTTGCAATTGGATGACAGTTTTGAAGGGCGTTGATGCCTGGGCGATTTATAAAAATTATGATAAAAAATAAAAATAAATAAGGAGAAAACAATGGATTCGAAACAAATTGAAGCTAGCTTGGATGAAGAAAATAAGTATAAGTCTAGTGATAGTGCCGGTTTGCCGGAAGATAAAATTAATATTGAGCAGTCGACAAATCGATTTATCGATAGTGCGGGTAGGATTGTTGACAAAGAGATTAAGGGATTAGAAAAACAAAATGATTGGGATGTAATGAGCTCGAAAGATATTTTAGCGATCAAGGATCCAAAAGAACAATTGGCAGCAGCTAGTGCGAATATTGATAAAATTTTGGAATCTTTTGGATCAAAACCGGTAATAGTTAGTGAGGCTTTATATGAAAAAGTAGGATTAAAAAATGATTTATTGCAAATCTATAAGAGTTGGAATTATGATGAGAAATTAATTACTAGATTTGCTAAAAATTATTATGATTTTCGAGGAAGTGGAAAATCTTTAACAACTCCTGAGTCAATTTTTAAAGCTTTTGCGGTTATCACCACTGGTACCGGAGCGATGCCACTGGCAGCTTCTTTGATTGAAAAAAGAGAAGTTAATTTTTTTCATAAAGATAATATCGATAAATTGCAAAAAGGAATGTTGGATTCGTTTTATAAGTTGGGCGTGAGTACAAAATCTTTAGATGGTTTATTTTCTAAATATAATGAATTATTTATTCCTGAGTTGAGCTCGGGTTCTGAGTCAAAACCTGATAGTGCTAACATGGGATTGATGTATAGGTTTTATCTTGATTTGGATAATCTGGTTGGTAATACAATGAAAGAAAATATAGCCAAAGGAGTTGATGTTTCTGGACTTACTAAATTGCGATCGGCGGGTTTGAATGAAATAATTGATGTGGTGGGATATTTGAAAAGTGGTTATACGGGTAATTATCACGAACAAATACAGGATATGAAAAAAAGAGGCGTTAAAGTCTATTCGAGTCAGCTAGATGATAAATAAAAATTAATATTAAATTAATAAAATAGAACCTGGAAATCAGGTTCTATTTTATTATGAAAATTTTTTGCTTCGTTGCCGTGGGATTGTATTTGAAGTTGTGAAATTAGACTGTTTTGTCGATAAGTTGGCGGAAGATTTTGTATCCACTGCCGATAATTTTTGGTCCCCAGTCGTCACCGAAAATATCTAGACAGGGCTTGATGACTTTTTTAAGAAAAGTATCTCTTTTATTGGGCTTGGAAATTTGAATAATTTTTTTTAGGCAAAGTTGGGTGCCATATTTTAGACAAGCTACCAAGCTGGAAAGCATTTCTTCCGGGTTGTCATAGGGATGACCGGTGGTTGGATATTTTTGGGCAAAGACTTGTGATTCGGTGAGAAGTTGATATATTTCGTTTGTGGCGTGATTGGCAGGAATGATTGATTGTTTGGCTAAAGATTGAAAAGTCTGAAAAGCTTTTACTAAATTTTCTTTTTGCCAGTCACGCAGGGCGCGGGGAAGAAAGTGAATTGCTTCATGAGTGATGACAGCCAAGAGTAGTTGTTCTTCGGAAAAAAAAGTATTGAGTCCGATAATATTGCCGTTGTCGATTTCAGCGTGAAAATCAAAATCATTGTTGGTTTTTTCTTGTTGGTCTGGGCAAAACAATAGACATTGTTTGATGGTACAAGGATTGGAAAAGGGATCATTTTGTCGGAGTTGGAGAATAAAATTATTGATCGTGGCGCAGGTGGAGTATATTTTTTTTATAATAGGTTGAGCTTTTTCAGGGCAACAGTTGATATTATGGTCTGAAGCAATTACAAGTGGTTTGGTGTCAAAATTATCTTTTTGTTCGAGATAATAGATTGGTTGTTCCAAGAAATATTTGGTGGCGAGTTCTCTGGTATTGCGGTCGCTTTGGAAGAAAAAATGCAAAGGAAATTCAAGAAAGCGGTCGTTTGAATGGTACATAGAATGAAAGTCGTGACGGAAGCTCAAGAAATGGGGATCGGATTGGTGATGAATTGTGGAAACAAAGCCATTTTTATCAATTTCTGTGGGTTTGATAATGATGTTTAGTTTTTGGTTGTTGGTGTAATTGGAAGTATTGATGAGGAGAGCTTCGTTGGTTTTGAGTAATGTTTTGGTAGGATTAAGAGAAAAATTCATAGTGAGGCCGGTTTTTTTGAGTAGTAGGCCGGGGATGATTTCGCAATCGTTTGGTTCGATTTTTTCGGGGAGTCTGGCAAGAGGATTTTTGGTATTGATATGGTAACGGTAAGATTGAGAGCCGACTTGATAACCAATATTGCCGCCACCTAGCAAGCCTAATAAACTGCCATATTTGGCAGTGTTGGTTATGATTTTTAAAAATTGACGGCGGGTAGGAGTCTGTTGGAAAAAATCAGTTATTGGTTGAGAGGGAGTGTGATTGTCTTTATGGTTGGAGTGGGAGTTGGGAGTAGGAAGGTTTTCTGGTGAGTTGTTCATAGCAAATTTAGTTTTTATAGATAATAGTTGTATCAGTTTATGATATTTTTTTCAAGTCTGTTTGTAGTTGTATTTGGAAAAAAAATGTTAGAATAAAATATGAGTTGATTTGTTTAAAGAAGGGGAGGGCAACATGAAACTAAATGTATTTACGGAAGGTTTGGAAGAATTGAAGGCGGATGCGGTGGTGTTTTTGGTGGAAAAAGGGAGAGTGGCGGTCAGAGGAATGATGGCAGAAATAAATAAAGCGGTGGATGGTCAGATTGCGGCGATGTTGGAGAGTGGAGAATTTTCGGCGGGACAGGATCAGTTTTTGTATTTTTTTACTTTTGGAAAATCCAAGGTGCCGCGGGTAGCGTTGGCGGGTTATGATTTGGAAAACAATAAACATTTGAATCCGATTCGTTCGAGTGCGGCGGTGGCGGTAAAAAATTTGCGGGAGGCTGGCTTGAAGAGAGTGGCTTTGGTGGTGCCGACGGTGCGAGAATGGACGATAGGTGATGCAGCCAGGTCAATGGTGGAGGGAGCGTTGATGGGTTTGTATCGTTTTGATAAATATTTGGAAAATAAAGCGACGAAAAATTTGGTGGAAGTGATATTGGTGGGTGAAGCCAAAGACCGACGTATGTTGGAAAAGGCGGTTTTGTTGGGTGAAATGGAGGCGAGTGGAGTATTGCTGGCGCGGGATGTGGCCAATGAACCCAGTAATGTCTTGACTCCGGCCAATTTTGCCAATATTGCTCGTAAAGTGACCAGCAAGGCAAAGATAAATTGTAAGATTTTGGACGAGGCGGATATTTTGCGGGAGGGTTTGGGTCTGATTCATGCAGTAGCAAAAGGTAGTGAGGAGCCGCCGAAGTTGGTTTTGCTAAGTTATAATGCTGGACGCAAATATCCGACGATCGGCTTGGTGGGTAAGGGAATGACTTATGATGCCGGTGGTATTAATCTGAAAGTTGGTGACGCGGGTGGAATGTGGTTGGTGGATATGAAACGAGATATGGCGGGGGCGGCGGCGGTACTGGGAGCGATGAATATAATCGGTCAATTGCAACCAAAGATAAATGTAGTGGCGGCGATGCCGGTGTTGGAAAATATGCCGAGTGGACGGGCGTATAAACCAAGTGATATTTTGGTGTCTTATAGTGGCAAGACGGTGGAGATATTTAATACGGATGCGGAAGGACGATTGGCGATGGCGGATGCAATGAGTTATTTGCAGGAAAATTATCGGATTGATTATCTAGTGGATATTGCGACTTTGACGGGATCAATAGTGCGGGAGGCTGGTCCGGCTTTGATCGGTTTGTTTGGAAATGATGAAAGATTGTTGGAAAGAATGCGTCAGGCGGGGTTGATTGCCGGGGAAGAAACGATGGATTGGCCCTTGCATCCAGCTTATAAAAAAAGGATCAAATCGCATTTTGCTGATTTGAAAAATATTAGTTTTAAAGGTCCGAGCGCGATTACCAGCGGTTTGTTTTTGCAGGAATTTATTCGGGAGGGGGTGAAATGGGCGCATTTGGATATTGCGGCAGTGGCAACACAGTTTGGAGAAGGGACGTACAAGACTCGCGGGGCGACTGGCGTTGGGGTACGACTTTTGACCCATCTGATTTTGGGAATGGGGAAGTAGGATAAAATCAACAATGAACAATTAATAATGAGTAATTGATAGAAATAAATAATTGGTGAAAAGTAAAAGGGTGTAATAGAGCGTAAGGCGGCGATGGTTGTGGATAGGATGATAAACAGATAGAAATAGCGCTTAGTTCTGATGGCTTGGAAATGGTTAATTTGGAAAAAATGGTAGATTTGAAAAAAAATTACCAGGAGTAAGGATGCCGTTTTGTTTATTTGGTTTGTATTTTTGTGTGATTTAAAGGCGTTTGAAAATGGTCCAATAAAAAAAATAATTTTGGTTTCGAATTTGTTGAAGGAAAGTATTGAGAAAATATGACCCGAAAAAATTTTCAGTGGGTTTTGAAAATTGGATTAATCTAGTGAGTTATTTTATTAAAGAGAGGGGTGAAGTATGAGGGTTAAGGAAGTTTGTTTGTTTATGCTTGTATTGTTGATTGGTTTGATAGGTTTGGTTTTGGTTTCCGGGGTTAGTTCGGCGGCAACTGATGATGTAGCGTTTGTTTCTGAACAGTTGTATGTTGCCAATGTGATGGTGGGACAAAATGATGGTCGTGATTTAGTGGTTAATTTTGATTTGATCAATGAAACGGATTTTATTCAACCCGATTTGAGATATGCGGTGATTTTGGGTCAAGAATATCAAGATGGTTTGGTTAAGATGGTTGATTGGAAAAAAGCCGATGAGGTGGTAACGGTTGGAGCGCAGGAAAAATTGAATAAGACAATTGAATATATAGCACCCGATCATCTGACGGGTGATTATTTGGTGGGAATAGAGGTAGTCAATTCTTCCGGTCATATTTTTGGTTTAGTTTATGGTAAAAAGGTGAGTTTCTCCAAAGAAAACGTTTTGATAAAATTGGAAAATTGTTTGTGGCAAGTAGAGGATATATCTGGGGTAAAAAATGGTTATGACAGCGGACAAAGTGTATTGATTAATCAGGATGACACATTGTATACATCGTGTGAAGTGGTTAATGATGATCAAAAGACTTTGACTATGAATCCGGTTTTTTCTTGGCATTGGCGGCAGATTTTTGGGG
>DAIRGB010000016.1:0-16053 GCA_036794765.1 Patescibacteria group bacterium | reverse complement strand
GCCAAAGATACCGCCAAAATTGCGTTCGCCCCTAGATTTGATTTATTGGGCGTTCCATCCAATTCCAACATTTTTCTATCAATAATCTCTTGTTCAGATACTTCCACTCCTCCCAAAATCGGCGCAATTTTATCTATCACATTGTTGCATGCTTGTAAAACTCCCTTGCCACCGAAAGCTTTATCTTTGTCTCGCAACTCAATCGCCTCGTGTTCACCGGTTGATGCTCCACTTGGCACTGCTGCCCTTCCCCAAATATCGTTCTCCAAAACTACATCTGCTTCAACAGTCGGATTACCGCGACTATCCAATATTTGTCGAGCTTTAATTGTTTTAATTTTTGTCATATCGAAATAATAATAATGAAATAAATCTCTTTTCCGCTCCAATCGAAAACCTAAAAACCTAGTACTTGGCATCCAATAATACTATCCCAACAATTCTTTTGTATATTCCTCTGTTTTCAAATATGCTTTTAGTTCCTCGATCGCTTCGTATTTAACCGGATTTTTCCCCAACATCAAAGCCAAATATACGCTCACAAAATCACCCAAAATAACACACCTGATCATTTCTTCAAAAGTATTCTCGCCACCCACCTGTACTAAAGTTGCATCAAAACCGTTTTTTTGCCACGATTCAAACACTACTTTGGCTCGTAATTGGTTGCGAGGATGATAGTTGGCGGAATCCAATACCAAGTAGGATAAGCTTTTCTTGATTTCGTCACCGCATTCCAATCCTTGCTGACTATTGTGATTTAATTCAGGTAAATCTTCATAAAAAGAAGGTAACTTGGCATTCTCATTAAATTGCCCCTTCCACCTTCTTGCCACCACTCCCAAATGCTCCGCTCCAAAAATAATCGGAGTGGATTTTACCAGAGATAAAGCAATCGACTTTGCCGGGTTTTTCTCAATTGGCAAAGCGTGACGATAAGCATCAATCGATTTTTCCATCTCGTCAATCATAACCTTGCTATCAAGATCATTTTTTTGGAGAGCGCCGTATTTGCGTATCAATTCATTGACCAGAATAAATGACAAGCCCCAAGCCGTTCTAGGTGGGAGGCCTGTTGGCAGCAAAAAATAATCAATCAGATTATTTTTTGTCTGCTCAATCAACTTCCCTCCCGAAGCAATAACATATATCAAACAATTTCGTTTTTTAGCCAAAGAAAAAGCAGTCAATGTTTCTTCCGTATTTCCGGAATAACTAATAGCTATTACAAGAGTTTTGTTGTCAACCCAGTTTGGTAAATTGTAATCTCTCAAAACTTGAATGTTTAAATTGGTTTTAAATTCCAACAAATAACGAGCCAAATCAGCTCCAATCGCTGAGCCGCCCATTGCGCAAATCGCTACTTTCTCAAATTTTTTTTTGGCGAGACCAACTTGGTCGAATTCCGCCAACACCTGGCGACACAAACTTGGTGTTTCCGCCAATATTTTTAAATATCCGTCCGGGTCACTTTTTTCAATCTCATTCACATCATTTAGATCGATCATTTGTGTTTTGTTTAACTAATAAAATATTCTCAGTTTGCAATCTTATCTTTATTTTATCCAAAACTAAAAATATAATAAAGAAAGATTATCTTTAAAACCGACAAAAAAATGTTCAAAAAAATGCTAGTGTTTTTCTTTTCCCTGTTTTTGATCGGCTGTGGCGCTAATCTTCCGTCCAGTCAGGCAACCAAAAATATCAATGCCCAAATCAACAAAGTTTCAGTGCATGTACAACAAATTAGCGACTCCAATCATGTTTACGATAATAGCAATATTAACCTCGATCTGCTGCACGACAGTAAGGAAAGTATCAAAAACAGTCTTCAGCAAATTTTTTCCGATAACAAAAACAATGCAGTTTCCTCTCCAGACTATCAAACAATTCTAAAAAAAAGTTTATCTTGTCTTCATTTCATTTGGCTGGAAGAATTTGATGCCGCCTACAAAAACAACAACCAGGACGCTCTCAAAAAAACTCGACAAGAGTACAACGATTTTATCAATCAACCAGAAATTAGAGAGTATTATCAATCAAATAATCAAACAGAAAATCTGGACAATCTCCAGACTGCCTTCAATGAGACTATTTCATTGATCGAAAACTATAAAAAAATCAATGAAAACAAAACCAAACTTTCCAGTCTCAAACAAAACATGGACAAATTATCGGCCGAAAACCAACTGGTTAGCTACAATCAATTGGTTGATGAATACAACTTGCTCGTCGAAGAAAATACACTTTTAGTTAATGAATACAACAAAAAAATTGAAATATATACCCCGGAAAAAATATACCAATTCTTTCTTGACCTGATAAATATTAATGACATTTTCCCCCAACAAAATACCCTAAAATTTGATAAACGATAAATATGACCGGCAAAATAAAACATCAGCGCACTTGCATAGGTTGTGGCCAAACCAATCATCAGAACAATTTTCTTCGTATTTGTTTTGACGGAAAGAAAATTAATATTTCCCACCTTAATCACAAAAAAGAGGGTAGGGGAGCACATATTTGCCCCAATGAAAACTGTCTTCGCCAGGCAATCAAAAGAAACGCATTTTCTCATCGTCTCAAAACCAAGATTCCGGCCACGGCTATCACTGATTTTAGTAAAATATTTTTAGATAATTTAAATAAGTAATATTTAAAAAAACTATCAGACAACCTGATAGTTTTTTAAAATAAAATAATTTTTCCAAAATAACTACTTCACCGCCTCGATTATTTTTTCCGCTGTTTTTTCACCAATTCCATCTATATTCAACAAATCTTCTTTAGAGATTTTTTTTAATTGTTCGACGGTTGATATTCCTCCTTTTTGCAAATTCTCTGCCACTTTAGGAGTGATCCCGTCAATTTCTGTCAAAGGGTCAACTTTGGAAGATTTTTTCTCGGCATCATCTTTTTCTTCTTTCTTTTCCTCTTCCGGTTCGGTTACAGCCTTCAAACTCAAACCTAATCGATGATTATCGGCTTCGATAGAAATAATTTTAAATTTGTGATGTTCGCCTACTTTTACCACCTCAGCCGGATTTACTACTCGTTTGCTTGACAACTCAGAAATATGAACCAAACCATCAATAGTGGAATCAATTGTGGCAAAAGCACCAAAAGGAGTAATCTTGCTTATCTCACCTTCAACAATATCCCCAACAGCGTATTTTTGCATCATCTTGACCCATGGATCAGACTGAAGGCGTTTGATTGACAAAGAAATACGACCATTTTCCAATCCGATCAACATGGCTTTGACTTGATCACCGACTTTCAAATAATCATCAATCTTGTCAACTCGGCCCCAAGTAATCTCAGAAATATGTATCAAGCCTTCTACGCCGTCAAACTTCATAAAAGCACCAAAATCAACGATTCCACTAATCATTCCTTCAACTGCATCTCCTATTTGATAATTCTCTTCAATCTCTTTTTGTTTCGCATCAGGAACTGCTTTTTCTGACATGATCAACTTATTGGTCGCTCTTTCAAAAGCAATTATTCGAACTTGCAGATCCTTGCTTACAAACTTTGAAAGCTTTTCTCTGATTTCTTCTTTGTTTCCGCCTTCCACTCGAGGATAATTTTCTGGTTTGAGTTGTGAAACAGGTAAAAATCCTCTCACTCCGTGTATATCCACCAACAATCCACCCTTGTTGGCTTCCACTACTCTCACTTGAACATTTTCCTGCTTGTCAAACTTATCCTTTAATTCTTCCCAGGCCTTTTCTCGTATCGCTCTTCTTAGAGATAATACGGCGTAACCATCATCATTCTCCGGTGCCAAAACATATGTACAAAGTTCCTCATTGATTTCAATGTCTTTCAATCCTTTTTCTTCCAATAATTCTCTCTTGGGAATAACTCCAAGGGATTTTCCTCCGATGTCCAGCCAGACTTTATTTTGTGAAACGTCAATTACTCTGCCTTTAACTACATCTCCGGTTTGATAGATTTTAAAATCCCAACCGGTTGACTCCAATAAATCCTTCATGGTCTGAGGATTGGTGGTAATCGTGTTGTCTTGAGTCATTTTGATAAAATATTTAAACAAATAAAATACAAACTAAAAAAACTACTTTCTCTTCTTACGCTTTGGCTTATAAATCTTGGTTTGGCTTCTGGACTCAAAACTTTTTTTCATTTTTTGATAATCATTTGAGTAAAAAATCCACAACTGATAACCCGACCATATAAACCAAATTACAATTAATACCAGCCAAAATCTTGATGACAAAAATCTTATTCCTTCGTACCTGAAAAACAAATAGGCATAGCCGGCGATAAAAATATTTAATAACGAAGAAAAAATCTTATCCCCTAAAAGTTTATTGTACTTTTTGTCTCTTTCTCGAAGCGATAGCGAATATTTAAAAAATATTCCCACCAGCAAAAGTAATCCAAAAACAATCAATAAAGGAATTAAAAATTTAAAATTACCACTCGCAGGTGAACTGGAAAAATAGTAATTCCAATCAATAAAAGATTTAAAATTCATCGTATTATATATAATGTATTGTCGAAAAAAATGCCGAGAGCCAGGATCGAACTGGCGACACAAGGATTTTCAGTCCTTTGCTCTACCAACTGAGCTATCTCGGCACAACATACAAACGTATATACTCAGATTGCCAAAATAAGACGACAAAGTCAAATATTTCTTGGAAGACAACAGGCTTGCAATAATTTTTAAAAGATGTTACAATAACCGGATAATATTTTATCTAATAGAAAGTTATCCTCAATTGACACTTCATCACAATTTGATAACGTATATAACAGAATGAGAAAAAATTTATATTTTTTTGGTCGATAAATATATTCTCACTAAATTTACAAATTTTATATCTTAATAGCGCAATTAAAAAGGGTAAAAACTATGAAAATAAAAAAAATTCTGCCACTTTTTGCTTGTCTGGCCTTGTTACTTTCTTATCTACCTGTGGCCAAAGCGGCGAGTTTGACAAGTCTTAAAGACACACTAACTAATAGTGCGCCAACAGTTGTTTCAAACCATACTTTTGATTTCAATGTTCCTAGCGCAATCAGCGGGGACGACGCCGAAATTGACATTACCTGGCCAGCTTCACCGGATTTCACTATTTCATCAATTGCTTTCGGAGATGTCGATGTCGAATTGGACGGTGTTGATCAAACAGTTGTTGATGGTGATGCACCAGCTGCCACCGAAGTCGGTTACGAACTCAATGATCGAGTTATGACTTTCCATTTTGGTTCATCAGTTAGTTTGGGTGCCGGAGACTCGGTGAAAATCGAAATCGGAACCAATGCTGCCGGTGGTACCAACCAAATTACCAATCCAACCCCTGCCGGTTCTTCTCAATCATATCAAATAGCAGTTGGAGCTTATGATACTGATGCTGACGTTTCTGATACTGGTACTTTGTCAGTCAATATCAATAGTTCAATTCAAGTTACTGCCACCGTTCAATCAAGTTTGACTTTTGCCATTGCCGGTATCGCCAGTGGCGCCGGTAACTGTCCAAATTCATCTGCTGCCGGCACTGCCGACATTACTACCACATCCACTTCGATTCCTTTCGGTAGTATGACTGTCGATGTTGCCAAAGTTGGTTGCCAAAGATTAACAGTTTCAACCAATGCTAGCGGTGGATATGTTGTAACAGTCCAACAAAATCAAAATCTTACTTCGGCAGCTGCCAAGACAATTGATGCTTTCAAAGGCGCCGACGGAAATGCTAATACCTATACCACTCCTGAAGTTTGGGCTCAACCCAAAGATGCTACTCCAACAACCCACAAAGGTTATTTTGGTTTCACCAGTGATGATACAGATGCCCATACCGGTCTGTATGACAGCTACAAATTTGCCGGCTATCAGGCCAACGACACTCCATATGAAGTAGCTCGAGCCAGTGGATCCGTTAGCGGTGAAGAAGATATTGTTAGCTACAAATTGGAAGTCACCAACCTCCAAGAAGCGGGTATCTATTCAAATACTTTAATGTATATTTGTACCGCAACGTTTTAATTATTAGGTCGAAATATTCTTACTAATTTTAAAGGAAGGCAATGAAAAATAAATCAATATTTTCAATCCTAGCATTATCATTGGTCACCGTTTTGACCTTGTCGTCCGTCCAATTGGGTTTAGCTCAAACCGGCGGCACAACCATCAAAATTTCACCTGCATTATTTGACAATCTAACCGCCAATCCCGGTGAAGCGTTGTCCGGTATTATTACCGTTTCCAACCCAGGTTCCGAAAAACTCACTTTATATCCTGAAGCTCAAAACTTTTTGCCGAAAGAAGGCAATGAAGAAGGCTTACCATCTCTAACCAAAGATGACACTCCATATGCAGTTATGGACTGGATCACTTTCAACAAAGAATCAGTCAGTTTGGAACCGGGCCAAAAAGATGATGTAAAATTTACCATCAATATCCCTACTTCTGCTAATCCTGGCGGACACTATGGTACTGTGGTTTTTGTAACTAAAGCTGCAGAAGGTTCCCCTGAATCTACTCAACTCAAAGTAGAAAGCGGCGTAGGTTCTTTGATTTTGCTAAACGTCAATGGCAATGCAACTGAATCAGGAAAAGTTGTCGAATTTAGCACCAAAGGCATCACTAAAGATGAAAAAACCAACACCCCAGTTGTAAACTTTGATCTTCGTTTTAGCAACACCGGTAACACTCATTTCAAACCGGTCGGAACTATCAAGATCACCAACTGGATGGGTACTCAAGTTGACGAGATCCAATTGGAAGGAAAAAACGTCGTTCCTGGCAGTACTCGCAAGATGACCACTCCTTGGAATCCAAAAGGTTCTTTGTATGGTAAATACACTGCAACTGTCGAAGGTACCTTTGGTAATAGCAAACAAGTTTTCAAAGAAAGCTATAGTTTTGGTGATTACCATTTCACAACCATAGTCATCATCATTATTATCGTTATTTTGATCATTCTCTTTATCAAAATGTCGTCAAAAAGTTACAAAGACGAACTGTCAAAAGAGATTAAAGAAGAAATGAAACAATAAGATCATTATTTGATTTGGGTGACCGGCATTTCCTTCAAAAAAGTGCCGGCCCCCAAGTCAAAAAATCAAAAACAAAAATGAAAAATCAAAAAAAATTGTCCGATATTTTTGTAAAAATATTTCTGGTTTTACAGATCTTCCTTTTACCATTTTTCACCAATGTAAATGCTCAATCTTCATCTTCATCGGATGTAACCGTTGAAGTTTTTTCTTTAGCGGACGCGATTATTTCCAACTCTACCATTGACGGTATTCCTCCTTCGGTTCAATTGGGGGACACCATAACTATTACCGTTACTATTAGAGGATTTGGCGGAGCGCCGCTCTCAGGACACACTGTAGATTTACACACTGCTGGTTTGCCTGGAGCCATTATCGTCGGACCAACTTTACCTACCAATGCTTCCGGTGTTACCACTGCCACTTTGACTTCGCTTGTTGCCGGTACTGTTACTGTTACCGGTACCGACACTACTTATCCCGGCAATCCGATTGATATCGCCGATGATTTTGTTGGCACTTTCACAGTTTCTCCTGCGCCGGTTATTACCATAGTTAGCGTCGCTGGAGACAATTTATCTCCTTATTATGACTATACTGACAATGGTTCAACTTTGGTCCAATACACTACCTCGCCGGCAGCTTCTAGCTGCAAATGGGATATTATTGATACCGATTTTGACTCTATGACAAACACTTGTTTGTCAACTACTCAATGTGATCTCAATCTCACAGGTTTGGGTGCAAAAACAGTTTATCTGCGCTGTGAAGACGCTATGAGCAATAAAGCGCCATCTTCTTATGTATTGGATTATATTATCGCCCAGTCGACCACTCCTCCTGGCGGAGGTGTTACTCCGCCGATCGAAACTGTCTGCACTCCCAACTGTTCTTGTTCAAACTATACCAATATCGGCCAAACCTGCCCCGACGGTTGCGGCGGCATCTGTCCCGGGACCCTACCACCGGAAGAAATATGCACTCCCAACTGTTCTTGTTCGGATAATACCTATATCGGACAAACTTGTCCCGATGGTTGCGGCGGAGTATGTCCAGGCAATGTCACCCCGCCACCCCCACCGCCACCCCCACCAACCATCCAACCTCCAACCACCACTCAACCAACTACGCCAACCACGCCCGGCACTCCAGGTGGAACCGAAGTAAAACCATATTATGTCCCTATTGTTGGATGGACTTTTCCAAATTCATCCGTCTCCGGTACCAACGAAATCAGTGAACAAAATGTATTTGCCGACGTTGATGGCAAATTTGAAATGATCTTTAGTTTCGGCACGATTGACGAATTTAAAACCAACTTTGTCAGTTATTTTTCTAATCTCGGAATCTATCCTCCTGATATAGATATTATTATTGATGAAGACACAGTCAAATTTGAAAAACCGGTTTATGTAATCATGCCACCCACTATCAAATTGACCCCCAACGAAATCGACGAACAAGGCTCAACCAAGATCAAAGGCACTGCTGCTCCCAATAGTGATATCAGTATCTATGTTTACAATCAGGATTCTTTCCGGATTTACTACGTTAAATCTGATCAATATGGATTCTATGAATACAACTTTATCAACGACCTTGCCCCCAACGAATATTCAATCTACTCGGTTGTCAATAATCAGTATGGATTTATTAGTTTACCAAGCAACATAGAAAGATTAAAAATAACGCCCCTTCCGGCAGAAATAGTATCCAAACTGCCGTCCACCACCAGAATTCGACAATATCTTCGCCAAAACATCTCCGACAAAATTGTAAATCCTGTCGAACAAGTAGCTTTCTGGAGTGCCATTGTTTTGATTGGATATTCTCTGTTTGGACTTATCTTTGAAATTTTCAGTTTCTTACTATTTGGATTAAACCAATTGGCTAGTTGGCTGGGCATCTTCCCCAAACGTAGCCCCTGGGGAGTGGTATATGACTCTGATACAAAATCCCCGCTTGATTTGGCCATCGTCAGATTATATGAAGCCAAAACAAAGAAGTATGTTGAAAGCAAAGTTACTGACAAAAACGGGCGATATGGGTTTCTGGTAAAAAAAGGAAAATATATTATCCAAGTCAGCCGACAAAATTATCTTTTCCCCGCCCGTGGCGAATACGGTCAATACGACGGACGTTATGGCAACCTCTACCTGGGAGGACAAATCGAAATCAAAAATGATGACGAAATAATCAATTTGAATATTCCCATCACCCCCAAAGAGTCAGTTCGTCAACAACTTATTTCCAAACATAAATACAATTTACGCAAACTTCGTTATTATCTTGGACAAGTTTCCTTTCCTCTTCTTTCCCTTGGCTTCATAGTTAGCATTGCGATAGTTCTTATGCACGGGGGAATCATCAATTATTTTGTTATGTTGACGTACCTAATGGCTCTCATCTACACGATTTACAAATTGAATATCAAACCCAAGCCCTGGGGTATCATCTACGACGCCAAAACCGGTTTGCCCGTTGAGGCTGCCATTGTCAAAATTATTGATCCAACCTATGAAAGAATCCTGGAAACCAAAATCACCGATTTTGCCGGTCGCTTCTCTTTCATGGTGGTTCCCGGAAAGTATATTATCCAGGTTGAAAAAGATGGTTTCTCTTTCCCCAGCCACGCCTGTGTATTAGTTGACAAAAATAAAGACGTAGATTGGTATTGTGGTCAAGTTTTTGAAATCAAATCCGACAAAGAGGCCTTTATCAACATCGATATTCCTCTGGATCGATCTCAACCTGCCTAATTTTATTATCATCAATAATAACAACGGCAATACTATTGTTGCCGTTGTTTTTTGTTAACCATGAAATCCGCGTTTTACTCTTCAAACTCAAACAAATCTTCAATCCTGGTTTTCAAAATCTTAGCCACTTTATAAGCCAATCCCAATGAAGGATTGTATTTTCCTTGTTCCAAAAAAACAATCGTCTCTCGCCGCACTCCCGCTTTGACCGCCAACTCTTCCTGAGTCAGCCCCAACTTAGCTCTAAGTTCTTTTATCTTGTTTTTCATATATCAATATTAGTGTGAATTATTTCTTTATTTATTATTTTGCGAATGATCCGAGCGTTAAAAATTTATTACCCCGTCCTTCTTAGCGTTATTATGAGTGAAATATAAAATAAAGAAATAATTCACACCAGTCATTATATTATTTTTTACACTCAACAGTCGGCGCCGGCCAATCCGGTTGGCCGTGTTTTGTCCACTGTCCGTTTTGACAAATCCAATCATCTTCGCCGCTCAACAGTCGCAAACCAAATACCGTCATCATCATCAATATAACTATTCCCGCCAGTATCAACCAATTTTTACCCTTCAGCCAAACCAGACGATTATAAAATTTGAAAATCAAAGTATACAAAACCATCAGAAAACAAACTGAATACGACAAAGTTATCGATATTGCTTCATAAGTCGGGTTTATATTTCTTTGGGTGTAAAACATCAAAATAAAACCTACCGCCACTATCGAAAATATTTGTATCGCCCAACGCGCTGCCGTCCCGCCAATTTCATAATCCCGTTCATCCGCCAAAACCGCTTTTACTTTACTTCGCAGATAAAACAATATTATCCAAGCCAGTATCATCGACACCAAAGCCAAAATCAAATTCCCATAAATTACCGACTGAGAAATAATAATTCCCAAAACTGCAGCCACAATCACCCTCGTCCACAGAAAAGTTTTTTGATTAATCATAATTTTTTAGTTAGAAATAATTAACATCAACTCCATGTTATATAATTCTAACTTTATTGTCAAATAGATTTACAAAGGACTTTTAATATTCCTCAACGCCGGATTTGTAACATGGGTATATATTTGAGTAGTTCGAATATTTTGATGACCCAGCAACTCCTGCACATAGCGCACGTCCACCCCGTTTTCCAAAAGATGAGTGGCAAAACTGTGGCGCAAACTATGAAAAGTAGCATCTTTTTTTATCCCAGATTTTTGCCAGGCATTTTGAAAAATCTTTTGAGCTGAACGAGTGGTAAGTCTGCCGCCCCTTTCACTCATAAACAGAATATCATCAGCTTTCTTTCCCGCTATCAAATTTCTCAAATCATTTGTCAGGATTTCCGGCAACAAAGATAATCTATCCTTCTTTCCTTTGGCCTGTTTGATATAAATAGTCAAATTATTTATATCCAAATCTTTTACTTTGATACTCACCACTTCACTAACCCGCAGCCCGGCCGCATAAGCCAAGGCAATCAAGATTTTATGTTTAGGATTTTTGATAATATTGATTACTGCCTCGATTTCTTGTTTGCTTAAAACAACTGGCAATTTGTAATCTTTTTTGACGGTTCTAATATTGATTTTATTTCTTATTCTGATCACTTCGCGATAAAAAAATTTGATCGCATTCAGTGCCAGATTTATAGATTGTGGAGATACATTCTTATCAATCTTCTCCGCCAGAAAATTTTTGACATTATCTTCATCATACTTTTCTATATTAAATTTTTTGTATGTAAAATATTGATTCAAAAACGGTAAGTATATTTTTATGGTCTTAGGACTATAATTTCTGATCACCATTTCTCTTTTTGCCAAATCCAAGTATTTTTGCATAAAAAGGATAATAAAGATAAAATTAAACTAGCTAAATATTATCAAATTATTCGCATATACTACAAGTCTGAATATTATATTTTGCTTTTATTCGTATATAAACGAGTTATGTGAAATGCATGTTTTACTTTTGGGCTGTCGCCCAGCTCTAAAAAAGAATTTTAATTTTGTTTTTTATTTATTAGAAAGGGGTATAAGGTGTTTTCTCCGCTCCGCTACGAAAACGATTTATTTATAAGGGGAAAACGAATACAATATAATTACTTACTTGGAATAAATTATGGCTAGAACAGCATCAATCAAAAATCTAAAGAAAGCAAGGAAGGCAAAGAATGATGAGTTTTATACTCAGTTTATTGATATTCAAAAAGAGATTGAAAAATATCTGGATTATAATCCTGATACTTTTCGCAACAAGGTAGTGTATTGCAACTGCGATGATCCGTTTGAAAGCAATTTTTTCCGTTATTTTGTGCTAAATTTTAACAAACTTGGATTAAAACAGCTTATCACAACTAGCTACAAGCCTTCGCCTGTCGCCAACACACAACTGCAATTATTTGGCGACGATAAAACCCTCACAAAGGTAAAAGGCCGTCCGAAAATAACCGCCAATAAATTTATTGTGAGCGAGGTACACGACATAGACGAAGACGGCGAATTCAACTTAAAAGATGTTGCCAAGCAATTAAAAGCAAACAAACACAATGAATGGACGCCACTCGAAGGCGACGGCGATTTTCGTAGCGATGAATGTATAAGTCTGCTAAAACAATCCGATATCGTTGTAACGAATCCACCTTTTAGTTTGTTTCGTGAATATGTTAAGCAAATTTTTGATTATAATAAAAAGTTTTTGATTATCGGCAATATTAATTGCCTAACTTACAGAGAAATATTCCAAAAAATTAAAGAAAATAAAGCATGGCTTGGTAATGGAATGGGACGGTGGATTTCTGGATTTATTGTACCTGAATCTTACGAATTGTACGGATCCGAGGCTCGGATAGATGAAAATGGAAACAGAATTGTCGCCACTAATAATTGTTTGTGGCTTACTAATCTCGACCATGGACGCCGTCATCAACCATTGCCACTTATGACAATGGCGGAGAATTTAAAGTACAGTAAACATAAAGAAATCAAAGGAAAAAAATCGTATGATAAATATGATAATTATGATGCAATAGAAGTGCCTTTTACCGACGCAATACCGAGTGATTATAAAGGTGCAATGGGTGTGCCGGTTACATTTCTTGATAAATATAATCCTGATCAGTTTGAAGTATTAGGAAATTCTAATGTGCGAGGAGAACGAGAACATTTAATGAATAAAGTAAAAAGCGCATCGGATTGTACTTATATAAATGGTAAACCACAATTTGCTCGTATTTTAATAAAACATAGAAAAAAATAATATGAAAACAATTTTAAAAACCACCATAACCGTAAAAGAAATCTGTGATGGATTTGTCTATAACGAACTTGAAGGCAAGGGTTTGTTTGGTTTGTCTGGCAAGCTAACTATTCAACCTGAATATCAACGCAATTATATTTATGCTTCTGACGGCGGCAAAAGAGAAATGGCTGTCATTGAATCAGTCCTAAAAGGTTATCCAATAGGATTGATTTATTTTAACAAAATAAATGACAGTAATCTCGAAGTTCTTGACGGACAACAGCGTATCACCAGTCTTGGACGATTTATTACTGATAAATTTGCTATCAAAGATGAAAACGGGATGCAATATTTCGGTGGCTTAGCAAAAGATAAAAAAGATAAGATACTGGAAACGAAACTGCTCATTTACGAATGTGAAGGAACAGAAAGCCAAATCAAGGAGTGGTTTAAGACAATTAATATTGCTGGTGTTCCGCTCGTCCCCCAAGAATTGTTAAATGCGATATATTCTGGACCATTCGTTACATTGGGCAAAGAAGAGTTCAGCAACAGCCAAAATGCTAACGTTCAAAAATGGAGCGCATACATAAAAGGAAGTGTGGATAGACAAGCATTTTTTGAGAGAGCTTTGGATTGGGTGAGTAAAGGGAATATTGATGATTACATGAGTAGTCATCGCAACGACAAAAATATCAATGAATTAAAAAAATATTTCAAAAGTGTGATCGATTGGATTTCGAGCGTATTTTCTGATGTAGAAAGTGAAATGTGCGGACTTGAATGGGGGCGACTTTATGAAGCATATCACAAGAAAGCGTATAACTCTGCGAAAGTGTCAGCCGAGGTACAAAAGCTCTACGCCGATCCATATGTAAAAAATCGCAAGGGAATTTTTGAGTTTATTCTAGGCGGTGCTGTCGATACGAAATTGCTTGAAGTTCGTGTTTTTGATGAAGCAACTAAAAAAGCAGTATACAAAGAACAAACGGCTAAAGCCGAAAAGAAAAAAGTTTCAAATTGCCCACATTGTGCTATTGGACACGACGCGAACAAAACAAAAATTTGGAGTTTAAATGATATGGACGCCGACCATGTTTCGGCTTGGAGCAAGGGCGGCAAAAGTGATATCAAAAATTGCGAGATGTTGTGCAAGACACACAATCGAGCAAAGGGTAATCGATAAAAAATCCATTATGCCTAGAACGATAGAAGAAGGCTTCAGAGACTTTCATGACAAGCTGAAAATTGTTAAAACAGAGTCAGAAGCCGTTACAAAACATAGAGCCTCAATAAAAGCTTGCATGGAAAGTAATTTTGGCATGAACCGTTTTTTTAAAACTGGTTCAATTGGTAATGGTACTAATGTAAATGGTTTCAGTGATACTGATTACTTCGCTGGAATACCAAGAGAAAATTTGAAGGAGAATTCCGCATCAACATTGAGAATTATAAAAGAAGCTCTACAAACAAGATTCCCAAATACTAACATCTATGTTGACAGTCCCGCAGTAGTCGTTGATTTTGGCGATGTAGCATCAGAAACAACTGAAATAATACCAGCTGATTACCTTAAAACAGAAAATGATGTCAATATTTATGACATCCCAGACAGTTCGGGAGCTTGGATGAAATCTAGCCCCAAAGCTAATAATGATTATGTTACAAAAATTAACTCTGATCTAAGCCTTAAAGTAAAACCACTTATTAGATTTATCAAAGCATGGAAATTTTATAACAATGTTCCAATCTCTTCCTTTTATCTTGAGATGAGAGTAGCTAAATACGCTTCACAAGAAAAATCAATTGTATACTCGATTGATATAAAAAGTATTCTTGCACATTTAATAAATATCGATTTATCACAAATGACTAATCCCACGGGTGTCGGAGGGTACATCCAAGCCTGTAAATCTGAAGCGGATAAGCAAGATGCCATTTCTAAGTTGAAAACAGCATACACGCGCGCAGAAAAAGCTCGCGATGCAGAATCTGCTGAAAAAATAAGCGACGCTTTTTATTGGTGGAATTTATTGTTCAACGATAAATTTCCATCCTACTATTACTAAATGTTATGTCAGAAATATCTCGCAAGCAAAACCTAGACCACAATATCGATCTTTTGATTGCACAGCGATTTTATTATAGTCAGGCCAAAAAGATCAGGAATTTTCGAATAGCAATTTCGATAATATTTGCATTATTATCGCCATTTATCATATTCTACATAACAAATTGGTCTGCTATTATAGGCACAATTGGTGGCACATGGGCTATAATTTCATATATTTTAAAAAAACTTTTTGAAAATTCCAACATTGAAAAGGCTGCAAAAATACAGGAAGAGTTTGACACCTCTCTTTTTGATATGGATTGGAATACAGTATTAGTAGGAGAAAAGATCTCCTGCGAGGAAATTAATCATGCAAAAAAGAAATTCAAAGGCGATATAGAGAAATTGAAAGATTGGTATTCAGATGTTTCGAAATTCTCATATCCAGCAGATGTTCTATTGTGTCAAAGAAGTAATTTAGTATGGGACTGGAGATTAAAAAGGAAATACGCAATAACAATTATTATAATTACTCTACTGTATTTTATCTCCACAATAATTATCTGTTCAATTCTTGATTTAAAAGTGGCTGAATATATACTTGGTTTATTTTTACCAGCTTTGTCTGGATATTTTATAGCCATTGATGAAGGAATTGATCATTTTAAAGCATCAATTAAGCGCAAAAATTTGGAAAATAAAATTAATGAATTGTCAGAGTTAGCACTATCAAACCAAAAAGCCTTGAACATCACTAATTTGAGACAAATTCAAGATTGTATATTTGAATTTAGAAAAGGTCCGATGGTAGCAGATTTTTTTTATTGGTTTTTCCGTGATGATTTTGAAAATAATATGAAAAATGCACTAGACAGTTTTAGAAAAAAATTAACGAAAAAAGAATAAGCTATTTTCGGTCGGGGCAATTCACCCCTTTAATTCCCCTCTTGCCCCTCCCTCAAACA
>DAIRGB010000087.1:0-2924 GCA_036794765.1 Patescibacteria group bacterium | reverse complement strand
TTTACAAAAATAATATAGTTTGTTATAATAATATGATTATATTTGAGTATGGAGGGTTGACGAACCAAATAATTTTTATAATATTTTTTCACATTTTAAACTTGTTTGTTGGGGCCACGAGTTTCAAACAGTAAAATATGAAAAAATATTATAAAAATTATTTGGTTTGTTAAAAGATAATTTGAAAAGAAAAATAAATTATAAAAAACAAAAAACAAAAAAATAAAAGGAAAATAATGGAAAATAAAAAGAATGGATGGTTGGTGTGGTCGGCACGATTATTGAGTATATTTTTGTTGTTGATCGTCATGGTGATTGGAGTATTGGCTTTTGGCTATGCTCAAGATAGTTCGAAAATAAGAGTAAGTCATAGTGAGGATTTGCAATTTGGCGTTGATACGGGTGGAGCATCGATAATGTCGGTGATTGATGGTTCTCAACAATCGCAGTCACAAGAAAATATTGTGATAAAAAGCGGTCAGAATATTTTGTCATATACTTCGGAGCCAAAGAAGTCTGATACTTTGTTTTGGATGGTGGCAGCGAAAGTAAAGATGAATGTCCCTGATGGGACAAAGGTAGTTGCCAATGTGCGTACCAGTTTGGATGGTCAGCAATGGGGTGAGTGGGAAGATTTGGATTTGGAAAAAAATGGTACAGAGGAAAATGTATTTATGACGGAAGTGCCGATTTTGTTGGCCAAGAAAGCAAAGTTTGCGCAATATTCTTTGGTTTTGACAACTGAAGATGTTCATGTGTCTCCACAGGTGGAAGAGGTAAAATTGACATTTTTGGATCCGGATGACAAATTGGCTTTTGTGAAAAAAAGTTGGAAATGGGCGGTAGATAAGGCTACCGGAAAAGAGAATGTGGATATTATTTCTCGAGCAGAATGGGGAGCTGATGAATCGTTGATGAAATGGGATCATGAATATGCGCCGATAAAACAAGTGATTGTGCACCATACGGCGGGGAGTAATAATTCGCCTTTGGATCCGGCAGCGGTGGTAAGAGGTATTTATTATTTTCATGCTGTAGAAAAGGAATGGGGTGATATTGGATACAACTATCTGGTTGATCAATATGGAAATATTTATGAGGGTAGAGAAGGTGGTTTGGGTGTGGTAGCTGCGCATGCAACCAGTAATAATTATGGCAGTGTCGGTGTAGCTTTGATTGGAAATTATGTATCAGAGGAGCCGGGTGCAAATGCGATTAAAGGTTTGATTGAATTGATAGAATATGTTGGCTATCAGGCGGATTTGGATTTGGTTTCTACCCATAGTTTTCAAGGAAAAAATATTCCAGTTGTAGCAGGTCATCGAGATGTAAATTACACTGAGTGTCCGGGTGAAAAATTGTACAATATGCTGTCGGATATTGCTAAAGCGTCAGCGGCTGGACAAAGCGATTTGCCGGCGAAAACATTTGAAGCAAAATTTTTGAATCAATCAGAAAATAATATTTCTTTGCAGACCGGTGAGACAAAATCGGTGGTTTTGCAATATCAAAATACCGGTACAGCGGTTTGGTTAAAAGAAAGAGGGGAAATCAGTTTGGTTCCGGTTGATCCTTGGCCGAGGAAGAGTGGTTTCGTGGCTGATGAGTGGAAGAGTGCGGAGGAGGTTGGTTTTGTGGGTAAATTGACGGTTAGTCCCGATGAAAAAGTGTATATAAATTTGGATTTGAAGGGCAATGAAAAAAATGGAAGTTCGGTAGAAAAATTTGCTCTCAAGGGTCCGGATGGGATATTGACGGGAACGGAATTTGCCATAACGGTGGAAAACCATTTTTCGAATACTACCGAAAATAATAATGAAACGTCAAATGATAATCAAAATAATGAAATAAAAGATGAATTGCCTGATCAAAATTTGGATGAGTCTGACAAAACAAAATCGGATACCGATCCGGATTCATTTCACGCTATCTGGATAGCGCAGTCCGATCACGTTGAAATGTATCCCGGGGAAAGGAAAGAGGTTTGGATAGACTTGAAAAATACGGGTAGTGTGGCGTGGAAACAGGTTGGAAATAGTAATCAAGTGCGATTGGGTACGGCTAATCCTTTGGATAGAGTCTCGGATTTTTTTGATAAAGATTCGTGGTTGGCTCCAAATCGAATTGGTTTATCTCAATCGGAAGTGGGAGTGGGTGAAGTAGGAAAATTCAAATTTTATCTTCAGGGCAAATTGACTCCCGGAGTATATGATGAATATTTTAGACCGGTGGCGGAGAATCTGACTTGGATGGAAGATCAAGGAATATTTATCCGGGTGATGGTAAAAGAACCGGAATATAAGGGTGAATTAGGTCGTCAGAGTGAAAAATTTGTGCCGATGTTGGCCGGTCAGCGGGCAAGATTTTGGGTGGAGGTAAAGAATGTCGGTAACGTAACGTGGAGAAAAGATGGTAATAGTCCGGTAATATTGGGAACTGATAATGAGATGGATCGTACTAGTGAGTTTTATACTTCCGGTTTTTGGTTGGCTCCAAATCGAGCGGCCAGCATGAAACAGTCGTATGTTGCTCCCGGAGATACGGCCAGATTTGAAATTTTGATGACGGCTCCCGATGAACCGGGAAATTATCGTGAATATTTTCGGCCGGTGGCAGAAAATATGTCGTGGGTAGAAGATGTGGAAATCCATTGGGACATTCAAGTTGATTAATGATGTATTTGATATAAGTAATTTTTAGAAAATAATTGTAAAAAATAACCGGAATCTTTTTTATGAGCAAAAAAATTTGTTTGCTATGGACATTGTTGTTGTCGATATTTTGCTTATTGAATGTCAATAAAGTTGAAGCACAGACTTCTTGTTTGAGAAGAGTGGGCGCAGTGGAAGGAAATTTTTATAATTATTATGGCTCTAGATAACTTAAGCTCATGTTAAAATGGTCTTAAGTAAGTCTAGAATATG
>DAIRGB010000086.1:0-2941 GCA_036794765.1 Patescibacteria group bacterium | reverse complement strand
CTTATAAACACTTCAAAACTCTTATAAACCCTTACAAACTAAATTGCATTATACATTTCCAGTTTTTAAGTGTTTACAAGTGTTTCAAAGAGTTTAAAAGAGTTTCTACGATAAACAAACATCATAAATAATAATTAACATGAAACCTACATTCAAAAAAAAGAAATCAAATCCTAAAACATCTACCCAGATGTATTTGCCATTTAAAGAAATCCGTGATGGTTATGTCATTTTGAAAGACGGCAGTCTGCGAAGTGTCCTACTCACCTCCGCTATCAACTTTGACCTCAAATCCGATCAAGAACAAAACGCCATTATTTACCAATACCAGAACTTTTTGAACTCCCTGTCTTTCCCAATTCAAATCGTCGTTCAATCCAAAAAATTGGATCTATCCGAATATATCGCCAAGCTCAAAGATTTGGAAAACAAACAGCCAAACGACCTACTCCGCGTTCAGATGACCGAATATATCTCCTTTATCCAACGTCTGATGCAAGTTACCAACATCATGGAAAAAAAGTTTTATATCATTGTCTCATTCTATCCACCGGATACCGCCACCAAGGGATTTTGGCAAAAAATATTTCCTGACAAAAACGAACTGGTCGTCAAAGAAAAAGATTTCCAATTGGCCCGAGAAAAAATGACCGAAAGAATCAATATCGTCGCCTCCTGCTTGGCCTCCATGGGACTACGCACTATCGCCCTCACCACCCAAGAAATCGCCGAACTCATGTACGTCCACTTCAACCCCATTACTTCCCGACATCAAAAACTTTTCAAAGTCGATTCACTGACTTCGGATGTTGTGGGAAGTGTGAAGACGGAGTAAAAATACTATAAAACACTTAGAAACGCTTATAAACACTCATAAACTAGAGAAAATCAGATTAATAAAAGTTTTTAAGGGTTTGTAAGAGTTTTAAAGAGTTTACAAGAGTTTGAATTTTTATGATAAATAACCAAAAAATAAGAATACCATTATGAGTATCTTCGATATCTTCAAACCCAAATCCCTCGACCCTGCCAAGCAAAAAGCTTTGGATGAAAAAAAACGGCTGGAAGAAGAACGCAAACGACTGACTGAAGCCCGTCGGGTTTTTGAAGAGGGCATGATCTCTCTCAAAGACATCGTCGCCCCCTCCGCCTTTCGCATTACTCCAAATTATCTGATTATCAACGAAAGCTATGTCCAAACCCTGTTTGTCTTTACCTACCCTCGTTTCTTAAATACCAATTGGCTTTCTCCGATTATCTCCTACGACGCCACCATGGATATCAGTATGTTCATCTATCCTCAAGAATCCAAAGCGGTTTTGGAAGACTTGAGAAACCGAGTAGGACGAATGCAAGCGACATATGCCATCGGCCGCGAAAAAGGTGAAGTCTCCGACCCCAAACTGGAAACCGCAATCCAAGACGCCGAAGAATTACGTTATCGTATCCAACAAGGTAGCGAAAAATTATTTCTCTACGGACTCTATTTCACCGTTTATGCCGACAGTGAGAAAGAATTGAAAACCAATATCGACCATCTGGAAACTGTCTTGGGAGGATCATTGATCTACACCAAAAATGCCATTCTTCAACAAGAACAAGGTTTCAATAGCACCTTGCCACTCAACAATGACGAACTCAATATTACCAGAAATCTCGACACCGACGCGATTTCCACATCATTCCCTTTTACTTCCGTCGATCTGACTTCCGACAATGGAATATTTTATGGCTTCAACGGCCACAACCAATCATTGGTTATTTTTGACCGCTTTGATCTAGCCAACCCCAACTGCACCATTTTTGCCACCTCCGGCGCCGGTAAAAGTTATACCGTCAAACTGGAATGCCTGCGCTATCTCATGCTTGGCACCGACATTATCATCATCGATCCGGAAAATGAATATCAAAATCTTTGTGAAGCCGTCGGGGGTACCTATATTCCAATTTCCATCAACTCCGACCGCAAAATCAATCCCTTGGATCTTCCGGCCACCAGCGAAGGTGACGAAGAAAACGCCCTCCGTACCGCCATCATCACCATCTCCGGCATCATGAATATCATGTTGGGCCAACTCACTCCCGAAGAAAGCGCCATCATGGATAAAGCCATCAAAGAAACATACGCTTTGAAAGACATCACCGAAGATCCCGCCAGTCACAAAAATCCCGCTCCTCTTCTTTCAGACCTATACAGCATTTTGATCAACATGCACGGCGGCGAATCCATGGCTCAACGTTTACAAAAATATACCGAAGGAAGTTATTCCGGTCTTTTAAACAATCCTACCAATATTGATCTCAAATCAAACTTTATCGTCTTTTCCGTCCGCGATCTCGAAGAAGCCCTGCGACCAATCGCCATGTATGTCATTACCAACTTCATCTGGACCAAAATCCGCACCAATCTCAAACGCCGTATCATGGTTATCGACGAAGCCTGGAATCTAATGCAATACGAAGACTCCGCCCGTTTCTTGCACAACCTTACCAAACGTTCTCGTAAATATTATCTCGGTGTCACCACCATTTCTCAAGATGTTGAAGACTTTTTAGGATCAAAATGGGGTAAAGCCATGATCTCCAACTCCGCCATGCAAATTTTATTGAAACAATCTCCGGCTTCCATCGACCTTATTGGTCGCACTTTCAATCTCACTGATGGCGAAAAAATGGCCCTGCTCGAATCCAACGTCGGCGAAGGTATTTTCTTTGCCGGTCTCAATCACGTCTTGATCAAAATTGTCGCTTCATATACCGAACACCGTCTCATCACCTCCAACCCCGAAGAAATCTTGGCGATGCGTGGAGGAATGTAGAGCGAGTATGCAATTTTCAATTTGTAATTTTTAATTTTCAATAACTAGTTTTAAATTTTAACGATCAAAATAGAATTGTGTCATCCTGGAACTGAAAGCCTTACTAGGCGCTTCAATATCCA
>DAIRGB010000015.1:0-17016 GCA_036794765.1 Patescibacteria group bacterium | reverse complement strand
ACTTATGGTTACAAAGATGGAGCTGATTTGCGAGCAGCCAATGTGACTTTTGATTTTTCTGGTACCACTTTCAAGTTGGTTTATCAAGGAAGCATGATTCCTGTCAAAATTAATAATGTTGGTTATCCTTATGTTAAAGCTTCTTTGGCGGCGATTGCGGTTGGTTTGGCGGTAGGGATGGATATAATCGATATTGTTAATGGTTTGACGAAATTAGCCATGGTTCCCGGCAGAATGAATTTTTTGGAAGGGGAAAGAGATATTATGATCTTGGATGACACCTACAATGCAAGTCCAACTTCGATGTTGGCTGCTTTTGATACAATTCGTGCTTTAAAAATAAAAAAAAGAAAAGTGGCGATTTTGGGAAGTATGTGGGAATTGGGGAAAGAAGAGGAAAAAGGACATATAGAGGTGGGAAAAATGGCTGGTAAAATTTTTGATGAGGTGGTTTTGCTGGAAAAGAATTCTAATTTTTATGAAAAAGGTTTATTACAGACCAAGATCGCGAGGGAAAAGATTCACCTTTTTTCAACAATTGACGTTTTATTGGATCATATTGAAAATATTGTTTTACCAGGGGATTTTTTGTTTTTAAAAGGATCAAGATCAAAAAATCATTTGGAAAAAGTGGTAAAATTGTTTATGAGAGAAAAATCGCAAGCGGAAAAATTATTGGTAGCGCATGGTAAAGATTAATCATAAAAATTTATGGCTGATTACAAGATTGAGTTAGTAAGGGTATTAACGATGGCGGTGTTATCGTTTTTGTTGGCAGTGGGTTTGACGCCAGTTTTGACGTTTTTGCTGTATAAATATAAAGTTTGGAAGACGCCACAAAAATATAGTTCGTTAGATAAAAAGAAGACCCCGGTTTATTATCAGTTGCATGCGGCAAAGCATAAGAAGAATGTTCCATTTATGGCTGGGATTTTGATTTGGCTGGTGGTGGCAATATTGACGCTGTTTTTGAATTTGAGTCGAGAACAGACATATTTGCCTTTGTTTGCTTTAGTGATGACTGGTATTGTCGGATTGGTGGACGATTGGCTCGATTGGAAAAAAATTGGTCAAACAAAAGGTTTGAGTGCCAAAATGAAGTTTATTTGGATCTTATTGATTGGTATTGGCGGAGGATTGTGGTTTTATTACAAATTGGATTGGAGTTCTTTGCACGTGCCGATGGTAGGCAGTTTTGATATTGGTTTGTGGTATATTCCTTTGTTTGTGTTAGTTTTGATTTCTTCAGCGAATGCTGTAAATCTAACTGATGGATTGGACGGTTTGGCGGCGGGTTTGTTGGCGTTGGCTTTTAGCGCTTTTGCGGGGATTGCCTTTTTTCAGGGAAATGTGGGTATTGCGATTTTTTGTGCGACGATGGTGGGCGCGATATTGGCATTTTTGTGGTTCAATATTTCTCCAGCTCGGTTTATGATGGGTGATACTGGTTCTTTAGCGATGGGCGCGACTTTGGGGGTAGTGGCAATGTTAACAAATAGTGCCTTGATATTGCCTGTTATTGCGTTTGTTTTTGTGGTTGAGACTCTCTCGGTAATTGTCCAGCAGTGGTCAAAAAAGCTGAGAAATGGTAAAAAAGTGTTTTTGTCCACACCGATTCATTTGACTTGTCAGGCGATCGGTTGGTCGGAGGAAAAAGTGGTTATGCGTTTTTGGGTTATTGGTGCCGTGATGGCGGTTTTGGGATTGGCTTTGGGTTTGATTGGGGGAAACTTTGATATTATTATTCGAAATTAATGAAGACTGCTAAAAAAAATACTTGGTTCAGATCAATTTTTGGCGAACAATCAGGTGGAAAACCTGATTATTTGCTGGCGATATTGGTTTTTGCTTTGGTTATTTTTGGTTTGATTATGGTTTCTTCAGTGTCTGTCGTGGTTAGTTATGATACTTTTGGTGATAGCCATCAATTTTTACGGGATCAATTTGTCTCTGCTTTGATTGGTCTGGTGGCTTTTTTTGTGGTCTCCAAGATTGATTATTCTTTCTGGAAAAGAAATGCAATTTATATGTTGATTGGTACTTTGTTGTTGTTAATTATGGTTTTTATTCCCGGTTTGAGTTTTGAGTATGGTGGTGCCAAAAGATGGATATTGATTGGCCCTTTATTTTTTCAACCCTCAGAGATAATAAAATTGACATTTTTGTTTTATTTGTCTGCCTGGTTGGCCAAGAAAGGGGAATTGGTGCAAAATTTTTCCATGGGATTTTTGCCATTTGTTTTTTTAATGGTTTTGGTAACCGGTTTGATAATGATGCAACCTGATTTGGGAACAATGTTGGTAATTGCCGCTATGTCCGGGGTTTTATTTTTTGTTTCCGGAGCCAATCTAAAACATATTTTTTTAATAATTGTTGGTTTGTTAGGGGCGATATGGTTGTTGATTATTAGTGCTCCTTATCGGATGGCTCGTTTAACTGCTTTTTTGAATCCGGAAGAGAATATTTTGGGAATTGGTTATCACGTACAGCAGGCGTTGGTGGCGATCGGTTCAGGAGGATGGCTTGGTCGTGGTTTTGGACGTAGTTTACAAAAGTATGCTTATTTACCGGAAGTGTCCGGTGATTCGATATTTGCGATTATGGCTGAAGAATTGGGTTTTATCCGAATCTTTTTGTTTTTAGCGGTTTATATTTTCTTTCTAAGTCGAGGGATCTTGATTGCCAAAAAAGCTCCGGATGTTTTTGGCAAATTATTGGCTTTGGGAATTGTGACTTGGTTTGGTTTTCAGGCTTTTGTGAATATTTCAGCCATGTTGTCTCTGTTGCCTTTAACTGGTTTGCCTTTGCCATTTATCAGCTATGGTGGTTCATCTTTAGTGATTTCTTTGATCGCGGTTGGAGTCTTGTACAATATCTCCAAAAAAGCGAGGATATAGATGAAAAAGATAAATAAAAAAAGAATTGTGTTGACAGGAGGTGGATCGGGAGGACATGCTTTTCCGTTGATATTTATCTGGGAACAGATAAAGGATGATTATGATTTTCTGTTTATTGGCGAACAAAATGGTAAAGAAGAGGAAATTGTAAAGAGAACAAAGATAGAATACAAGGGTATTTGGGCGGGAAAATGGAGACGATATTTTAGTTGGAAAAATTTTATAGATGTATTGCGGGTTCCTATTGGAATATGGCAAAGTTATTGGATTATGAAGAGGTGGAAACCTGATTTGGTATTGGCTAAAGGTGGTTATGTGTCCGTACCGGTGGTGGTTGCGGCGGCTTTGTTGAAAATTAAAATAATTTCTCATGAGTCTGACGCAATAATGGGTTTGGCCAATAGAATTTCGGCCAGATACGCTGACAAAATTGCCGTTGCTTTTCCGGTGGGCAGATATGGAGTTAAATATGCCAATAAAATGATTTGGGTTGGTATGCCAGTGCGACGGTGGAAATATCGACAGGAAGATGAACCGATGTTGAGAAAAAATTTTTCTATTAAAAATGATTTACCGGTTTTGTTGGTGACAGGGGGAAGTCAGGGAGCGGTTAATGTTAATAAATACGTAATGAAATATCTTGACGAAATATTAAAATATTGTAACGTGATTCATTTGACCGGCAAATACGATTATAAGAGGGTGAAATCCTGGCGGGAAAAAATGAAAAATAATCAAGACAGATATTTGGTCTATGATTTTTTGTTTGAAGATTATGAGAAGGCAATGGTTTTGTGTGATTTATTGATTTCAAGAGCCGGTTCGACTTTGGCAGAGATTTCCAATCTAGCTAAGCCATCGATTTTGATTCCTTTACCAACTTCGGCTAGCAATCATCAGTATTATAATGCGAAAAGTTTTGAAGATGTTGGAGCTAGTGTAATGGTGGAGGAGAGGGATTTTGATAAAATAAATTTGGCGGTGTTGGTAAAATCATTGCTTTTCGACGAAGAAGGAATGGAGGAGATGAAAGCGGCGGCGGTAACTGCGATGCAAACGCAAGGTTCAGCCCGGATTGTCGCTGATTTAATTGATAGTGTATTGGGAGGAGAAAATGTTTAAACATATTTTTTTAGTAGGAATCGGTGGCGTCTCGATGAGTGGAATTGCTCGGATTTTACGGGGAATGGGGATCAAAGTGTCTGGTTCTGATGTGATGGAGTCGGTGGAGACAAGAAAATTGGAAAGAGAAGGATTTAAAGTGTATGTTGGTCATAAAGAGAGTAATATTTCGATGGATGTTGATTTGGTAGTAGTGTCGGCGGCGATCGATGAAAAAAATTTTGAGGTTGCTAGTGCTCTAAAAAGGGATATTCCTGTGTGGCGCCGGTTGCAGTTGATAAATTATTTGGTTGATGAAAAGGTAATGGTAGCAGTGACCGGGATGCATGGAAAAACGACGGTATCGTCGATGATTGCCACTATTTGTTTTGATGCAAAAGAAGATCCTACGATTATGGTTGGTGGAGAAGTAAGGGCGATTTCTTCCAACTCCCGCTATGGCAAGGGAGAGTTGTGGATATTGGAGGCGTGTGAGTATAAAAGGTCATTTTTGGATTTGAAACCAAATATCGCCGTGGTGACAAATATTGAAGAAGAACATATGGATGTGTATCGGGATTTGGATGATATTGTTGACACTTTTGGTTTGTTTGTCAAACAAGTGGATTTGGGAGGATTGGTAGTGGCTTGTACGGATGATAAAAACGTCAGAAAAGTGATTAGTTGTTCTCAGGCCAATGTAGCAGGTTATGGTTTTGAAACTCGTCCGAAAAATTTTACCGGGGTATATTGGCAAATAAAAAATTTGGAAATACTTGATGGGAAGAGTGTTTTTGACCTTTATGTTGATGATGAATATTATGATAATTTTTGTCTGAGTATTCCGGGCAGATTTAATGTTTTAAATGCAGTGGCGGCGATCGTGGTAGCTGATTTTTTGGTAATAGATATTAATATGGTCAAGGAATCATTGAAAAATTTTTTGGGTGCAAGAAGAAGAATGGATGTGCTATATGATTCAGAAAAAATTACGATAGTTGATGATTATGGACATCATCCGACTGAAATTGATAATTTTTTGACAGCGATCAGGCAAAAATATGGTGAGAAAAAGCTTTGGTTGGTGTGGCAACCCCATCAATATAGTCGTACTTGGCAGTTTTTAGATAAGTTTGTAGATTGTTTTAAGGGTGTGGATAAATTGATTTTGACCGAAATATATGAAGCTCGGGATGCGAAGGAAGTTAAAGAGAAGATTGATGGTAAAAAGCTTTGTGAAGTGATGTTGAAAGCGAAAATTGATTCTGTTTATTTTTCGACTTATGACGAAGTGGTTGATTATTTGAAAAAAAATTATGTTGAGGGGAGTTTGTTGATTACTTTGGGGGCGGGTCCGGTCAATGAGGTTGCGGAAAAAGTGAAAAAAATCTTGGTAAAGGAAAACACAGCTTGATTAATAAGTAAGTAATTAAAATTTTTTGGATGTATAAAATATGACATATTTGCAAGAAAATATTAGTTTAGCAAAATATTCTTTTTACCACACTGGTGGGTTGGCAAGATATTTTCTGGAGATAAATAAGGCAGAAGATTTTGAGGAAACAAAAGAAATTATCGGTGATTTGGGGATAAATGATGTGATTGTTTGGGGGGCCGGTTCAAATATTTTGATATCAGATGAGGGATGGGAGGGATTGGTAGTAAAAAATAATTATACCAAAATGGAAAAAAAAGCAGATGGGAGTTGGTTAATCGGTTCTGGAATGGCTTTGCCGTTTGTAGCTCGTAAATTGGCAGAAGTTGGTTACCAGGGTTTGGAAAGGTTGGCAAGTGTTCCGGGATCGGTAGGTGGCGGTATTAGGGGCAATGCTGAGGCTTGGCGTCAGAATATTTCTGATTGTATTAGAGAAGTGGTCTGGTTTGATTGGATTGAGGGTGAAAAGATTATCAAAAAAAAGGATTGTGGATTTGGTTATCGAACTTCTGTTTTTAAAACAAGAGATGATTATAGTCACGGGTTAATCAAAGAGGCTATATTTGATTTTAAAAAAGTCGATTGCAAAGATTTGATAAATACTATTGAAGCTGACAAGAAAACCCGACAGAATAATCAACCGGATTTACCGTCATGTGGTTGTTTTTTTAAAAATGTTTTATTGGATGAAGAAAATTGGGGAAAAATTGAGAAGAATTTGGGAAAAGAATTATTGTTGGATAGAAAGCTTGGTGATTTGTTTTCGGCGGGTAAGTTGATAGATTGGGCTGGTTATAAGGATTCGTGCCAAGGAGGAGCTTGTGTGTCCAAAGTTCACGCCAATTTTATTGTCAACAAAGGAAAGGCTACCTCACAAGATATCTATGATTTGTATAAAAAAGTTTATTTGGGAATAAAGGGTAAAATTGGTATTGAGCTTGAACCTGAGGTGCAAATATATGGAAGATTCGCCAAAAATTCAGCGTAGGGTTAGAAGACAATATGACCCAAATGTGGTAGTTATGCCTCCGGCCAAGGGTGGTTGGTGGAGGATGTTGGTTATTTTTTTGATTGTAGTGTTGTTGTTTGGCGGAGCGGTTTATATGTTGTTTTTTTCTGATTATTTTAAGATTAAAGATGTACAAATAACTGGTGACACGAAACAGGAAATTGTTGATGGAATAAAGGAGATGTTGAAATGGGATACGGAGTATATGATTTTGTTCAATGAACAACAGTTTGGCGATAGTGTTTTGAAGCGTTGGGATGATCTGGCCGAGGTGAAGGTGGAAAAAGATTGGCCAGCGAATTTAAAAATCGAATTGACGGAAGAAGTGCCGGTATTGATTTGGAATAGCGAAGGTAAGTTGTTTTTGGTGGACAAAACTGGGGTGGTTATGAAGCAGATTGATGAAAAGGAAAGGTTGGAGCTGTATAATGTGTTGCCGGTTGTGGGCGATCTTTCCGGATTGCCGGTTGAGGAGAATAAAAAAATTGTTAGTCGAAGTTTTATTTCTTTTATCGATGAAGTAAAGAAAGGTATTAATGAATCGATAAAGAAAGAAATTGAAGCTTTCGAGATTAAAGAAACAACTTTTACTTTACGAGTGCGGATGAAAGAAGGGTATGAAGTTTATTTTGATACTTTGCGTGATCCACAGACTCAAATTGTAAAATTGAATAGTTTTTTGAAAAATCAAATTTTGGTAGATGATTATATAGATTTGAGAGTGAACGGAAAAGTGTATTATAAGTAGATTTTCAATCGTGGTTGATTGGCCGGAGATTTTTATGAAAAGTGAATATATTTGGGAAAAAGGTGGATTGGTGTCTGATCTGGATGAATTTCGGCGCTTGATCTTAAAAAAAAGATTGAGAGGAGATCAAAGTGATGCGGATTTTTTAAATCCGAGGTTTGATTTTGCCGATCCGTTTTTATTGACCGATATGCAAAAAGCCGTTAATCGAATAGCAAAGGCTATTGAAAATCGGGAGAAGGTATTGATATATGGCGATTATGATGCGGATGGGGTAACGAGTTTAGCATTGTTATACGAGTTATTGGATTATTTTGATATTAAACCACAAGTATATATACCGGATCGAATGACGGAGGGTTATGGCATTAAATATTCAGTTTTGAAGAGGTTTTTTGAAGAGGGGATTAGTCTAGTAATCACCGTTGATTGCGGTATCAGGGAGGTCGAAGTTTCTAAAAAAATATTATTGTTGGGTTTGGATATGATTGTGACAGATCATCATGAATTGGGAGCAAAGATTCCCGAGGCGGTGGCGATAGTAAATCCCAAGCGTCCGAATAGTAAATATCCGGAAAGAGAGTTGGCCGGAGTGGGGGTGGTATATGCTTTAGCGCGGGCGCTGATGGATTTTATGAAAGTGGAGGAGGTAGAAAGAGAAAGGTTCTTGAAATGGAATTTGGATTTGGTTGCGGTTGGGACGGTGGCTGACATGGTTCCGTTGTTGGGGGAAAATCGGATTTTAGTAAAATATGGTTTGATCGTATTGGCAAAAAGCAAAAAAAAGGGTTTAAGAGAGTTGATGAATTTTTCAGGTATTCGAAATAGAACATTGACCAGTTGGGATATTGGTTTTGGTTTGGCGCCGAGGATAAATGCAACGGGTAGGATTGATGACGCTAATCATTCTTTCAATCTTTTGATTGAAAAAGAACAATTGGAAGCGGAGATTTTGGCAAAAAGTATTGAGAGTAAAAATCAGGAACGTAAACAGTTGACGGAAGATATTTGGGAGAAGATAAAAATTGAACTCGATGAACAAAATTTACCTGCATGTATCATGATGGTAAATGAAGGTTGGTCGAAAGGGGTTTTGGGATTGATTGCCTCCAAAGCGATTAGACATTATAATCGGCCGGCGATTGTGGCGACGATTGATGGTAATAAAGTTGTTGGTTCTGCGCGGAGTATTTTTGGGATCAATGTTGTAAAGTTACTTGACTTAAATTGTGATTATTTAAGTCAATATGGAGGGCATGAAAAAGCAGCTGGATTGACCTTGGATAGAAGTAATTGGGAAAATTTTAGGATGAAGATGAATAACGATATTGAAAAATTATTGGAAAAGGAAGATTTGCGTCCAAAATTGGAAATCGATGCCCAAATCCGGTTTGATTTGATAAGTGATTCATTGTGGAATGTAATAGAGTTATTGCATCCATTTGGAATAGCAAATGAGGAACCGTTATTTATGACTAATCGTTGCCTGGTTAGTAAAACCAGAATGATTGGTAGGAACAATAACCATTTCAAAATGTTTTTTTCTTTGCCGAATGGAGGATCAATCGAGGGAATAATGTGGAATTGTCCAGATTTACAACGAGAGATTGAGAGTGGGGATACAATCGATTTGGTATATAATTTGAGAAAAAATGTTTGGCAAGATCGGGAAAATTATTTGTTGAATATAATTGATTTTAAAAAAAATGAAGAATAAGAATACATTGTTTGTTTGCAATAATTGTGGAAATGAATTTTCCCGTTGGTTAGGAAAGTGCGAAAGTTGTGGTGAATGGAATACTTTGAAGGAAGTAGCGGCTAAAGATATGGAAGTTGTGAAAGAGATCGAAAATAGAGGTGAATACAAAGTTGGTAATCTAGCAAAATTGTCTGATGCTAATTTTGAGGGCGAAAGATTTTTGAGCAAAATAGAGGAGTGGGATAGGGTTTTGGGTGGTGGAATGGTGCGGGGGAGTTTGATATTGCTCGGAGGTGAACCTGGTATTGGAAAGTCGACTTTGATGGTTCAGGTTGCGGATGCGTTAGCTAGAGATGGAAAAAAAGTGTTGTATGTTTCCGGTGAAGAGTCTTTGGCTCAGGTTGGTGGTCGGGCAAAAAGGTTGGGAGCAAAAACAGAAGAAATTGATTTTTTGGATAGTGTTTGGTTGGAAAATATTGAAAAAATTGCGGTTGGAAAAAAATATGGGTTGATGATTATTGATTCTGTGCAGACTTTGGTGAGTTCTCAGTTGGGTGGTAGTTTGGGTTCGATGGCTCAAATCAGATATTGTGTTGCAAGATTGATGCAACATGCAAAGAAAGAGAATTTGATTATTTTGTTGGTTGGTCATGTTACTAAAGATGGTGAGGTGGCTGGACCTAGGGTATTGGAGCATTTGGTTGATGTGGTGTTGTTTTTTGAAGGCGAACGTACGGAAGAATTGAGAGTATTACGAGTTTTTAAAAATCGTTTTGGGGCGACAGACGAAACTGGGGTTTTTGTGATGACGGAAACAGGTTTGAAGAGCGTGGTTGATGTATCTAAGCAATTTTTGAAAGAAAGAAAAACGGGGGTACCTGGTTCGGTGGTTTGCGTGGCGATGGAGGGGACAAGACCATTTCTGATCGAAATTCAAGCAATAGTGGACCGTACTCAGTTTGGTAATCCTAGAAGAACGAGTGTAGGTGTCGATTTGGCACGTTTATCGATGTTGTTGGCGGTTTTGGGAAAAAGGGCGAAAATAAATATTTATGATAAAGATGTGTATGTCAATGTAGTGGGTGGTTTTAAATTAAAAGATCGATCAACAGATTTGGGGGTTGTAATGGCAATTTCTTCGGTTGTTTTGGATAAACCAATTTCCCCGGAGGTGGCGGTGTTTGGAGAGTTGGGTTTGTTGGGTGAGATTAGGCGGGTAAAATCTATGGACAAGAGGATTATGGAGGCAAAAAAAATGGGTTTTGAGAAAGTGTATGGTCCTTCGATCGAGAAAAAATATGAAAGTTTTTGGCAAGTTGACAATATTGGAAATATTATTGCGGAGATATTTTAGTTACAATATTTGATTTTAATTATTTTTCCATTTTAAAAACCACCTTCTTTGGTGGTTTTTAAAAGTATAAGTTCTAAAGAATAATTAATAACTGATTCGGACGGTGTTACTGTAGGTAACTATACTGCCATTGTAGGCGCCAATTCGATAATAATATGAATGGCCGCTTTTAGCGCTAGTATCAACATAACTTTTGCTATTGGAACCAGAAATGAATTTGTAGTATTCGTCGGGATAGGTGGGGGAGCTATCGGTTTCGGAACGCATTATTTTGTAGCCGCTAATACTGTCTTGATCGTAAATATTCCAGGTTAGTTTGATACCACCAGTGACGGTAGTGGCTTCCAACTCAAGGTCTTCATTGTCGGAATTGTTGTTGCCGGTGAATTCGATTGATTTGGCAGAGGTGTATTCCAATATGTCATCTCCGTCATAGGCGCCGATTCGATAGTAGTAAACTTGGCCATTGTTGACTGATGTGTCGACATAGTCAAGGTTATTGGTTCCGGAAATGTATGTCAAATAATGATCCGGGTAATTGGGTGAGCTGTTGGAAGTTGATCGGACAATTTTGTAGCCAATGGCCTCGTCGTAGTCAGTTTTATCCCATGATAGATGAATACCGTTATTTTGGGATGAAACATTGAGGGTGAATTCGGTTGATGAAGTGGAATTGTTTCCGTTGTGGGTAATGTAGATATAGTTGGAATATGAAATTACTGAGCCATTTTTGTAGGCGCCGACACGATAGTAATATGATTTATTGTTGGAAACTGATGTGTCAAGGTAGTCAGTATTGTTGGCGCCGGATATGTAGACTAAATAGTCATTGGGATAGGTAGGTTCGGATGACGTTAGAGATCGGACAATTTTGTAGCCATCGATGTTGCTATTGCTGGTTTGGACAGAGTATGGATATTGATCCCAGGTAAGACGAATTCCGTTGTCTTGGTCGTAACCCTCTAGTTCGAAGGAAGTGGTGGTTGAATTATTGGATGAAGGAACGGAAAGATATATTGAATTGGTGTATTCGATGACTCCAGAATTTGAACTATAGGCTCCAATACGATAATAATAATTGTGTCCGTTGCTTACCGAAGTGTCAGTATAAGAAAGAGTGTAAGGATCTGATAAGTATACCCACCAGTCGTTGGGATAGGTTGGATTACTATTTGTTTCGCTTCGGACGACTTTGTATCCGGAAATAGTATTGGAAGCGGTTTGAAGAGTATTAAGATAATTTGTCCAATTTAATTTTATTTGACCATTGTTGACTGAGCCAGATAGGGTAAAGTCGGTAGTGTCATTGTTGTTATCTTTGTCAACTGATTCGCCGGTGACTTCAATAATCCAGAAAACGCCATTTTGACCTATCCAGGTTAGATTCTCTGCGACTGGGGTAAAATATTCGGTATATTTTCCAGGCGTGCTAGGGGCTTGGATATAAAATTCGAAAGTGCCGGATTGTCCCGGATAAATGCTATTTTCTTTCAGATTGCAAGCACGATTGGCAGAAAGCCAGGTATGTTTGAAAAAGAGAGAGTGGCGATCGCGATTACTGTCTGTTCCGAGGTGGACAGGGTTGGCTCCGGAATTACTCCAGGTATTTGATCCGGTATTTTTGAATTTGACTGTCATAAGTTTTATCTCTCCGGGTGCCAGGGAGAATTTTTCTTGGGGTTCTTGTGATTCAAAAGCGGCGTGATATCCATTTTGACTATCATAGCTTAGATCGGTTTTATTTTCTGTTTTTTCTCCATTGACAGCAATATCCCAAAATACTCCATAGTCTTCCATCCAGGTTATGCCTTCAACGACCGGTTGAAAATATTCTTTGTAGGTCTTGGTTGTTTCGGGAGCTTTGATATAGAATTCGAATTTGCCGATTTGTCCGGGTGCAACTGAACTTTCCAATAGTTTAGCGGCACGATTGTTTGACTCCCAGGTGTGTTTGTAAAAATCGGAATTTCTGTCTTGATCGTGGCTGGTGCCTAGTCTAACAGGATGATCACCATAATTATACCAGGTAGCGGTGCCGGTATTTTTAAATTTTACCCAGATAGTGGTGATTTCCAGGGGTTGCAAATTGGGATAAGTGCTTTGTTCTACCCATTCGCAGTGGTAACTGCCAGGGTTGGTATCAACCGTTGAAGGTTGTTCCGACATGGCTTGGGCGGTTTGGGTGAGCATAATTACACTCAGTAAAAGCGCAATTAGTTTTCTTTTCATGATTCTCCTTTAATATAATAAATTTATTTGGGATTATTTTTGGTATTAGAAATTTCGATTATTTTTTCTGGTTTTGTTTCGGATTTTTCTTCTTGATGTAAATATTTTGCCAAGATGTCGGGCGGAGTTAGTTTGATAAGCAGGTAAGCGCAGCCGGAGAAAACAGCGGCATCGTCGATTAATCCTAATACGGGGATGTAGTCAGTGATAAAATCGAGGGGAAGAATCAGATATAAAATGAAAATTAGAGTTGGAAAAAATTTGGCTCGAAAAGGAACTTCCCAATCAAAATAAAGTTTGAATGGCAGAGCCAAACTTTCGAGAGTTTGAATAAATGGTGGTTTGGGGACTATATTCATGAGAAGTTATTTAATAATTAATTGACATTTACTGACACAGAGAGAGAACTTTGATTTCCAGAGTTGTCAAAGGCAATGATTTTAATAACATAGTTTCCTGATCCAGGATAATTCCAGGTTAGGGAATACACTTGATTGTTACCAATACTTACAGAGCCATATGGATTGGAATTGATTTTGTATTCTACGCGATTAACGCCTGATTCATTGTCTTTGGCTTCAACTTGTATATTTAAAGGGAAAGCGTTGGAATTGAGATTCGTGTTATTGGGGGAAATGATTGATAGAGTTGGGCCAGTGGTATCTTCGATGTTGTTAATAATGATATTTTTTGTGTCGGAGGCAGTGAGATTTTGTTTGTCAGTAAGGTTGACAGAGATAAAGTGTTGTCCGTTTTTGATTTGAGTGACGTTATGAACAAATGAGTAAGGTTGAGAGTTGACTGATCCAATGGGGTTGCCGTCGAGGAAGAAATCAATTTTTTCCACGCCACTTGGAGCATTGACAGATGTGTTGATAGTAAGGATGTTGTTGATGGTAGAATTGGCGTCGGGATAGCTGATTGATATTGTCGGTTTGACTTGTTCGAGTGTGCATTTTTCCGTTGGTGGAGGAGTGCCCATACTACCTGACCAGGATAATACTGGTTGTTCCCAGCCAGGATTATCGGGCATTTCGGAGTGGACGATGCGGTAAGTTTTGGTTTCGGTTAGTTCAGCAGGAATGCTGTTGTCAGCAAGTTTTCCATTGGCTTTGCATACTTTGTAAGTGGTAATATCTTTGGAATATTCTGTAGGTACTTGCCAGGCAGCGCCAATGTCAGTGATGGTTTCTGATCCGTTAACTGGTTTGAGATTGGAATATCTATCAACAGTGATAGATATTATACCGTCAGGTTTTTTAAATTCTTCAACTGGAGTAGAATCTAGTACAAAGTGCATGTATTCATTCCAGATTGGTGCAGCGACATAAACGCCGGATTCTCCAGCCATTTCCGAATTGTCATTGTTACCGGCCCAGACTCCGGTGACAACTGATGGAGTGTAGCCGACTGTCCAGCCATCTCGATATTCGTCGGTAGTACCGGTTTTGGCGGCAACAGGTCGATCTGGGAAAAATAGGGGACTGGATGCACCGAAGGTGGGGATACGAGCATTGTTATCCGAGAGAACGTTGCTGATCATATAAGCTATTTGGGGATTGAATATTTCTTTTTGATTTTTTTTACTATCTTCTTCTTTCCATTCTTCCAAAACATTGTTATTGGTGTCGGTGATTTTTAGAATGCTGGTGACGGGGTTGTATTTGCCTTCGTTGGCAAATACTCCATAGGCATTTGTTAACTCGACTAACTTTACTTCGCCGCCGCCGAGAACCAAGGATAGTCCATATCTTTCTGGATCGTTGAGAGATTCGATACCCATTTCGTTGGCGATTTTTATTGTTTTTTCCAGTCCGACCAAAGCAAGCATTTTGACGGCTGGGATATTGAGGGAGTTTTGTAGTGACGATCTGATGGTGACTGGGCCACGAAAAGTTTTGTCATAGTTGTTGGGAGTATAATTGCCGCCAAAGTCAGTTTTTACGTCAAATAGTGTACTTCCGGGGAACCATTTATCCATAAATCCAATGGCATATACAAAGGGTTTGAATGATGAACCGGGTTGTCTTTGAGCGATGGCTACATTTACGTTGGGTTCAAAAGTACAATCACTGCCTTGGGTACAACCTGATGGGGAGGATTCGGCAAAATAATCTTTGCTGCCAACCATAGCCAGTATTTGTCCGGTTTTGGGATCGATAGAAACCAGTGATGCATTGTGGGCATTCATTTCCGGACCGTTTTTTTCGGCGTATTTTTTGACAATTTCTTGGGCTTTTTCCTGTTTGTCGTAATCAAGGGTGGTGACTATATTTAGTCCGCCTTCTTCGATTTGTTTTTGGGAGTATTTTCCTGCCAGGTTTTCCAGAATATAAAAGACAAAATGGGGAGCTTTGATATCTTCATTTTTACGTTGGAAGGTAAGTTGAACTGTGACAGCTTCGTCAAGTTGTTGTTGGTCGATATAACCCATATTTTTCATTTCGCCCAGGATCCAGTGATGGCGTTCGCTTAGTTCATCCGTGTGATTGCCATAGGGCGAGTAATAACTGGGCGCTTGGATTATTGCTGCCAGAACTGCACTTTCTGCAAGTGTTAGGTCTTTGACGTCTTTGCCAAAATAGGTTTCTGAAGCAGCTTGAACACCATAAGCAGTGCTGCCAAATGGAATTTCATTGAGATAGATTTGTAGTATTTCATCCTTGCTCAACATCTGCTCAATCTCGATGGAAAGAATTAGTTCTTTGATTTTGCGGGCAATTGATTTTTCGGTGGTGAGCATGGTGTTTTTGATCAGTTGTTGGGTGATAGTGCTTGCTCCTTGAGAGTAACCGCGGTGACTAATATCTTGAATGGCGGCAGAAATCATACGTTTGTAGTTGAAACCGGAGTGATTGTAAAAATCACGATCTTCAGTAACAATTACCGCATCTTTTAGATATTTTGGCATTTCATCGAGGGGGACAAGTTTACGATTAATATCGCCGTGAACTTCGTATAAAAGTTTGTTGTTGCGATCAAATATTTTGGTAGTTTGGGCGATGTTTCTTTGTTGAAGTTTTGATGGGTCGGGAAGTTGGGTGGAATAATGAAAAAATAAAATTGATGAAGCCAAAGCGCCTAACGAAAAAAGAAAAAGCCCGATTTGTAGTATCCATTTGATAATTGTTTTGTAGAACATATAAAAAAATAATTTATATGGTTTATATAATCAGTTTTAATTATACTATATAATAGTTAAAAGTTAGAAAGTTTAAAGTGAAAAAGTTTGAAGGTGTGAAAGTGTGAAGGTGTGAACGTTCGCACCTTCACACTTTTATACGTTTTAACTTTATTAATATGGGTAAAATAGAATTATTAAAAAAGTGGGTTGAGGATAGGTCTGAGCAGATTATTGATTGGGATGGTTTGCAGGAAAAAATTGAATCGGGAAAACAGATATTGATAAAATATGGCGCCGATCCTAGTAAACCGGATTTGCATCTTGGTCATGGAGTGTGTTTGCGTATGATGAGGAAGTTTCAGGACGAGCTGGATGCCAAGGTGCAATTTTTAATTGGTGATTTTACAGGACAGATTGGAGATCCAAGTGGTAAATCAAAAGCCAGAGAGGTATTGGATGAAAATCGAGTGAAAGAAAATGCCTTGTCTTATGCTCAGCAAGTTTTTCAAATTTTGGATAGAAAGAAAACTGAAGTATGGTCAAATGGCAGTAGATTGGATTTTGTTGATAGTTGTCAGGGTGGCTGGTGGAATCAGATGAGTTTGAGTGAATTTTTGTCCTTGCTGACAATGGTGACGCACGCCAAACTGATTGATCGTGATATGTTTCAAGAGAGGATAAAAAATTCTCAAGAAATTTATATGCATGAAATGATGTATCCTATTTTGCAAGGATATGATTCGGTAATGATGAATTCGGATATGACTATAGTTGGCAATGACCAGTTGTTCAATGAACTAATGGGTAGATTTTTTCAAGAGAAGTTTAAACAAAAACCGCAAACTATTATTACTGTTCCGTTGTTGGTTGGTTTGGATGGTGCTCAAAAAATGAGTAAATCATTGGGAAATTATATTGGTTTATCGGATACAGCCGAGGATATGTTTGGCAAAACTATGTCGATTCCTGATAGTTTGATTGTTGATTGGGCGAGGTTAGCGACAGATTTGGATTATCAAGAAATGCAAAAATTATTGGATAGTGATGAAAATCCACGAGATATAAAAATGATGGTGGCAGTTGATATTGTGCGACAATATTATGGTCGAGAAAAAGCATTGGCAGCCAAGGATAATTTTGTGAATATTTTTGCCAAAAAGAACAATCCAGATGAGATGAGAGAAATAAAAATTGAAAATGAGAGAGTTGGATTGGTTGATTGGCTTTGGGAAAATAGTTTGGTTGATTCAAAAGCAGCCGCGAGAAGATTAATAGAGCAGGGAGGGGTCAAAATTGATAATATTAAACAACTTCCCAATACCCATGAAATTGAGTTAAAGGATAAAATGGTGATTAGAGTGGGAAAAAGGATATTTGTAAAGTTGGTGAAATAATTTATGAATTATGTTTGGGAAAAATT
>DAIRGB010000085.1:0-3114 GCA_036794765.1 Patescibacteria group bacterium | reverse complement strand
ACCCGCGGATATATTATGGGTTATGACAACAAACGTTTTTATCTCTACGAATCATAATAGATCAACTTATCGTAATCGTCATGACGCTGCTATAATTTCCCGGCACTGTCGCGATCGGAATCAAAAGCGACAAATTTCCATTGATTTTGAAATTGCCTACTCCGTTTCCATTCCCGGCGGTTGCCAAATTTAAAGGCAAGGTATTTGATAAATTACCGTTTCCTAAAACTATTCCCAATACTGATTCTGCATACACCGGACTGATCGCGCTTGAATTAATTGATAAATTATCAATCGGAATAATATTTCCGCTTCCATCACTAAAATCATTTGCCGTGGCAGTAACCGACCAACCAGCGCTTGTCCCGCGAAAATCCCTGATTATTAAATTATCAAATACTCCGATTGTCGGTCCGGGAGCGTCATCCATATTAATTTGGTTTAAACTAAAATTACTATCGACTGATAAAGACAGATTATGATCAGAAATCAAAATACTCGGCCAATTGTATCCGGTGTCGGGCAGGATGGGGACGCCGGTCGTTACGCTCACCACTCGAAAATAATATGTGGTATTTACTAAAGCGAAATTTTCTTGTAAACAAAAATCGTACTCCACGCTCGAGCCAGCGGCATGATTAAAGGTTGAAGAACCGATTCCTGTCTCGACATATGGACCAAAAGTACTCGAAGTTGAAACTAGTAAGCTTGATACTAAATTATCATCAGTCCCTCCGCCATTACAGTACGCCCAAACCGCACCCGAACCTATTTCCCCCACATCAGTAAAATTTACACTATCACTGGAATACTGAATTTTTTTTCGTCCTCCTTGACTCGCCCCTCCTATTTCCGTGATTGTCTCTCTCAGGCGAATTTGATTATGATTATACATTCCGGTCGGAGCAATATTCTCTCCCGCATAAGCAATATTTGGATTTAAACTACTCTCGTCGTCATACCATCGCCAGCCCCGACTTCTTGCCAAATATGTCGGCGGAGTGTACGGATCAATTACTTTTGTATCATTACTGGTACTACTTTGACGATTAATCAATAAATAATCGGTTCGATTCGACGCTCCAGTAGTCCGGTATGAATAATACCTGACAAAATATACGTTTTGTGCGCCCAGGGCAAAGCCAGGTAAATTATCCGTCCAGGTAATCGTCTGACCATTGGTGGCTGTACTGGTAATTTGCGTGGTAGCTGTGGAAGTATAAATTAAATTCAAACCGGAGTCATATATTTTTACCCTCGGATACCAACCGCCGTATGAACCGGGATTTGACCTCCGACCTCTAACCGTAAAAGTCCAAGTGCCTGCCGGCATCATACTTCCCGCTGGAAAAGCGGTTGGCGCCCAGGTATTGTTTGTTGTTGAATTACTAAACAAATTTTCTCCCGCATTGGAAGTAACTCCATAGGAAGCAGCCGATCCGCTAAAAACTGAATTCAACCACCTGGATAACCCTCCCAAAGTCGAGTGAGTTTGATTGGTGGCATACCAAGTATTGGCTAAAGCTGAATCTGCCGAAAATATAATCAGCCAAATCAGCAAAAGATATTTAACCCACCTTTTTCTCATAAAAACAAAATAAAACCAAAACAAAGGAATTGACGTCATTTTCAATTCCTTTGTCAATTTGTCCTCACTAAAAAACAAAAAAATTACTTCTTCAATTTCTTTGGCTTACTATTCTTTCTAATCGTCGATTTGCCATTTGTCTTTTTTCTGGTTTTCAAGGAAGTCTTTTTCTTGACAGCCATTTTTTCTCTTTCGATTTTAACATTTTTTTCTTCTGGCCAAAATTCTTCTACTTCGTTTTGTTTGGAAAAAATTGTATAAATCCAACTCAAGATACCGATAATCACCAATGCAGATAAAACGATAATTTTCCACGGCCACACCCAAAAACTATTGCTAATCTGCATCGGAGGCATTCCTTCTTGATTAACGGTGATTGTTGCCTTGTAAGGCCCAATCAACAAACTTTTGTCAATCTGGTGTTCCATTGTTATCTGTTTTTCTGGAAAAATAGATCCATTTATCTCTTTATTTTCCGTAAAAACATCACCAAACCATTCACTAGACAAGTCAAAGTCCACTTTCGGTTTTAACTGTACATTTCCTTCGTTTATCAAATCATAACTAATAACATAGTCATACAACATTGACCAAGTATTTTTGAAAAATCCTTTTGTTTTAATATTGGTGATATCAATTTTCTTTACCACTTCTCCGGGAACCGTTTCATAAATTCGTACCCCAACTCTTGTTTTGAGGTTTATTTGTCTTCCTGTTTTAATTTTTTTATTTTCAACAATAATACCCCCGATATGTTCTCCTACTGTGACATCCTTAGGAATTTTTATAGTAAAATCAACTGCTTTTTTTTCACCTGGGCTCAATTCCAATTGGTCGGCCGACAAGGAAACCCATTTTCCAATATCGTCTCTTTGTTCATCCTCATTTTCTAAAGCAAAAGCCCCATCTTTGGTAGTCAATGCGTCAACCGGGTATATTTTTACAGTTAAAAGTTCTTCCCCGGTATTTTCCACCACTACCTGGTCTTGATACTCTTGGTCCTGGTCCAAATTGTAAATAAACCAATATTTAGTTAACTCATTTTTTCCATCCCAATTGGCCGGGTATATCGCCATTTCTCCATCTTCGGCGGCTTTTCCCGTCAAAGGCGACAACAACAACAATCCCCCAATCAAAATTATCCCGATATTTTTTATAAACATGTCATTTGTTTTTTAAATTTTTCATCAAAATTTATCTCTTATACTGTCTTTATTATGCCACAGTTTCTGTGACGGTAGCAGTATAGGTTCCAGGTATTGTGGAGACATCAACAAATAAACTTAAACCCTCGTCTTGATCATATCTTCCACGACCATTGCCAGATGTGGCAGTCATCAAAGAAGCTGGATCGCTGGTACCGGTATAAGTGTGTGTACTTCCAGCAGTAACCCCTGTTAAAGACGAATTTCCAATCGGTGTAATCGCACCTGGAGTAATGGTAAGATTAGTTACCGCGATAGAATCACTAACAGAAGTAAAATCCGAACAAGTTGCTGTAGCGCTCCAACCTGGGGCTCCAGCTC
>DAIRGB010000084.1:459-3185 GCA_036794765.1 Patescibacteria group bacterium | reverse complement strand
CAATATCCAAGTGAAGGCAATATACAATAAGTAATATCAAGGATCAAGTTTCAATATCCAATATCCAAGTGAAGGCAATATGTAATAAGTAATATCAAGGATCAAAATAACATTATTTCTCTAATCATGAATAAATTAATTAGCAAAATTCGTACAATTTGGGCGGAGATGTGGAAAGTAAAATTGGCAACTTTTTGGGATTCAATCTGTATTCAACTGGGGGCGGATTTGGGAAAAGAAAGATTTTATCAATTCCAGAACGGGTGGAAATTGAAGTATGATCCCAATACTTTGGACAATATGGTGATCAGAGAATGTTTGACTAATAGTTTGTATACCAAATTTTTAAAGGAAAAAAATTTAAAGAATGTGGTTGATTTGGGTGCACACAAAGGTTTTTTTGCTTTGGGACTGATGTTCAATGGCTATAAGTTTAAAAAAATGCTGATGGTGGAGCCGTTGGTGGAAAATCTGGTAGCATTTAAAGAAAATTTAAAAATGAATGATCGAAGTGAGGTGCGAAGAAAAATTGTGGTAGAGAATTGTGCGGTGGGAGATAAAAATGGCAAAGCGAAATTTTTTGTGACTAGAAATTCGGTTAATCATAGTTTGCTTGATCCATCGAGTTTGGATGAGGTGGTTTCCAAGATAGATATAAAAGTGGCAAAATTGGGGACGATATTGGAGAAGAACAAAATTAGGGAGATTGATTTGTTGAAAATGGATATTGAAGGAGCGGAGTTTAATTTGCTCAAATCGGATCAATTAAAATATATACTCAAAGCGAAAAGGATTGTGATGGAAGTGCATCCGGGGGCGCATGGTGACGGAGAGTGGGTGAAGGAGTTGTTTGAGAAATATCGATATCGAGTTTCCTGGCCGAATCCGGCGTATAGAGATTTGATGTATATGGAGAAAGTTTAGTAGGTCTTTTTACTTTTTTTGACAGCAAAAAAAGTAACAAAAAAACTGCTGGGAGCAAAAACGCTGTGGCTGAAAGGATATGTTATATAGACGCAGTTTTGGCGCTGTTTTGCTCCCAGACCCGTTATAATCGAGCTGAGTGTTAGTTGGAAGTTTTTTGAAGAAATTTGTTTTTATATTTTTGGAATTTTAAGATTTAGAATTTATTTATAGACCCCCATATTGTTACGAGCTAAAAAATATTTGATATTGCATATTGTATATTGATTATTGAATATTGTAATTATGTTTCTTTATTTTCTTCCAATTAGTTTATATCTGGCGGCGGTGGTGATTTACATCTTTGAAGAGAAGGTAATTTATAACCGGTTTTGGGGTTATTATGCTTTGTTTACAACATTGGCGATGGTGATGGTGGGGGTGAATTTGTGGGGAGTGTGGTTGATAATAAGCAATATGCAATAAGCAATATGCGATAAGCAATATGCAATAAGCAATATGCAACAAGCAGTATGCAACAAGCAGTATGCAACAACAATTACCAAGTTACAATATCCAATATCCAAGTAAATCAAAATTTGAAGTTAAATGCAAAAATGGAAATGTTAAATGGTTAATAGATAGTAAACAATTTATCAATTTTAAAGTTAGACAATAAATTTTCTATGAAAAATTATCTATCAACAATCTACTGGTGGTGGAAGCGGAAGATTGAGCCGGGACTGGGGATCCGGCGAGGGGCCAAGGTGCTCGATTTGGGTAGTGGCGATAAACCGTTCTGGCGGGCAACCGTTTTGGCGGATAAATTGGATCTGTCTGATGATCAGAGGGCCAGTTTTGGCGGGGTGAAAAAAGACCGGCGGGAATTGGTGGATTGCGACGCGGCGAATTTGCCTTTTGCAGATGAGACATTTGATTTTGTTTATTGCAGTCACTTGCTGGAACATGTGGAAGATCCGGCAAGGGTGATTGCGGAAATTTTGCGAGTGACGAAGCGAGATGGTGGTGGGTATCTGGAAGTGCCAAATTTAATCAATGAAGCAACCATGCCTCATCCGACACACATCTGGATGTGCGGAGAGGGGGAGGATGGTGAAATTGTTTTTTATCGGAAATCGGAGGAGTTGAATAATTTGTTGCGATCCAATGGTATTCGAAATGGATTTAAAACCGGTAGGATGTGGACGAATGGGGAGAATGTTTTTATACGGAGGCGGTGGGATAAGAAGGGTGGGATTGGATATAAAGTAATAAGTAAAAAGTAAAAAGTGTGGTGTCGCTACGCGACGAAAATAATATGCATAGTTAAACTTGTCTAAACTTATCAAAATTTTTTAAATCGGAAAAATTTTAGACAGTCTAGAAAATGGGCTGTTTCGTTTGTGTTAATTGTGGGATAAAACTATTGACTATTAAGTAAAATTATGATATGATTTGGGGGTAAAACTATGAAAAATATTTGAGTTAATTTTTTTGATATGGAACTTAGATATAATTACAATTTAGAAGAAAGAGATGGGATAAACATATCAAACGTTTCAAACTTAGCAAACTTATCAAACGCTGATGAGATGGATTTGTTATGTTATTCTCGAGTCGGAAATCCGGAGGGCTCACAAACAACTTGTATGGAGAATGCTGGATCGGGGATTTGGGAAGAAAACCTTTCCAAACCGGTTCAAACTGAATCAAACTTGGGAAAACTTGATCAATCAGGGCAGGATTTGTCCTGTGAGAAAAAAGAAAAAAGAGTAAAACTTGATTTCACTTTAGAAGGTTTGCGGGAACTGATATTGCAGGTA
>DAIRGB010000084.1:0-359 GCA_036794765.1 Patescibacteria group bacterium | reverse complement strand
TATGAGGATGATAAGCAAAATTTCAATAGCGAGTCTTTTATTAGAACAGGAAAAAAAGACAAAGCAGATTGGGAGAAAAATGCCAAAAATTTTTATAACTCAATTACCAATCCTACCAGAAAAGCAGAGTTAAAAAAAATATTTGCCGAAGTTAAAGCAAAAAGGAAAAAACCAGAAGGGATGAGCAATGAAGACTTTGATCAAATGTTTACAATACCTGATAATATCAAAAGAAGTGATTTATTTCTAAAAACAATCACCATACTGTGTCCGGAAGAAGTAAAAGAATTTAACTTGGGCAAGTTTGATTTCACTTTAGAAGGTTTGCGGGAACTGATATTGCAGGTATATGAGGATGA
>DAIRGB010000083.1:0-3217 GCA_036794765.1 Patescibacteria group bacterium | reverse complement strand
GCGAACCAAATCCATATAATTTTCCAAATGAGCCAACAGATATTCTTTGTTCATTTCTTCATTGATGGGTACAGATTTTTTTGCACTCAACCAGGAGACGACAAAAGAGTAATTCTGACCAATATAATTATCAATGCTGGCAATTGATTGCGGATCAATGTCGAGGTTTTTATTTTTCAGATAATCATATAACCCTTGCGAAGTTTTGGCGGTAACAATCTCAGAAACTATCCCCTCTTTTTCTATATGCTCAAAAACTTGAACATCGGTTTGGAGAGAAGCGAATGGCGAGAATGATTCAAGATCGCTCCTTATAATACCACTGGTTGGCATCGATGATTTCAAAGTCAGGTCGTTTAAATAAAATATGGCGGGCCAGATTTGAGTTATTAATAGCGATTTTTTTATTTGTTGCAAATTTGATTCAGCTTTACGATCGAGCTGTTCGCCGGAAAATCTGGGAAGTTCGGTTATGACGTCAATCGTTACTTCATCCGGATTGGCCGGTACGGGAAATAGCCATACCGCATCCTGTGTCTGATTATCAACTCCAATACTCAGAATCATTTTTTCACGACCGTCTTCATAATTAACATAGGCTTGCTGACTTGATTCGGGAGCATAGTCCCAGCGATCGGCGGAGGGGTCGGGTTTGTACATCATCATACCGTCGGCGAAAGTATTTTGCGGGGATAAAAAAACAAAAACCGAGCAAATAATTCCTGAAATTATTAAGCGATTTTTCATGTATGAAAATAATAAAATATTATAGATAAAATATAGCAAATATTTGTAATAAATTTTAATGATAAACATAAATTGGTTAGTGACAAATAATAAATTGTTAGTAAGTGAAAGAGGAGTCGCGTGTTCACTGGAATTTTTTGTGGTTTTACAATACGGGTTCTAAAACGAAATGTACTGCTAGGATTGAAAAGTTGTGGATAATATGTTATAATTTGGGGATTTGAAATTATTTAGAAAAAACAAAAAAATGCAGAACAAAAATAAAAATTTACATTTTAAATATGGCCTGATATTAATTTCGGCTTTGTCAGTATTTTGCTTTGGGAACAATGTTCGGGCGCAGGAAATGGTGGATGATTTGGCCGGTCAAACTTCGGGAAAAAGCGTATTGGATGTCCAATTGCAAAAAGGAGAAGAAGCGGATTTGGTATTTTTTGCTACAAATACTGGTAAGGTTGTTTGGGAAAATACCGGCGAAAAAGCTATGGGACTGGGGACAATTGAACCTTTTGACAAACCAAGTCGGCTTTTCTTGTCCGGCTGGTGGAAAAATGATCATCGACCGGGTAAATTGATTGAATCCAAAGTGGAAAACGGCGAGACGGGAAGTTTTTCGGTCAAAATAAAAGTGCCAAACGACGCTTTACCGGGAGAAATAATCAGTGAAAAATACTGGTTGGTGACGGCTGGCAATCAATGGCTGGAGAGAATTTCCAGTCAGTTTTTTGCCGTCAATGTCAAAGTCGTTAAAGATATAAAAAATGACAATCAAGAGCTGAAAACGATTTCAGTTGATAATATCTTAGAAGATGGACTTGATCTAAATTTTTTTGACGATCAAGGACGTAAAGAAATATTTGTCGATCGTGGAGACGATATCAATTTAATTTGGAATAGCGAAAATGCTGATTATTGCCGGGCTGAAAATGATTGGGGTGGAGATAAAACGACCAAAAACGGACAGGAGAAAATACGAAATATTCAAACAGACAGTTTATTGACCTTGATTTGCGGCAATGATACCAATCGGGTCAGTGAAAAAATCACGATCAAAGTAAATGACCCGCCAACTGGTTTATTGGAGAAAAGTGAATGCAATGCCAAAAATAAATCAATTTTTTTGAGCGGTTACGCGATTGATAATCGGGATAACAGCAAAGAGTTACAAATTAATATTTATTTGGGAGGAACGGACCAAACTAAGCAGTTTATCGGTAAGACTTTTACCAATTTTGGTAACTGGAATTTTGCAGTCAATAATAATGAATTGACTTTAAATTCTGTACAAAAAATATATGTGTATGCTGTGGACAATGATAATGGACAAGAATATTTGATTGGTAGTAAAAATCGTTTGATTTGCGGGATCGCGGAACCGACTGTACCAACGATTGAATTACGAATCGACGATCACAAAAAAACGGAAATGATTGATTACAATACTCCGATAACTATCGCTTGGAAAACTGAAAACGCGATGTATTGCCAAAGCGACTGGTCGTCAAAAACTTCTCTGTCGGGAAGCGAGACGATCTTTGCCACTCAAGATCAAAAATTTATTATAAAATGTTTCAATGGCAATCTAGTCACAAACGCGGAAATTGATTTGAAAGTGACAAAACCGGAATATCGTGCCGGATTGAAAGTTGACAAAAATCTGATCCGAGATGACGGAGTTGATTTTAGCACGATTGAATTTACTTTGTTTGATAAATCCGGGAGGCCGATCACCGATAAAGAAATATGGATTGAAGACAAAACAATGTTGGCGGATGGAACGCAGACAAGCAATCGGTGGAAATATTACAGTAATAAAGTCGGTAAAATTTTTGTTTACAATATTTATAATCCCGCAAAGGGAGACCAACTTTATGATGAATTGTCATTCGAGGTTGATGGACAAAAATTGAGTGAAACTAAAATTGAATATTTTCATGACAGTCAAAATATGATTGAACCCGGAATATACAGCAACAAAAACCAGATTGATTACGAGGCTGATGAATTGATGATTACTGTTTTTCCAGGTAACAACGATATCGAATCGGAAAAATATCAACAGATCAAGTCACTTTGTTGGCAATTGTCGACCAACGATAATGATTTTTATCCGATAGATTTTGCGCCGATCAATATTCCAACCGGAACAGCTAAATTTTTTCCTTATCAAAAAGAAAAACTACCCGAAGCCAATCGTTTGATTTGTTCTTATTATGTGGATAATATCGCCAGTAACAAGTGGCAGATGATTGATTTTTCTTCCCGAGAGGAAAAAAACAAATATGATTTGAAAAAATCAATGTTCGTAGTTGACCAGAAAAATATTTCTAAAGACAAGGAAGAGACAAGCACAATCACCTTGATACCAAAAGATGAGGATGGTCGTCCCCTACCGGCGGGGACGGAAGTGGATTTTGCTTATGGTGTTATTTATGCCGATCAGAGTATGGAGGCGGCAAATTTTAAAAAT
>DAIRGB010000014.1:0-18823 GCA_036794765.1 Patescibacteria group bacterium | reverse complement strand
GCAAATTATTAATATTATAGATAAAATATCCATCCTTAGTATTAAGTTTTCTTACTTTACCATCGCTGCACTCGATGGTCATTTTAACGTTATCTCCTACATCAGCAATCTTTTCTTTACTGGCGCTATCGCGAATATTACCGATTAGCTTGAAACTTACTTTGTCATCATCTTCTTCTTCATTGTCGTCCTTTACGCACTTACCGTCTTTTACTATCAAACCAGTACAACATGATTTATCTTCTGTTTTGGTTTGGTTTTCGGCGATGCAGGTGTCATCATCGGAAGCATAACACTTAAATATGTCTTTATGATTAACCAATTTTCTCACCTGTTCTTCTCCTGAATCGGGAAAATCAAAAAAGATATTTTGCTTCGAAAAATCCAAATTCAATAAACTTGTATTAATTTCACCTTCATAATCGCTGCCAACCAACAAACCAAACAACAAATCACTATTTGTCTTATTATAATCTTCGCTTTCACTCGCATACATCTCCAACCATCCCTGATCCAAATCACTTCCGCTTTGAGTAAAAGTAGCATAACCACTAAATAAAGTTACACCATCCTCCAAGCAAGAACATGATTTTCCTGTTGGTCCCGCTCCTTGACACAAATTTCCCCGACCAGCTGTAGGTTTAACATTATCTGGTGGTTGACTATACTTTTGAGTTTTAGAACATTGCATCGATACTTCACCCTGATAAGTCATCTTATTTTTATTTTGATGATAAGGATAAGCACCCGTATATACATAAAATTTTCCGCTTTGATTTTTAAGTAAACTTTTATTCAAGTCAATTACAAAATTTTTATCAAAAATATGCCATTGCTGTTCTGGAGTAGATTTAAAAGAATTCAAGCTATATAACAATTCAGCTTGATCCTTATTTTCACCGTAATAAATATACAACCACAATTCATCGGTATTAATCTTCAATTTGTTCGTTCCACTTAATCTAATTCGATTAACTTCATCATCAAAACAAACTAAATCCAAAGGAGAAGAAATCTTCGATGACATCACTTGTAAAGTTTCCGTCACCAAACAACTTGGACATTCAGTTAAAGGCAAATCAGTTCTTTGGCAAGTAACAAAATAATTTATTGTTCCAGCAAAATTACTAATATCAAATGATCCTGACATACTCGATAAATCTTCAGTACTATTTGCGCTACCCGTTTTAATATTTGAAACACATCTCCAATTATTTCCTCCACCCATTATATTCCAATTAATCGTCACTTTGTCATTTTCGTTCACTTCTACCACCCGATTATCCTTCTCGTCATTCGCCCACAATTCAATCGACGTATTCGATACATCTGGCATAACAGTAACCAACACGCTATCAGACTCAATCTGACCATTTGAATTAGTACAAGATACTGAATATGTAGTACTTCGATACAATGGCCCGACAGTTGTACTACCACTAGCACCATTTCCACCTTGAGCTATAGGAGTATGGCATTTTGACGAATCATTATTCCCGATACTCCAAGATATATTGACCGTGCCTCCGAAAGGAATTGTGACATCACTCGATATTGACACTCCACTAGCTTGCACCCTTGAATTCTGCACAGTACTAATCTGATTGATAATAACCAAAATTCCCAAACATATAACAAAAAACATAACCAAGTAAATTTTAGACAATTTAACCATTTTTTTATTTATTATTTCTATTAAATATTTTATTTTTATCAACCTACAAACTAATCCCCAACTTCTCTAAAATCTTTTTGATCATCAAAATCAATTGATCAATCTTGTCTTCCAAATCAGAATTAACCGGCTCATTTTGCACGTCCAACTTATCATATTGATACACAATCTGATATTTTGATCCATCAGTAATAGAACTCATATCCCAACTATTCTTCGTAATAACATTGGTGGCACAACTGGCATTCTCTTTTCCAATCTCACTATCTTTGCAAAGCGTATATCCTTTATATTCATAATCCGCAATACTCCAGTTGTTCCTTACTAGAGCATCAGTATTATTAATTAATTTGCAACCGGACACCGGCAAATTATTAATGTTATAGATAAAATATCCATCCTTAGTGCTCAGATTTCTTACTTTACCATCACTACATTCAATCGTCATCTTCACATTAGAACCAACGTCAGCAATCTTTTCTTTACTTTCACTATCTCGAATATTGCCGATTAATTTGAATTTGACTTTAGAAGTATCAGCTTTCACGCACTTTCCATCTTTTACTTCCAAGCCGGAGCAACAAGACTTACCAGTAACGATATTTTGATTTTCCGCGATACAAGTACTAGCCTTTACGGTTAAATCAACATGCAATCCAGCCTGTTGTTCAGCGCCATCGCTTCCTTTATTACCAACACTACACATAATACGAATCTGCGGCTCATCTTTTGGCCACTCCTTTGTTATAGAACCATTTAAGTCTATAGATTTTGGTTGATAAGTATCTGTCAATGTCAAACCCATCCATCCAAGCGGCCCGTTCATCTGACAATATTTATATTTTGAGTCAGTTGACCATTCTATTGTCACATTGTCATTTTTATTATCGCATTCCAGGGTTTTTCTGGCATCAGAGCTATCCACCGGCGGTACATTTGTAACCGTTATTTCATTGCTCTGACATTTTACTTTCATGGTCACTTTTGGATCAGGAGTCGGATCCTCATTAGGATTTTTAAAAATCCAACGATAAACAGTTTTAGATTTATCCATTACAAACGATACTTTTTCATTTGTAACCTTGGTCAACTGATTATCAGCCACGACACCCAAGCTATTGCCGATATTATAACCATACATTTGATAAGTATTATCAAGAGAATGACAAGTCGCTTCACAATTTTCACCTTCGGGAAGCATTATGGTTTCATTCATATTTCCTGTTCGAGACGCTTTATTATAATATTCCTTGCCAGCACATTTAATATTCAAACTATGTTCCAAAGTATTGTAATTTCCCTGCTTGTCTTGCGAATTACAGATAAAATTGGTTGACCATCTGGCACAATTTGGAGCCGCTTGTCCCTGTTTGCTCCCCTGCAATTTATAAGCATACCAAGTCTGAGGATCGTACGTATAAACATACAATTTATGCCCAGCTAGAACGGTGTTGTTATAATCAGTGGTATCTAAATAACACTCAAACTTGCCATCACTTCCTACGGTATCGCTACCTATAGTTTTATATTCCGAATCAATATACCCACTTGTTTTGCCACACTTTATTAGATATGGAGAAGTGGCAGAACGCGGTTGATCAAGATAAACATCAATTTGCCTACCAGCGGTTCCTGTTCCGGTTATTTTTATTTTGCTCAATTGCGAATGACACTCAATCGAAGTTATCTCACCATCTTCATCCAAATCCAACAAAGCTACTTTCATCGACTTGGCCTGAGCATAATAAACCACCCCCATCAGCATAGATACCAACATCAAAGAAAAAACCAATATTCCTTTTTTCATATTTATTTTTTATTTATATTTTATAAATTTATTTCTTCTTCCTTGCTTGAAGTAAAATCAACATCTTCTCCATTATCTTCATTGAAATCTATATCGTCACCATCATCTTCGTTAATATCAATATCTTCTCCGTCATCTTCATCAATATCTAAGTCATTATCTTCGTCTTCAACGTCTGTATCTTCATCTTCATCATTTGAATCATATCTGCAACTACCATCATCTTTGGTAGCATTAGCCTTATAATTATCTGCATTACTATCGGTGCAACCATACACCTCATTAGTTCCATAACCAGATGTTTGCGAGACAATTCTCACGTCCATCAATCCGGTATTGGTAAACCATTGTTTGCCCTCTGCTACAAGCCAAAACGACTCAATCAACTCATTTTGTCCCGAAGACAATGTATTTGGCACTTTAACCTTAAAAGAAATGCTCGTATTTCCTCCATTGGCAATATTGTCACCGTCAATAGACGCCGGCCGATTAAAACCCAACCAGCTATTATGATAAATCAAACTATATCGATCTCTGGGAACAAAAGTCGCAATATGAATCGGAAAACCCTCGCTTCGTCTCCAAAGCATATTCCCAATATTTTTAACATCAAATTTTACTTGTACCTCTCTCGTTTGCAAATATTTACCGCAATCAACATTAATATTTTTATTTTCTCCTAGAGTCAACAAAGTTGTTGCCTGTTGATTTTCCTCATCCGAACACAACTGATCTAGGTCTTTCATTCCCAAAATAATTTCTTTCGGACCAACTACCTCAGCCGCGTATATCTCAGTGGTCTGAATTTTTGGTAATACTCTGATATTCCATGAAATTCCCTTGTCAACCAAAACATTAGAACTATCAATTTCTCCAATTTGTGGCACCAAATTTAATCTGTATTCTCCGGGACTCAAATTCGCAGCCGGTGTGGCATAAAAACCAAAACTACCGGTTTGTCCGGGCAAAACAACCGATTCGTCCATTCTCCGCAAAGTCCCTGGCTTCAACCAATTTCCCTCGGTATAAAATGGACATTCACCGGGCGTAGAAGTAGAAGTTGGTTTACATATCAAATAAATCAATCCTCCATCCTTACCATCAGGAATCTCAGAGCTATACCATGGTTTTGTCCCAGTATTTTTTATCTTTACCCATAAAATAACTCGACTACCTTGATATATCTCTGCATTATCAGATTTACCAACTACCTCATAATCATATCCGACTGTTGCATCTGCTTTTACTACACCAAAACTACCAACCAACAAAATCGGTAATACAAATAAAACCAAAAGAATCTTTTTCATATTTTTATTTTTTTATTTATTTCTGGTAATATATAAATATCCCGCAGGATATTCTACTCATAATCAAACCACAATACTCCAAATCAAAATATTATACACCAAGCAGCTTAAAAATACAAGATCCCATCCCTACAACGTTTTTTAGCTTACGAATCTTATTCTAAATGTATTTAATAACAAAAAAATTGTCGTAGAAATTTTTTTGTAGAGGAGGGACAAATCCGGTAGTGAAATGGAAGACAAATACTTTTGGCTTCCATGGAACGGTAGGATTTAGTCCCGACGAGGGCGAGTGGCGAAATTGGCAGACGCGCATGCCTTAGGAGCATGTGGAGCAATCCATGGAGGTTCGATTCCTCTCTCGCCCATTATTAAAAAGAGAAATATTTTTCTCTTTTTTAATTCACAAATATACAAAAAATGATTCTCAATATTTACAAACCAACCAATATTACATCTTACGACTGCATTCGAATTATAAAAAAAATAAAAAAAGACAATATTCCCTGGTTAAAAAACGTTATTTCATCTAATATTTTTACAAAAAAAATCGGTCATGCCGGTACCCTTGATCCTTTTGCCGAAGGAGTATTAGTGATTTGCACCGATACCGACACCAAAAAAATTATCGAAATCCAATCCCAACCCAAAGAATATTTAGCAACTATCAAATTTGGTTTTACGTCCAGTACATACGATCCGGAAGGCGATATTGTAGAGGTTAAAAATTATCAACCACTCCCAACCAAACAACAAATTGCAAAGATCATATCTGAAAATTTTATCGGCGAAATATCGCAAATGCCTCCAATCTTCTCCGCTAAAAAAATAAACGGCCAAAGAGCTTACCAACTGGCAAGAAATAACAAAACTGTTAAATTATCACCAAAAAAAGTGATAATATCTGAGATAGAGATAATTAAATACAAATACCCCAATTTACAACTAAAAATCACATGCGGCTCCGGCACATATATTCGTTCCATCGCTCATGATTTAGGCCAAATTCTCAAAACCGGCGGCTACTGTACCAACTTGATTCGCACAAGAGTAGGGGAGTGGGAACAAAAAAATTCTCACCATTTACCATCAGACCCCATAAATAGTCTTCGGCACCTTAAAAGTCGGCAAACACAAATTTCTAATTTCTAATTTTTAATTTCTAAACAAAATATGTTTAAAAATTAAAAATTAAAAATTAAAAATTATCCCATGCAATACATCTTTTACGTAATCATCTGCATTTTACTCATAATTATCTTCGTCTATCTCTATTTCAAGCTGGAAAAAACCAAAGTTGATTCTTCTCAAGACCAAACCTTGCTTCTACTTCAAAACCAGATCAACGAACTAACCAGACAAATTGACGATCGACTCAAAGAAACCAATCAACAACTTATTAACTCCAATCAAAACATCAATCAACAACTGGAAAAATCAAACGAAACTTTACAAAAACAATTTGCCATCAGCAACCAAACTATCAGTAAAATCAGTGCTGATTCATCAAAAACCATCCAAGAAGTCACCGAAAAATTAACCAAACTAGATGAAACCAATAAACAAGTAGTCAACTTTGCTACTCAGATGCAAAGCCTAGAAAATATTCTAAAAAATCCCAAACAGCGAGGTATTTTAGGAGAGTACTTCCTGGAAACATTACTAGGAAATATTTTGCCCCCCAGTCACTATCAAATGCAATACAAATTCCCAAATGGAGAGATAGTTGACGCCGCTATTTTTGTCAAAAACAAAATCATCCCAATCGACGCCAAATTCTCCCTGGAAAAATATAATATGATTATGGAGGAAAAAGAAGAATCCAAACGAGACAACCTGGAAAAACAATTCAAAATGGACATCAAAAATCGCATTGACGAAACCGCCAAATACATCCGACCATCGGAAAACACCACCGATTTTGCTTTTATGTTTATTCCCGCCGAGGGCATTTATTACAATTTGCTAATCTACAAAGTCGGCACCACCAATGTCAATTCCAAAGATTTGATTGAATACGCCTTTTCCAAAAAAGTAATCATCGTCTCACCGACCTCATTTTTCGCCTACCTGCAAACAGTATTGCAAGCCTTAAAATCCCTCCAAGTCGAGGAATCAGTTAAAGAAATTATTAAAAACGTCCAGAATCTTAGCCGCCACCTGCAAGAATATGATAACTATATGCAAGGAATTGGCAAAAACTTGCAAGCCACCGTCAACAAATACAATGATGGCTACAAAGAATTCAAAAAAATCGACAAAGATATCTCCCGCCTAACAGACAAAGAAAGCACCATTGAACCCTTATTGATTGACAAACCAATAATAGAATAGTATTCTCAATAAAATCTTAATCTTTTTTTAATGTTTGCAAGTTAATATAAAATTAAGAAAGAAATAATCTATTTTTATGACACCTTTATCAAAGCTTGAAAAAAACTTTTCTGACCAGGAAGACATGAGTCTCCCTCTGGACATTCTTCCAAATAATGAGGAATTCTATATCTACATTCCGGAATCTAAAAAACAGTTAAGCAATATAGAAAAAATAAAACTAACTTCCCAGGTTTTCTACCATCCATCCATTGATAAAGAAAAACTATATCAAGCCTGGAGTAATTTTCCCAAACCAAAAAACCTCCTCGAACCTTCTTTGTTCCAACCATTGGATAACACTGTGATTTACAACCTGCCTAAACATGCCCAAAGTACTGATAAATTATTTTTAATACTCCACCTGGATCAAACCTTAAAAGACTATAAAGAAATAATTAAAGATTTGCACTACCAAAAACAAGGATTGCCTGACAATATTACTTTCGTTACTCTAAAACCAAACAGTCATATATTGGAAAAAGCAGCTTAAAATCTTGATTGTGAACCGAAAAAATGTTACACTACCAGGATGACTTATATTTAATCCTGGTATTTTTTTATGCCTTTGGACCAACCAAAAAAATTCGCCTCATTTGATCAAGGCATATTGTCAAATCTTAAAAGAAAACAAATTGAAGAATATTTTGTTCCTCACCATCCATTATTCTTTAATCTCCAAAACAACATCAAGCCCATCCCAACAATCAATGACAAAAACGAAGTAAAACAAACAATAATCAACCCTGATTTTCTTAAGCACTTCGAATCCAAAAAAAAGGAATTTCTCGAAACAAACACGGATACCTTTAAAAACATTATTAAATATTTTCAAAATATTCATAAATGTCCAGGCATTGTATACTGCTTATCAAATCTCCCGAAAAACGCACAAACTAATGAATCAGACAAATATCACTCGTTTGTTGAAAATCTGAGAAAAAAAATTGAAGACATCAATCCTGCGATAGTATACAATTTTTTTGTTGAATATTTCATTAATAAAAAAAACGAATACATAAATACAAAAGACGGGACAGAAGATGATCAACCAAAACCATTAAACTATATCGAAAATACGAATCCAAATTACGCCAAAATACCTGGTGCCGAAGTCGAAATCAAGATTTCTGAAAATAAAATCAAAACTGTAAAAGTTACCAATATTGTTTTGCATGATTTAACAAATCTTATTGGTCATAAAGCTACATTCTTTTCCGGATATGAATTTGGCTTATATCAAAAAGATACAGAAACATATAACGACTTTATCAAAAATTTCTCCTGTACCATAATAATCATTAAAATGTTTTTTGACGAACCAGGCAAAAAAAGCAAATCCACCTAAAAAACCTTGAAAAAAATAATAATTATTGTTACACTCCAACCCGTATTAAACAATAGATATTCATATGGGTTTTGAAAATCACAATCTGGATAGAGACAACGATCAAGATTCGGTAGAAAAAATCCCAATCGAGAAAATTCAATCGGAATTAAGAAAAATTCTCCGTGAATACATCAAAAATGATGCAAAAAAAAGATTAAGCCTTTCGGATGAAAACGCCAGTTCAGACTACAATATCTAATATTTCTAAATTCAAGACTTATAATAACCTTATTTAAAGTAAGGTTATTTTTATTTTTATCCAATTAATTATTGATCAAAACAAAAAAATATGCTACAATAACAAGATTTATTTAAAAACAAAAATAAAAATATGGAAAAAACAATCGAATCATTGCACCCATACAAACCAATAAATATGCCCCAAGAAACTAAAGAAAAAACAAATCCAACCCCCCAGATGTGTATAAATTTTTTAAAATCCAACTTTTGCCAGATAAATCCAGAAGATGGAGTTGATTTTAATAATAAAACATTAAAACTATTATTCGACATAGCGAATAAAATAACAGATAGAATGGAAAAATTAGAAAAAATAAATCACCCCCAAGACCACGAAAACAAAGAATTAGAAAAATTAATGAATAATTCACGAATTACTGAAATTAGCGACAAAATAACTGATAAAATCTTCTCATTCAATCAAGCTGATATTGACATGGCCAAACAAATATTTTTTAATACACTGCACTCGGAAAATTTCAAAAATACAGGCAATATCTCTGAAACTAAAATACCAGATAACATATTAGACGACCAAAACAAAATTGACTATTCAAACGAAAAAAAAATGGACAAAATTAAACAATATGAAAATTCCTTATTGGATAATTTTGCAAAAACAACTATGAGTCATATTCTATCTGAAAGATACATAAATGCGTCTATGTACAGAGAACTTGTTGAATATAAATTAGCAGAGGAAAATGAAAAAGAAATATATAATCAAATTATTGATGAATTTGCTAAACTTTTAATTGTAATGAGTTCATATAATAATGAAATTAATTTAAATTACAAATTGAAAAATTCTAATGCTTAAAAAACCCACTATCCATATCGGCGCCGATCATCGAGGGTACTGTCTAAAATACGAAATAAAAAAATACCTGCAAAAAAAGGGTTATAATATCATCGACCATGGAAACAACCATTACGAGGCCAAAGATGATTATCCAATATTCGGCCAAAAAGTATGTTTAGCCGTTAAAAAAAATCGTCAAGACAACGTTGGAGTCTTGATTTGTGGCTCTGGGGCTGGTATGAATATCGTAGCCAATAAAATCAAATGTCTTCGTGCCGCCGTTTGCTGGAACAAAGAAATTGCCAAAGAGGTAAAAAATGATGACAATCCACATATTCTAGTTATCCCGGCCGATTTTGTCACCAAAAAAGAAGCCAAGCTTATCTTGAACAAATTTTTAACTACTCCATTTTCTGGAAAAATTAAAAATAGTCGTCGTCTAAGACAAATTGAGAAAATTGAAAAATGCTTAAAAAAAGCCTAATACCTGCTATCTTGGCAAACAATAAAAAACAATTGATTGCCAAAATCGACCAAATCGAAGATTTTGTCGAATCAATTCAAGTCGATTTTACCGATGGCAAATTTGCTCGCCCCAAAACACAATTTACCTCTCAAGACCTTTACAAACTAAACCCCCAACCATCAGTCGAAGCGCATCTTATGATTGAAAACCCCGAAAAAACTATTAACGATTGGATTATGGCCGGCGCCGAAAAAATAATTTTACACACTGAAGCCAAAATGGACTGGCAAAAAATTCTTCAAATCTACCAAGAAAATTTTATTAAACTATATTTAGCCATCAATCCGGACACACCACTAAACAAACTTGATGACAAAATGGGCAATATTGACGGCGTTACGATTATGAGCGTTGATCCCGGGCGCGGTCATCAAAAATTTCAATCAAAAGTCCTTTCAAAAATTAAAACGTTACGCAACCGCTATCCCAACCTAAGTATTCAAATCGACGGCGGTATGCATCTCAAACCAAAAAATACCATCGAACAAGCACTCTTAGCCGGAGCCAACGAAATCGTCTGCGGCAGTGAGATATTTGTATCAAATAATCCAATCAAAAAAATAGAAGAACTGGAAGACTTCATAAATCATTTCGACCAAAAATAAAATTAAATGCAAAAAAAAGACATTGCAAAAAGGGCCAATAATATTCGACAAGATATTATTAAAATACTTGTCAAGGCCGGATCAGGACACACTGCCGGCTCACTTGGTATGGCTGACATCTTTGCAGCTTTATATTTTAACATCTTAAAACACAACCCCAAAAAACCAAACTGGGAACAAAGAGATCGACTAATATTATCCAATGGCCATATTTGCCCCGTTCTTTATGCTACTATGGCTCATGCCGGTTACTTCCCAATATCTGAATTACAAACTCTTCGCCAATTGGGCACCAGACTGCAAGGACACCCCCACCGCGAGTCTTTACCGGGTTTGGAGACCACCAGTGGCCCCCTGGGCCAAGGGCTCTCTCAGGCCTGCGGCATGGCTCTAGCAGCTAGATTAAATAAACAAAAACATCGTATTTATTGCCTTACTTCCGATGGCGAACACAACGAAGGTCAAACTTGGGAAGCCATCATGTTCGCCGGTAAATATAAACTATATAACCTAACTCAAATTATCGATCGCAACAACATTCAAATCGACGGTCATACTGAAGACGTGATGCCTCTTGAACCATTGCGAGAAAAATACGAGGCTTTCAACTGGCACGTTATCGAAATTGACGGACACAACATCGAAGAAATCATAGACGCCTGCAACGAAGCCAAGGCAGTTTATGAAAAACCAACTCTGATTTTAGCTCATACCATACCCGGAAAGGGAGTCGACTTCATGGAAAACGACCCCAAATGGCACGGTATTCCGCCTAGTTTAGAAGAAGCGAAAGAGGCTTTAGAACAATTAAAAATTAACAATTAATAATTAAAATTTTCTGCACTCTCACCTTAATTATTAATTTTTAATTGCTAATTTTTAATAAAATTACTTTGTCAAACAAATCAAAAAACTTTTTACAACCGGAAATGATCCCCACCCGCAACGGTTATGGCGACGCTTTGGTTGAATTGGGCAAAACAAACCCCAAAGTAGTTGTATTAACCGGTGATTTAACCGAGTCAACTCGTGTTGATAAATTTGCCAAATTATTTCCTGATCGTTTTATCCAATGCGGTGTGGCCGAACAAAACATGATGAGTGTCGCCGCCGGACTGGCCCATGAAGGTTTTATTCCATTCGTGTCAAGCTACGCTGTTTTTAATCCCGGACGCAACTGGGACCAGTTGCGTACCAACGTCTGTTACAACAACACCAACGTTAAAATTGTAGGCGCCCACACCGGCGTTTCAGTCGGCCCAGATGGCGCTACTCACCAAGCTCTTGAAGACATCGCTATTACTCGCGTCCTGCCAAACCTGATTGTTATCGCCCCGCTTGACTATCACGAAACCTATAAAGCCACCATTGCCGCCGCCGAATATCCCGGACCAGTATACTTTCGTTTTACTCGCGAAAAAACCCCCGTTATTACCGCCCAAAAATCAACTTTTCAAATTGGCAAAGCCAATATTTTGAAAACAGGCAAAGACATCTCTCTTATTGGTTGCGGTCCTATTCTAACCAATGGCCTCCTGGCAGCATACGAATTGGAAAAACAAGGCATTTCCGTTGAGGTTATAAATTCACACACTATAAAACCCTTGGATAAAAAAACTATTTTAAAGTCTGTCCAAAAAACCAAAAAAGTCGTCACCTTGGAAGAACACCAAATCACCGGTGGCTTAGGCGGAGCAGTTTGCGAATTCTTATCAGAAAAATATCCCGTTCCAATCATAAGAATCGGCATGTCAAACACTTTCGGCGAGTCAAGCAAACCAGAAGAACTTATTGCCAAATATGGGCTCGACATAAAAGCAATTACATCTAAAATCATTTCATTTCTAAAAAATCATATCTCCGAATAATCAATAGAATTAAAAAATTATTATTCATTTTTCATTATTAATTATTAATTTATTGCAATATGTTAGACATCTTATCAATTGGAGACTGTACAATCGACGTCTTTCTCAATGTTGAAGAAGGCAATGTCCAATGTAATCTAAAAAAACAAATCTGCGAAATTTGTTTCAACTATGGAGACAAAATACCTGTTAGAGAAGTAATTCAAATCGCCGGCACCGGCAATGCTGCCAATCTAGCGATTGGCGCCTCCCGACTCGGCCTCAAAAGCGCCGTCAATACAATAGTCGGTAACGAAGGTTCTCAGCACGCCATAATCAATAATTTTAAAAAAGAAAAAGTTAGTCTCCTTTATTTGTTGCATGATAAAAAATCCCCGACAAATTATTCGGCGATCATTAATTATAAAGGAGAAAGAACTATTTTCTCTCACCACGAAATTCGCCAGTATTCATTTCCATCAATCAAACAAAAACCAAAATGGATTTATCTGACATCAGTCGGAAAAAATTATGAGACACTTTACAAAAAGACTATTGCTTACTGTAAAAAAAACAACGTTAAACTCGGTTTTAATCCCGGCACCCTCCAAGTACGAGATGGCTTAGCAAAAATCGAAAACGTAATAAAACAATCCAATGTTATGATCATAAACAAAGACGAAGCCAGAATGATACTAAATAATAGCGAAAACAAAGATATCAAATACTATCTCAAAACATTTTTTAAACTCGGAAGCAATAATATTGTTATCACCGATGGCGAACATGGCGCCTATTCTTACGACGGCCGAGAATTTTTACACATCAACACTCTTGGCTCAAAAGTTGTCGAACGCACCGGAGCCGGCGATGCTTTTTCTACCGGTTATATTTCCGCTATCATCAACGGTTTTGACTGCTATGATGCCCTTAGATGGGGGACTGTCAATTCTGACTCTGTTATAAAATTCATTGGCCCGCAAACCGGTCTTCTCACAAAAAAAGAAATGATCAAAAACATCGCCAAATATTCTCCAAAAATCGAAAAAATATAATCTATATCCAAACTTTATTCGACTTAAAAATCAAAAATGAAAAAAAAGATTGCAAACTGCCCAAATCCATACGACAAAACTCATCTCAAATACTCAATATGTGTCTCCGGTTCAGCTCTAGCTGAAATTTGTGCCATTGATGCCAAGGAAAAAGTACGAGAACTTGGCCGTCAAATAGCATTAAACGACGCTTTTCTGATAACCGGCGCCACTACCGGCATGCCAAACTATGCCGCCGAGGGTTGCAAAAAAGCTGGCGGAATCAGTATTGGAATTTCACCCGCTGCTTCCGAAAAAGACCATGTTCGCCGCTATCATTTACCTACCAGATATTATGATCTTATTATGTACACCGGTTTTGGCTACTCGGGACGCAATTTACTTTTAACACGCATGGCCGATGCGATCATCAATGTTTGTGGCCGAATCGGCACTCTCAATGAATTCTCCATTGCCTTTGAAGATAAAAAACCAATCGGTATCATGGAAGGAACCGGTGGTTTGATTGACGAATTTAGGGGCATCATAGAAAGAGGTTATCGCGGACCCGGCAAAATAGCCTACGACACCGATCCTGCCATATTGGTAAAAAAAGTAATCAAATTAATTGATAAAGAAAAAATACATAATAATAAAAAATGAACCCTGAGCAAGATTATTCCTTTGAAACGAGGTCATTGAAATTAGGAATTAGCGGTATATTAATAGGTACAATAATTAATATTTTTGTATGCATCTGCATCTATAGAGCAGGACCAGCAATTCTCCTACCATATTTTCTTATTTCCGAATTTTTTATCATTAGAAGCATATATCCACTAATTCAAAGAAAATGCATCAAAATAAATCATCATTATATTAAATATCAAACAAGTAAAGAAAAATTGATTTTATGGAATCAAGTCAAAAAGATTGGTAATTTTAAATTCGAAGAACCTGGCTATGAGTGGGGAAACTATTGGATCTACACTATATACATAAAATCTAATAATGAAACAATTATCATCAATAATCGATATGGAATCACCCCAGAACAACTAAAAAACATATTCTGCAAAATTTCCGAATTTTCTTCTCAATATAAATTCACCATCCAAGACAAATTAAATTGGTTAAATTAAAGCAAAAAACATGAACAAAAAAATCCAAAAAATCGTCATCACCGCCATCACAATAATTATGATTCTTTCAACAGTATCATCCCTTTTTGCAATCATATAACAACCATTTAAAACAAAGTAACTCGTCTAATTACCAAAAGCCACCCTATCAGAAATCTCCTCGCTCCAGTTGCTTAAACCTCCTCTAACCAAGGTAAAATCACCATACCTATCATTTATTATATCCATCGACCTTACCAGTCGATCTTTTTTTAATTCATCAGAAAGTAATGACAACTGTATTTTTTTATCCTCCAAACCAGAAACACTAATAAAAATTTTACTAATTTTTCCCGCCAGCAACTTATTTTTAACGTTCTTGTATATAACTTGAAAAATTTCCCAACTATCATCTGTCGCTTTTGCCATCTTTTCCTGACGCCCAAAACCACCACCATAAACATAAGTCCAAGCCAACCAACAAACCTTGGCCACTTTTCTACTTTTTCTTAATCTTCTACCGATTTTCTCGCATAACTTCAATAAAAGTAAAGATAGAGTTTTTTTATCTTCGGTTTTTTTTATTAAAGTATAAGAATGACCTATAGATTTTTCTCCTTTTTTCTCTCTCGTTGTCAAATTATCTATTTCCAAACCATTTAATCTTGACCACAAAAAATAACCAATCTTGCCCATCTTTTTAAACAAAAAAGAAGGTTTTGTATATTTTATGTTCAACGGACTGAAAATTCCCAAACTATTTAACCGTCTTTTTAGCCCCCAAGAAATACCCCATATATCTAACAATTCTAAATTGTTTAAAATCAAATCAACATTGTTTTTATCGATTACCGTCAAACCATCAGGTTTTTGATAATCAGAAGCAATTTTAGCAAAAAACATAGTTGAGGATATGCCAATCGAACACTTTAACCATTCTCCAACCTCCTCTCCAATTCTTGATTTTATTTCCTGAGCTTTTTTTAAAATCTCATTTCTACTTTCAGGCAGATCTATATCCAAATCAGAAAATTTCAAAAATGATTCATCAATACTATAATTGGAAACACCACTACTATAACTTTCAAATATCTTTCTGAGCCTCCTGGTAATAATTCGATATTTATCCGGCTCATCTCTCACCAAAACAATTGAAGGACATTTTAATCTAGCTTCCCATACCTTTGTTCCAGTTTTTATCCCCATTTTTTTAGCTTCAATCGAAGCTGCAATCAATGTCCCTTTAGGATGAAGATAAGAACAAACTCCCAACGGTTTACCCCGCCAAGCCGGATTAGCTTGTTGTTCGCAACTGGCAAAATAGCTATTCATATCTACATGCATCACAATGCCATTCTTCCTTGGCAAAGAAAACAAATCGTTTTTTGTAATTTTCATTTTTTTCTCCCGGTTATTAAAAAGTAACTTCATCCAAGATCCATTCCATTTTTGAAAGGTTAAAACATAATTTATAACCATTGCCATCTGCATCACTCACAAAAAAATAATACAAAACATTTTTACCAATTTTCTTTTTCAAAAAAAGATTAACTTTTTTAATCACAATTCTCTTCCGGCGCCAAATCAGAAGTAGGGGAGTCATCTTTCCAACGAAAGAAATTACCACCCCCACTTTTTCTTCAATTGTATTTGCATTACTATTTAGCATAAGTGTTAATTTCATAAGTCATTTACAAATTAGCATATATGTTAATAATTGGTCAATCATTATTTTTTAGCTTCTCTTAAAACCAAAAAGAATTATATAATTATGATAGTTCTAATATTATCTTTTTGAGTTCTATTCAATCTCATGACTACCAATATTTACTTCTGGAATCAGATTATGGATATTACCGGCCGAACAGCCATTGTTCTTATTATTGCTTTCATAATAAGTCACTTAATTATCAAAAATAACTTCAACATCATTCAGCCCAAACCCTTCGAAAAAATTTTACTTACTCTTACATATTTTTTAATTTATATTGCAACTCTACTTTTCAATTATGGAGAAAAAAGACTTTTGATTTTCGATTTGGCTTTACCTATAATAATCGTTTCCGGCATCCTATCTGGTTTAAGAGTCAGCTTAGTTGTGTCAGGAGTAGCGGCTATTATGTTAAATGTCCTTTTCCCACTATCGTGGCCATATGCCATACTTACCGTTTTTGCCGGTATAATCAGTGGTATACTCAGCCACGTCCGCCAAAACCATCGAGACAAAATGATCGTCGCCGCCGGCCTGCAATTTGTATTCTCATGTTTTCAAATCGGAATAATCTATTTTTTACTAGAAGGTTTTCTCTATCAAACATTTTGGGAAGACTTCGCTTCCGTCTTGATCGTCATCTTAATACAAGTTGCCAGTGTTTTAATTTTTCTTTATATCATTTTTTCCATTATTGATTACCAAAAAAGAGAACAAACTCTTTACTTGCAAAACCAAACTCGTCTCAAAAATCTGGAATCACAAATCAATCCTCATTTTCTCTTCAATTCCCTCAATACCATTGGTTCTCTTACTCGCACCGAACCGGAAAAGGCTCATACCCTGATTATCGAACTATCTTCATTGTTACGCAGCAGTTTACGTCGTCAAGGCGAACTAGTACCACTTGTTGACGAATTAAAAAATATTGATAGCTATTTAGCTATCGCCACCGCCAGATTTGACGAACGCCTACAAATCATAAAAAACATACCGGACATTTACAATCGACATGCCGTACCAAATCTAATATGGGAACCAATTGTCGAAAATGCCATTTCGCACAACATCAAGCGACAACAATCAGTCCAAATAAAATTATCAGTCAAAAAAGATCAAAACTTTCTATACCTGATTACCCAAGACAACGGTCAGGGTATAGACAAAGAAACTTTAGACAAGATTACTCAATCAAAACATCTCGGCCTAGCCGGAACTATTAGAAGACTTTATTATTTCTATCAAAAAAACAATCTCCTAGAAATAAACTCATCCAGACAAGGTTCGATTGTAACCATCAAGATTCCACTTTAAAACATACATACATGTTAAACATCAATACGCTAATCATCGATGACGAACAACCAGCCACCAATGAACTAAAATATCAACTAAGCAAATATTTCCCGGCGCAAAAAATCTTTACCCTCAATAATCCAGAAAAAGCTTTAAATCTAATTAAAGAAAAAAGTATCTCTCTAGTCTTTTTGGACATCAACATGCCCTTTGTTTCCGGCATTGACCTCGCGCAAAAAATTATCCGAGATTTTCCCACAACAATCATTGTCTTTGTTACGGCCTACGACGAATATGCCGTCAAAGCTTTCGAGTTAAATGCAATAGATTATTTATTAAAACCCACAGATCCCAAACGTCTTCAAGTTACTATCAACAAAATCAAAAATCAAATCGAAAAAAAGAAAACCCAACTTTTGTTACCAGCCAAAATCGATTCGACCAATTTATTTATCGGCGGGAAAATAACTGCCTTCGGTACCAACCCAAATGATCGATACATATTCCAACTCAAAGATCTAACTCATTTTGCCGCCGAAGGTCCACTGGTATTCGCCAACAACCATCAAAAAGACAGCAAAAGAGTTAACTATAATCTCCAAGATTTGGAAAAAAACCTACCAGATAATTTTTTACGTACCCACAAATCATTTATAGTCAATCTAGACTATATTTCACGCATGTATCTCTGGCAAAAATCAAACTACCAACTTGAACTAACTAATCAAATTACCATACCGGTTTCCCGTCGCTACAGTCACTTCGTCAAAGACAAGTTAAATTGGTAATTTTTCCCGCTTATTCCATTTTACTAACCGCTCGTTCGATTATGGTTCGAAACGAGTTTTTTTATGATTATAATCTGGTTGTAAGTTAGTTTCATCAAGGAGGTTTTTATGAGTAAAAAACAAATTTGGAATCTAGTTATCGACTATAAACTTTGGATTGCCTTTATCGAACAATACTTAATCGATAACCACATCACCACCAAAGAAATCTATCAAAAATTGAATCAGACCAAAATACAGCTCAATCAACTTGGCCAAACTTCCACCGCTAACATTTTTAGACAGATACAATCTATCG